>CATZMG010000021.1 GCA_958421655.1 uncultured Collinsella sp.
CATCCAGATGACGGCGCGAGCGATGTTGATGAAGATGCTCGATGCTGGAAGCGGGTTATCGTCGCGGTTGAGTAGGTGGCGCAGCGTCTTGGAAACGACTTTGGTGGCGATTGCCGTGCCTATTGCCAAGATGCCGGCCCAGATGATGTTGTGGACCCACCGTTGCTCAAAGAAATGAAGAATCGGCTCAAACAATTCCATGTAGGGAAAACCTCCTAATGATCATTCAACCATGATACCCACCAAAAAGCCCGTCCGATCACATCGGACGGGCCGATAACTTGAGATGGGGCGGTCGCGGTGGCGTAAGCTGGGGCGCCGGCGAGCACGCCGGTAAGGAGTGCGGCGGTCAAGCAAGACGGGGAAGAGGTCTTTTCATGGCAGTTTCCTTAGTCCTTAGCCAGAATGTCTGGTTGAATATCGGATTATCGACATAATATGCGAAAACCGCCGCAAGGGCGCTTGTCCCTTAGCGGCGGTTTTGACGTTTGCGCAGATAAAACCTGCCAAAATAAACCTGTCCCTTTTTGGTAGGTTTAGCTTAGCAGCATGCGGTCGTTGGCGAGCTCGCCGCCCGAGACCTCCTCGAATTTCTGCAGCAGGTCGGCCACGGTGAGCGACTTCTTCTCATCGCCCGCCACGTCGTAGATCACATGGCCCTCGTGCATCATGATCAGACGGTTGCCCAGACGGATGGCGTCGTTCATGTTGTGCGTGACCATGAGCGTGGTCAGGTGGTTCTCGTCGACGATCTCCTCGGTCAGGTTGAGCACCTTAGAGGCCGTCTTGGGGTCGAGGGCCGCAGTGTGCTCGTCGAGCAGCAGCAGGCGCGGTCTGGTGAGCGTGGCCATCAGCAGGGTGAGTGCCTGGCGCTGGCCGCCCGAGAGCAGGCCGACCTTGGCGTTGAGGCGTGTGTCCAGACCAAGGTCCAGGCGCTTGAGCAGCTCAACGTACTCGTCCTTCTCGGCCTTGGTAACGCCCCACGAAAGGCCGCGACGCTGGCCGCGACGCTTGGCGAGGGCCAGGTTCTCGGCGATCTGCATGTCGGCAGCGGTACCGCGCATGGGGTCCTGAAACACGCGGCCCAGGTACTTGGCGCGCTGCGACTCGCTCAGGCGCGAGATATCGGTGCCGTCGAGCTCAATAACGCCCGAATCGAGCGGGTACACGCCGGCGATCATGTTGAGCAGCGTGGACTTGCCGGCGCCATTGCCGCCGATCACGGTTACAAAGTCGCCGTCATTCAGGGTGAGGTCGACGCCGGTGAGCGCGCGCTTCTCGGTGACGGTGCCCTTGTTAAAGGTCTTCTTGACGTGCGAGAGCTTAAGCATCTGCCTCATCCCCCTTCGTGTAGGAGCTGCGGAGCTTATAGCGCTCCCAAACCACGGGCACGCACAGGGCCACGGCGACGATCACGGCGGAGAGCAGCTTCATGTCGTTGGCGTCCATGCCCAACTGCAGCACGATGGCGCGGATAAGGAAGTACACCACGGAGCCAAAGACGGCGGAGGCAAGACGGACGCTAAACTGCGTGAGGCCGCCGGGAAGCAGACGGCCGAGCACCTCGCCGATAACAATGGCGGCAAGACCGATAACGATGGCACCGGTGCCCATACCAATGTCGGCATACTTTTGGCTCTGGCAGATGAGCGCGCCCGAAAGGCCGATGAGGGCGTTGGAGAGCACGAGGGCGATCATCTTGGTGGAGTTGGTGTTGACGCCCAGAGCGCGGATCATGTACTCGTTGTTGCCGGTGGCTCGCAGCGCCGAGCCGATCTCGGTGCCAAAGAACCAATACAGGATGGCAACGATAGCCACGGCGAGCAGGATGCCCAAGATGATGGCAACGGTGGACTGCGGCAGACCGGTCATATTGCTGACGGCCGAGAACACGGTGCCTTTGGCAAGAATGGGCGTATTGGACTTGCCCATGATGCGCAGGTTGATGGACCACAGGCTGATCTGGGTGAGGATTCCGGCGAGGATCGCAGGAATCTCAAAGACGGTGGTCAAAATGCCCGTGACGGCGCCCGCGATGGCGCCGGCGCACATACCGGCCAGCACGGCGAACAGCGGGTCGACGTTGTTATTGACGATGAGCACAGCGCAGACGCAGCCGCCGAGGGCAAAGCTGCCGTCGCAGGTCATATCGGGAATGTCGAGCAGGCGGAACGTGATAAACACGCCAAGCACCATAATGCCCCAGAGGACGCCCTGCGAAACGGCGCCCTGCAATGCAATGAGCATGCTTCATACCTCCTAGGATAGGGTGGACACGTGATTCACCATAATAGCGGTAACAATGCATAGAAGAGTTACGGACAGACGTTTTGTTTTACCTGAAACAAGCAGGGCGGACGCCGGTCTACAGCGCCCGCCCCTGTGGCTCAGATATTGAATAACGCGGCTAAAGCGCGAGCACGGGCTCTAGACGCATGCCGCGTATGGCATTACGCGTCCAGGGCGGAAAGGTCGATGCCCAGGGCCTCGGCCATTTCGTCGTTCTTGACGACGACCAGGTCCTTGCTCGAGAGGTGCTTGATCGGCATATCCTCGGGCTTGGCCTCGCCCTTCAGGATCTTAACGGCCATCTCGCCCGCGGCGTAGCCCAGGTCCTCATAGTTGATGGAGAGGGTAAACAGGCCGCCGGCCATGCACATACCCTCCTCGCCAGTCACGAAGGGAAGCTTGTTTTCCTTGCAGATCTGGCCGACCTGCGAGGCACCCGCGGCGATGGTGTTGTCGGTGGGGGAGTACAGCGCGTCGACCTTGCCCACGGCAGACTCGACGACGGACTGAATCTCGTTGGAGCTCGAGACGGTGAAGTCAGTGTACTCGAGGCCCAGCTTGTCGAGCTCCTTCTTGGCGGCCTTGATCTGGACGTCGGAGTTGGACTCGGCGGTGCAGTAGAGCAGGCCGACCTTTTTAACGTCGGGCAGGACCTTCTGCATCATCTCGAGCTGCTCGGCGACCGGGGTGAGGTCGGAAGCGCCCGTGACGTTGGTGCCGGGCTTGTCGTTGTCCTGGACCAGGCCGGAGGCGGCGTAGTCGGTGATGGCGCAGCCCACGATGGGGATATCGGCCGTGGCGCCGGCGGCAGCCTGCGCGGCGGGCGTGGCGATGGCATAAATCAGGTTGACGTTGTCGCCCACAAACTTGTCGGCAATGGACTTACACGTGGACTGGTCGTTCTGGGCGTTCTTCTGGTCGATCTTGACCTTAAGGCCGCTCTCCTTGATGGCCTTGACAAAGCCGTCGTTGGCGGCATCGAGTGCGGAGTGCTCGGTGAGCTGCAGAACGCCGATGGTGTAGTCGGAACCGGCGGCAGCAGAGCCGGAGCCAGAGTTGCCGCCGCATCCGGCGAGCGGGGCGAGCGCGAGCAGGCCGGCGGAGACCAGAAGGCTCCTGCGGCTGATGGTGATGTCCTTCATATCATTACCCCCAGTATAAAAATGGCTGGAAACACTGCACTGGGACAAAGTGCAAGTGGAACTATAGTAGCGCTGATGTCCATTTTTACAACAGCCTGGCGGGTTTTTTAATACAGAATCGGATGGGCGGTACGGGTAGTCGAATGGGCGGCGGAGGGTCTTATGCGGCGGAGGAGGCGTCGTCCTCGTCTAGGGCGGCGAAGAGCTTCTTGCCGTCGAGGAGACGTGTGGTGACGTTTCTCATTCGGCCAATCTCTACGGTACGCAACGTGTCATCGGCGCCTCGGGCGTCGTAGACCGTTCCCAGCAGATACGAGATGCCATCGCGCTGCCTGATGGCAAAGGGACGGAGTGTCATCCGTGCTGCTTCGGTTTCGCCACGCGTCGTGACGCTCGAAATATCAAAACTCACCGTGGTTCCGTGGTCGATGGCCTGCTCGACGAGCTCGCACGTGTCGATGCGCTTGATGGGCGTGCGTGTTGCCTTGGTAGCCTTGCTGCCTGCGCTTGGAGCAGGTTCGGGTGTATCGAGATAGCCGCGAACGTCGGCACTCGCCATGGCAACTAAGTGCTGCGCCATGCTCTTGCGGATGGCGATAGGCGTGGAGCGGTTGCGCATGACCATACCGTGGAGCCGGATGATCTCCTCGTCGGTGAGTGGACGGGTCAAGAGCCGATACCCCACGCCGCGCTTGTATTCAATCTCATATCCGGCATGGCGAAGCGCGGAGATGGCGGTGTAGATGCTGCGCCGCGCCGCCGAGATGGGCATGCGGGCGGGGTCGTCGGGATGGGCGAGGCGCCGGATCAACTCATCGGAAAGCATGGCCTTGTCCTCGCCGGTGTTTTCGCTTAATAGTTGCAGGATGCGAACGGCGCGATAGGCTGCCATCGAGGCGGCGCCCCTCGTCGTGGTGTCGTAGGTTTCAACAGCGGCTTCGGTCATCGTGCCCACGTCCTTTCCGTTTTGGGTGGCGACGGTATGGAGCCTAGGACGTGGGGCTTTCCCAGGGGCGCAGGGCGCTCTGGGCGGTCGGTAGTCGTCGGCAAACGGTGGGTCGAGTTTTCAACAGCCCTGCTCAACTGACCAAAAACTTGCCAAAAGCTTGACGGATGCTGTTGAAAAAAAGCGTCTCTCGACCGATGTCGAGAGACGCTTATGCGATGAGCGTTGGCGTGTGGCGACGCGAGCTAGCGTCCGACGATTAGAAGTCGGCGTTGCCCACGGTGCGCGGGTGCGGCAGGACGTCGCGGATGTTGCCCACGCCGGTCAGATACATGACCAAGCGCTCGAAGCCCAGACCGTAGCCGGCGTGCTTGCAGGAACCGTAGCGGCGCAGGTCAAGGTAGTACTTGTACTGCTCGGGATTCATGCCCAGGTCCTTGATGCGGGCCTCGAGCAGATCCAGGCGCTCCTCGCGCTGGGAGCCGCCGATGATCTCGCCGATACCGGGAACCAGGCAGTCGGCGGCGGCGACGGTCTTGCCGTCCTCGTTCATGCGCATGTAGAACGCCTTGATCTCGGCCGGGTAGTCGGTCACGAAGGTCGGGCGCTTAAAGTGCTCCTCGGTCAGGAAGCGCTCGTGCTCGGTCTGCAAGTCGATGCCCCAGCTGACGGGGTAATCAAACTGGTGGCCAGCAGCGACTGCCTGCTCCAGGATCTCGACGGCCTCGGTGTAGGTAACGCGGGCAAAGTCGGAGTTGGCGACATGGTCCAGGCGCTCGAGCAGACCCTTGTCCACAAACTTGTTGAGCATATTGAGCTCGTCGGGGCAGGTTGCCATGACGTCCTTGAGGACATACTTGAGCATGGCCTCGGCGTTATCCATGTAGTCGTTAAGGTCGGCAAAGGCCATCTCAGGTTCGATCATCCAAAACTCGGCGGCGTGGCGCGTGGTGTTGGAGTTCTCGGCACGGAAAGTGGGGCCAAAGGTGTACACGTCGCCAAAGGCCATGGCAAAGTTCTCGGCATTGAGCTGGCCGGACACGGTGAGGCTCGCATGCTTGCCAAAGAAGTCCTGGCTCCAGTCGACCTCGCCGGACTCGGTGAGGGGCGGATTTTTGGGGTCGAGTGTGGTCACGCGGAACATCTCGCCGGCGCCCTCGCAGTCACTCGTGGTGATGATGGGGGTGTTGACGTAGACAAAACCCTGCTCCTGGAAGAAGCGGTGGATGGCGGCAGCCGCGACAGAGCGGATGCGGAACACGGCGCGGAACAGGTTGGTGCGCGGGCGCAGGTGCTGCTGGGTGCGCAGGAACTCGACGGTTGCGCGCTTCTTCTGCAGCGGGTAATCCGGGGCGCTCGTGCCCTCGACCTCGATGGAAGTGGCAGAAAGCTCGAAAGGCTGGGGTGCATCGGGGGTCAGTTTGACGGTGCCGGTGCAAATGAGTGCGGCCGAGACGTTTTGATGGGCGATCTCGTCGTAGTTGTCGAGTGCCTCGCGGTTCATGACGACCTGCAGGTCGCGGAAGCAGCTGCCGTCGTTGAGCGTAACAAAGCCAAAGTTCTTCATGTCGCGGACGGACTTAACCCAGCCGGCGACGGTGACAGTCTGGCCGCCGAGCGACTCGGCATCGGCATAGAGCTGCGCGATTTTGGTGCGGTTCACGTATCCTCCCATAACGGTTGAATGATAGTTATCCATACAGTTCAATATTCTAGCAGCTCGGCTCATTTGGGCTATACAGATAAAGCATTGGCGGGATGGTTTTTCAAACGAAAAGCGCCCGCGGCCAAATGGTCGCGGGCGCTTGACGAGGTGCCTTTTGGCTGTGTGGCGCGGGGCCTGGCTACTTGGTCTTGGCAACCAGCAGCGGGTCGCCAAGCTTGACGAGCGGGTTGCCGCCGATAAGCGTTCCAGACTCGCCGACATGGTCGATGCTCTTAAGACGATCGAGCTCGGAGACGATGACGGTCACGATGTCCTCGTGACCAGCGGCCTTAATGGCCTCGCGGTCGAAGCTGATGAGCGGCTGGCCTGCCTTGACCACATCGCCCATCTCGACAAAGCGGGCAAAACCCTTGCCGTTCATTTCCACGGTGCCCAGGCCAACATGGATGAACACGCGCAGGCCGTCCTCGGTAATCATGCCGATGGAGTGGTTGGTGACGGTGGTGGCGCCGATGCGGCCGTTGGCGGGCGCATAGATGGTGCCGGTAATGGGCTCGATGCCATAGCCCTGGCCAAGCATGCCCGAGGCGATCGTCTCGTCGGGAACCTCGTTCAGGTTGACGAGCACGCCGTTGACGGGGGCATAGATGACGCCTTCGCGGGTGGCGAAGCTTGCTGCGGGCGGAACGGACGCCTCGCCGGTCGAGGTGAAGGTGGACTTAAGCGAATCGAGCAGACCCATAGTTGCCTCCAACTTAAATAGGCGCATATCGCGCGTTTGGTTTGCCGGAAACGTTTCATATGTGTTTCGCGGCTTGGTCAACGCCCCATATTCTACGCTGCTCAACGATACCTCTGAACTGGGATTATGTGATATATCAGTTGAAGGGAAACTTATTGCCGGAGTGTTTCTGCGCCACGGGTTCAAGTGGGGTACGCTTGAAGGCGAAAAACAAGGGCGCATAATTTGCGCGAAGGGAGCACATATGATTGTCGAGAACCATGCGCTGTGGGGCGAGGAGCCGACCGAGGATTATCCGGCGACGTTTACGTATTTGGGTGCCGAGCCGCTGCCCGATAAACCGAATGGCCGCCGCCCCGCGGTGATCATCTGCGGCGGAGGCGGGTTTACACATATCGCTCCGCACGAGCAGGACCCGGTGGCGTTTGCATTTTTGGATCACGGTTACCAGGCCTTTGTGCTCAACTATGTCACGAGCTCTACGGGTGACGTGAGCTTTCCGCACCCCCAGGCAGATCTTGCCAAGATGGTCGCCACGGTGCGCGCCAACGCCGACGAGTGGCATGTCGATCCTAAGCGCGTGTGCGTCGTGGGATTCTCGGCGGGCGGCATGATCTGTGCCTCGCTGGCAACGCAGTGGAAGACCGGCCCCTTCGCGGCACTTGCTGGGGCACGTCCGGACGACATTCGTCCCGATGCCGTGGTGCTGGGCTATCCGCTGCTCGACTTTGCCTATGTGCGCGACATGCAGACGCGCGATCCGCGCATTGACTTGCGCGTGCCCAAGACGGGCGGCAAGACGGGGCGCGATTTGCTCAACGACTACCTGTCGATGGTGACGGGTGGCGAGGCAACTGACGAGCATTTGGCCGATATCTGCCCCACCACGCATGTTTCGCGTCAGATGCCGCCGACCTTTGTGTGGGGCGTGTCCGACGACAAGACGGCGCCGATCGCGCAGGTCTACCCGTTTGCGCAGCGCATGGCCGAGGAGGGCGTTGCATGCGAGATGCACGTCTTCGACCAGGGTGGTCACGGCCTTTCGCTCGGCAACGCCAACACCGCGGTCGACAACGAGGACAAGCAGGTGGCGGTCCGTCCCTGGATCCGCCTAGCCTTCCGCTTCCTGGAGCGCCACGGGTTTTAGTTACGGCGTTTTACCAAACGCCGTAACCACTTGACGCTGCAAGCCCGCCAGGGCGGCAATCTGCCTTTCAACTTCGGCGGCATGACCAGAAGGTCAATGCCGCCTCGTTTCAGGGCACCTTGCTCGCCCTGGCGGGCTTTCGCTGTTCGCGCCAAAACATCGGCGTTGCCATGGCCCAGATGCGGCACTTGGGGACGTTCCTTTTGTGCCGGCACTTGGGGACGGTCCTTGCAGCAATCTGTCGATTGAACGTCGTTGTGCGTTCGCGCTATCATGCATGGTTACAATTGGTTAGCCGTGGCAAACGGTTAGCCAAGGTAAACTAAATGCAACGCCCTGTGGGCGTCGGGGGAGGAGCACGGACGTGAAGCTCGATACGCTCGAGATTGGAAAGGACGCCGTTGTCGCATCGGTGGCATCGGACGATCAGGCACTCCGACAGCATATTTTGGACATGGGTCTAACGCCGGGCACCGAAGTCACCATGATGAAGTACGCCCCCATGGGTGACCCGCTCGAGATCCGCCTACGTGGCTACGAGTTGACGCTGCGCAAGGACGATGCCGCACGCATTGAGCTCGTGGATGTGCACGACACCGATACCGGCCCGCGCGTTAACGCCGCAATCGGCACGACGGACCACCCGGCCCTGGGCGAGGGGACGTATTCACCCCGTGCGGCAAAAACGGCCGTGCCCGAGGGCGCGCCGCTGCATTTTGCCCTTGCCGGTAACCAAAACTGCGGCAAGACCACGCTGTTCAACCAGCTTACGGGCTCCAACCAGCACGTCGGTAACTTTCCCGGCGTGACGGTCGACCGCAAGGACGGCACCATTCGCAACCACCCCGAGGCGAGCGTTACCGACCTGCCCGGCATTTACTCCCTGTCGCCGTACACAGGCGAAGAAGTCGTGAGCCGTCAGTTCATCCTCGACGAGCGCCCGGACGCCATCATCGACATCATTGACGCCACCAACATCGAGCGCAACCTGTACCTGACGCTGCAGCTTATGGAGCTCGACCGCCCCATGGTCATCGCGCTCAACATGATGGACGAGGTGACGGCCAACGGCGGCGCCGTGGACGTCAACCTGCTCGAGAGCCTGCTGGGCGTGCCCGTTGTCCCCATTAGCGCTGCCCGCAACGAGGGTATCGGCGAGCTGGTGGATCATGCCTTGCACGTGGCGCGGTTCCGCGAGCGTCCCGGTCGCCTGGACTTTTGCGCACCCGATGGTCCAGACGGCGGTGCGCTGCATCGCTGCATCCACGGCATCGCCAACCTTATCGAGGACCATGCCGCGACGGCGCACATTCCCGTGCGTTTTGCGGCGACCAAGCTGGTTGAGGGCGACGAGCTGGTGACCGAGGCGCTTCACCTGGATCGCAACGAGCTCGACGCTATCGAGCACATCATTACTCAGATGGAGGGCGAGGCCGGCACCGACCGCCTGTCCGCGCTGGCCGATATGCGCTTTTGCTTTATCGGCGACGTGTGTGGGCGCTGCGTCGTCAAACCGCACGAGAGCCGCGAGCACGTGCGCTCCGTCAAGATCGACCGCATCCTGACGGGCCGCTACACGGCCATTCCGGCGTTCCTGGTGATCATGGGCCTCGTCTTTTGGCTGACGTTTGGCGTGATCGGCGCGGCGTTGCAGGGGCTCATGGAGGACGGCATCGCTGTCATCATCGCCTCGGCCGATGCGGGCCTCAAGGCGTTCGGAACCAACGACGTGGTGCGCTCGCTGGCTGTCGACGGCGTGCTTACGGGCGTGGGCAGCGTGCTGACCTTCCTTCCGATTATCGTCGTGCTCTTCTTGTTCCTCTCCATTCTGGAAGACTCCGGATACATGGCACGCGTGGCCTTTGTCATGGATAAGGTGCTGCGTCGCTTTGGCCTGTCGGGCCGCAGCTTCGTGCCTATGCTCGTCGGTTTTGGCTGTACCGTGCCGGCTATCATGTCGACCCGTACGCTCCCATCCGAGCATGACCGCAAGATGACGGTCATGCTCACGCCGTTCATGAGCTGCTCGGCCAAGTTGCCGGTCTATGGTCTGCTGTGCGGGGCGTTTTTCCCACAGGCGACGGTTCCCGCCATGGTCTCGCTCTATCTGATTGGTATTGCGGTTGGTTGCATTGCGGCTTTGGTGCTCAACCGTACGGCATTTAAGGGCGACCCGGTGCCGTTTATCATGGAGCTTCCCAACTACCGCCTGCCGAGCGTCAAGACGACGGTGATGCTGGCATGGGATAAGGCCAAGGACTTTATTACCAAGGCCTTTACCATTATCTTTGCCGCTACCGTGGTCATCTGGTTCCTTCAGACGTTCGATATCCGCTTTAATGTGGTCGCCGATCAGTCGCAGAGTCTGCTTGCCGGTCTGGGTAGCATCATCGCGCCGGTGTTGACCCCGCTCGGTTTTGGCGACTGGCGCGCCTCGACGGCGCTCGTCACGGGACTCATCGCCAAGGAGAGCGTCATCTCGACGCTCACGGTGCTTTTGGGCGCAACGTCGCCCGCGGTGCTGTCAACCATGTTTTCGCCGTTTACCGCTTACGTGTTCCTGGTCTTTACGCTGCTGTACCCGCCCTGCGTGGCGTCCATCGGCGCCGTCAAGAGCGAGCTGGGCACGCGCTATGCCGTTGCTGTGTTCGCGTTTCAGGTGACGGTCGCCTGGATCGTGGCGTTTGTCGTGCATTCGGCGGGCATATTGCTGGGTTTGGCTTAGTTATTTATTGACGGTGCAACCTCTGTGTATTGAGTTGATTGCGGCCCCGCATCTGTACTGACGGATGCGGGGCCGTTGCTATATAATCGCCCACCGCCCAAGACAATCGGAGAGGTTTCCTACATGACTCAGGCAAGACAAGATGGCATCTCACTCAAGCAGTGGCTCCCGCTTATTGGGCTCGCCTGTTGCGCGTTCGTATTCAACACGTCGGAGTTCATGCCCATCGGTCTTCTGACTGATATTGCCGCATCGTTCTCGCTCACGGAGGCCCAAGCAGGCATCATGATCTCGGTCTACGCCTGGGGCGTCATGCTGCTGTCGCTGCCGCTTATGGTGTTTGCCTCGCGCTTTGAGTTCAAGCGGATGCTGCTCGGCGTGCTCGCCGTGTTCTCGCTGGGCCAGTTCCTGTCCGCCGTGGCGCCCACCTATCCTATTTTGGTTTGCGCACGTCTGGTGGTCGCCTGCGCGCATGCCGTGTTCTGGTCGGTCGCCTCGATTATGGCCTCGCGCCTGGTCGACAGTCGCCACGGAGCGCTCGCCATCAGCATGATCGCCACGGGCTCGTCCATCGCGCAGATCTTTGGCCTGCCGATCGGCCGCGCCATCGGGCTGGCCGTGGGCTGGCGCATGACGTTTGCCGTGGTCGGGGCCCTCTCAGCCATCGCGGTCGTCTACCAGGCCGCGGTGTTCCCGGCCATGCCGGCGGGCGAGCGCTTTACCGTCAAACAGCTGCCCGAGCTGCTCAAGAATCCGTTCCTGGTCGCGCTCTACGCGGTCACGGTTTTTATGGCGACCGGCTATTACGCAAGCTACAGCTACATTGAGCCTTTCCTGGCGCAGGTCGCACACGTCGACGCGGGCGCCATCACCATGACGCTGACGGCGTTTGGCTTCTCCGGTCTGGTGGGCAGCTGGCTGTTTGGCCGCCTGTTCGACGGGCATCGCTTCCCGTTCTTGGCTATCACGCTCTCCGGCGTGCCGGTGGCTCTGCTGCTTATGGGTCCGGTCGCATCGTCGCTCGTGGCAGTGCTTGCCGTCTGCGCGCTGTGGGGCTGCTGCGCCACGGCCTTTAACGTGGCGTTCCAGGCCGAGCTCATCAAGTACACGCCGGCGGATTCGTCGGCCGTCGCCATGTCGATCTTCTCGGGCCTGTTCAATCTGGGCATCGGCACGGGCACCGCAATCGGCGGTGCCGTGGTTTCGGGTCCCGGTATCGCTTGGATTGGCTTCGTGGGCGGGGCGATTACCGTCGTGGGCGTCATCCTCGCCATCACCGTGCTGTTCCCAGCCATCCGTCGCGCCAAGCCCGTCGCCTAATCACAACCCAGGAGGGTCGGGGTGGCTAAAAGAGCCCCGTCCCAAATTAACTACTCTGCTGGGCATACAATAGATGTCGTTGTGTTGAGCTTACCGGGAGGTTGCTATGTGGGCATACGAGACGACGTTCTACCAGGTCTATCCGCTGGGCTTTTGCGGAGCTCCGCGCGAAAACGCCGCGCCCGTTGCTGAGGATGAGCTCGCCCAGGCTGCCAACGACGCGCCCAACTCCGATGCCCCCATCATGAAGATCGCCCAGTGGGCCGACTACCTGCAAAAACTCGGTATTGGCGCCGTGCTCATCAACCCGCCGCTCGAGTCTGATAGTCACGGCTACGATACGCGCAGTCTGCGCCATATCGACCGCCGCCTGGGTGGGGATGCCGACTTTGCCGCCGTATGCGACACGCTGCATACCCATGGCATCCGCGTGGTGCTCGATGCTGTCTTCAACCACGTCGGCCGCGGTTTTTGGGCCTTCCGCGACGTGCAGGAGCGCAAGTGGGACTCGCCCTACAAGGACTGGTTCCACATTAGCTTTGACGGTGACTCGTGCTACGGCGACGGCTTTTGGTACGAGGGCTGGGAGGGCCATTTTGAGCTTGTGAAGCTCAACCTGCAAAACCCTGCCGTGGTCGATTACCTGCTTGAGTCCGTGCGTCGCTGGTCCGAAGTCTTTGGCGTCGACGGTCTGCGCCTGGACGTCGCCTATATGCTCGATCGCGATTTTATGCGCCGCCTACACGCCTTTACCCGCGAGCTCAAGCCCGACTTCGTGCTGATCGGCGAGACACTCCACGGCGACTACAACCAGATCGTCAACGACGAGATGCTCGACTCCTGCACCAACTACGAGTGCTACAAGGGCCTGTACTCCAGCTTTAACTCGGTCAACATGTTCGAGATTGCCCACTCGCTTCATCGCCAGTTTGGCGGCGACCCCTGGTGCATTTATCGCGGCAAGCATCTGCTGTCGTTTGTCGACAACCACGACGTGCCGCGCCTGGCGAGCATCCTGACGGACAAGTCCTGCCTGCGCCCCGCCTACGGCATGCTCTTTGGTATGCCGGGCATTCCGTGCGTCTACTACGGCAGCGAGTGGGGGATTGCCGGCGAAAAGGGCGGCCCCGATGGCGATTGGGCGCTACGTCCTGCGCTCGATGAGCCCGCGCCCAACGAGCTGACGGCATTTGTCACGCAGCTGGCGCACCTGCGCTCGGCAAACGACGCGGCAGCCCGTGCCCTCAACTACGGTGCCTATCGCAACGTGGTGATCCAGAACAAGCAGCTGCTGTTCGAGCGCGCCTGCGACGATGCGACGGTGCTCGTGGCGGTCAATGCCGTGAACGAGCCCTACACCTTTGGAGCTGGCGAACTCAGCGGCTCCTTCGTCGACCTGCTTGCCGACGATGCGCCCACGGTCGAGCTGTCGGGTGCCCTTGAGCTTGCACCCTACGAGGTGCGTTATCTGCTGAGGGCCTAGGCCATGGCAGCGTCTGACGAGGGCTATCAACATATTGAGCATGGGTTTGAGCCCGTGTTCGACCAGCACTCGCGCGTTTTGGTGCTCGGGTCGTTTCCCTCGGTGCTTTCGCGCGCCAATGCCTTTTATTACGGCAACCCTCAGAATCGCTTTTGGCGCGTGATGGCCGCGTGCCTCGGTGTGCCCGTGCCGCCCAACGAGGGCGATCCTTTGGCAAGCGGTGAGCCCGCGACGCTCGATGCCTCGATTGCCGCCAAGCGGGCCATGCTGCTCAACGGCGGTGTGGCCCTGTGGGACGTGATCGAGAGCTGCGATATTAAGGGTTCGAGTGACGCCAGCATCAAAAACGTTGTGCCGGCACATATCGAGCGCATTACCGACGCGGCTCCCATTAAGCAGGTGATATGCAACGGTGGTACAGCTGGCCGGCTCTACAAGCGCTATCTACAAGAACGCACCGGGCTGCCGGCCATCGTTCTGCCGTCGACAAGTCCCGCCAATGCGGCATGGCGCCTAGAGCGCCTTGTTGGGCGCTGGCGCGAGGCCGTTGACTGGGGCGCTCTGTAATTTAGATATCTGATTGGGCGCGGGTGCCGAGGCGTTTCATGATGGCATGCCAGATCGGTGCGGGCAGCGCGGGCTTGACGCGCACCATGCCGTCGGCATCGACGCCTCCGGCATTGCCACCGCCAAGCAGCTGCGCATGCTCAATGGAGCAGCCCATGCGTACGGCGCCCACAAGCTTATCCATCGCTTCCGAAAATGGCCGACGCAAGAGACCCATGCGCGGGGAGTGGCGAAGCGCTGCGATGCCGGTGCCGGTGCAGACGACAACGCCGTCGCACCATGGCAGGTCACGTAGAAGACATGCCCGATACAGGCGGTCGAGGACTTCGTCCGTCTGCTTGGCGTTGTTGGACAGGGCCTGGACGACGACATAGACGCGTGTTTCTGTATTCCCAAGGCGATCGAGTATCTGCTCGACAGCGATCATAGCCTCATCGTCAAATGCATCATCAACAGCGAGCACTATGCCATCGACTGCACCGGCATCATCCGCCTTCAAGTCAACCGGGTGGGGGAGTACGGTGTCGGAAAGCCGGGCATAGGCGGCGATGGCATCCTGCAGGTCCCAAAGCAAAAACTCAAGATCGGCGCTTTCGGGAATACTGACAAACGCGATGTTATGCAGTGTTTTTGGTACATCGCCGCGCGCGGTCGTCTCCATGCCGCCTCCTTTCCGGTTGGTTTCCGTTTAGGTTACACCGTCTGGTGGCGCTCCGCCGCGCTATCCTAGTGCAACCCTTACGAAAGGAACGCCATGCGTCTGCCCATGAATACCTCGCTTGCCACGCTCAAGCCCTCCGGCATCCGCCGGATCAATGCGCTCGCCGCCCAGCATCCGGGATGCATTGCGCTCGCGCTCGGCGAGCCCGATTTTCCTACGCCCGATGTGATTAGCGCTGAGGTGACTGCTTCGTTGGACCGCGGCGACACGCACTATCCGCCCAACAACGGTCGCCCCGCCCTGCGCGAGGCGCTGTCTGCCTACATGGGGGATGCGGGCCTTACGTATTCTGCCGATGAGGTCATCCTGACCGACGGCGCGACCGAGGCCCTGTCGGCAACGTTTATGGCCATGCTCAACCCCGGCGACGAGGTCATTATCCCCACGCCGGCCTTTGGCCTGTACGAGAGCATCGTCGTTGCCAACCACGCCAAAGCGGTCTTTTTGGATACGGAGCCTGCGCAATTCCAGATTGACGAGGACGCACTTCGTGCTTGCGTGACACCGGCGACCAAGGCCATCGTCATCTGCTCGCCCAACAATCCTACGGGCTGCATCCTCGACGCGGCATCGCTCGACGCCGTGGCGCGCGTAGCGGAGCAGGCGGGCATCTACGTAGTCTGCGACGACGTATACAACCGTCTGGTCTATGTGGATGGCTACGAGCGCTTCGCCCAGCGACACCCGGAGCTGCGCGAGCAGACAGTGATCATCGAGAGTTTCTCCAAGCCCTGGGCCATGACCGGCTGGCGCTTGGGTTGGCTCGCAGCGGCAGCCCCCGTCATCGCCGAGATCGCAAAAGCACACCAATACCTAGTATCGAGTGCCGTTTCATTTGAGATGGACGCAGCAGCGCGAGCCCTGACCGTCGACCCAACCCCCATGCTCAAAGTCTACCGAGCCCGCCGCAAACGCGTGCTCGCAGCCTTAAACGCTATGGGCCTCGACGCAGTAGAGCCCGCAGGAGCCTTCTACACTTTCCCGAGCATCAAAAAGTTCGACCTAACCAGCGAAGCCTTCTGCATCAAAGCCATCAAAGAAGCAAACGTAGCCCTAGTCCCGGGCGACTGCTTCGGCACCGAAGGCCACATCCGCCTCAGCTACTGCGTCTCCGACCAAGATCTGGACGAAGGCCTAAATCGCCTGTCCACCTTCATTTCAACCCTGTAGCCATCAGGGACGCAACACATCAGCCCACCGACCCAAGCATTATGAGTGGGGCGCGCCGGCCAACGGAAAACCGGGCTGCCCCATAGTTGACGCAGGCCGCGCCGCCGAAGGCCAGGCGCAAGGGTTTCGTAGATTCCGCACGAGCCGAAGGCCACTTAATGTGGCCTTCGTGCGAGCCCAGGACTTGACCGAGCGAAAACCTTGCGCCTGGCCTTCGGCGGCGCGTGCCGGATGGTGGAATTGTGTGCAGCCCGGTTTTCCGTTGACCGACGCCGGGGTCCCCGCCATAATACTTTTGGTTCACGCACGAATCCGCTGCCAGAGACAGCCGGTGCAAACGGGCATCGCCCGCGAGCTTAATGGGATATCCCGCCAGCCGAGGTGGTCGAGTAGATATGTCTTCTCGCCCCCGTCGCTCATGCAGCGCGGGGGCTTTCTTTTTGGACATGCCCCCGTCACGTCCTTGTGGCGGACCGTGCCCGGAAAGAATTCGAGGAGGTGTAATTCATGCCCCAGCAGTACAAAATCGACAAGGTTGCAGAGATCGAGTCCCGTATCGCCGAGAACGCCGGTCTGTTCGTCGTCAACTACAACGGTCTGACGGTTAAGCAGGCTCAGGAGCTGCGTCATCAGCTTCGCGAGTGCGGCGCCGAGATGAAGGTCTACAAGAACAACCTGGTCAAGATCGCCCTCAAGAACCAGGAGCAGCCCGAGCTCGACGAGATTCTCGCCGGCCCCGTCGCTTATGTGTTCTACGAGTCCGAGCCGGTCGAGGCCGCTAAGGCCCTTAAGGACTTCTCCGCTAAGTCCAAGGGCGTCCTTGAGATCAAGGGCGGTATCTCCGACGGCAAGGCCGTTTCCGCTGATGATGTTAAGGCTATCGCCGAGCTTCCCACCAAGGATCAGCTTCTCGGCCAGATCGCCGGTCTCATCTCCGGTTTCGCTCGCGACATCGCTGTCTGCGTCAACGGCGTTTCCTCTGGTCTCGCTCGTTCGATCCAGCAGGTCTCCGAGCAGAAGGCAGCCTAGTCGCTGTTTTCACCCGCGGCGGCAACGCCGCACCCCTGGCGCATTCGCGCCGTGTTTTAACTGATCTCTGTGCACAGACACGGAAACCGAAAGGACTTAGAAATGGCTAAGCTTACCACCGATGAGATCATCGATGCTCTTAAGGAAATGACCCTTCTCGAGGCTTCCGAGCTCGTTAAGGCTATCGAGGACACCTTCGGCGTTTCCGCCGCTGCTCCTGCCGCTGTTGTCGCCGCTCCCGCTGCTGGCGCTGCTGAGGCCGAGGAGAAGACCGAGTTTGACGTCGTGCTTGAGGGCTTCGGCGACAACAAGATCCAGGTCATCAAGGCCGTCCGTGAGCTCACCAACCTTGGCCTGAAGGAGGCCAAGGAGGTCGTCGAGGGCGCTCCCAAGGCTGTTCTCGAGGGTGCCAAGAAGGAGGACGCCGAGGCTGCCAAGGAGAAGCTCGAGGCTGCTGGCGCTGCTGTCACCCTCAAGTAATCAGGCTTTCTCGCCAGATTTCTTTGCAGACGGGGTTCGCATTGCGAGCCCCGTCTTTTTTGTTTTTCGGTCCCTCGACATCGGTAGCTCAAACTGCCATGTTCTGTGATTTGCGTCGTATCGGGCGCCCTGCCGTTGGGCAATAAAATTGCACCATTCGAGCAATAATTTGCGTTGACCTGCTGAAGAATTGTCTCTGCCTTGTAGCGACATATAGTTCCAGCGGTAAGATGCTTGGGTATCGCAATTTGGTCTGCGGCTGTGCGCCGCACGCATGGGGCGCTTTTGCGCCTGCGAAAGGATCTTTGAATAACATGAAGGCAATCATCCCCGCCGCCGGTCTTGGCACGCGTTTTCTGCCTGGCACCAAGTGTACGCCCAAAGAGATGCTGCCGGTGCTCGACAAGCCCGTCATTCAGTACGTCGTCGAGGAGGCGCTCGATCCCGAGGAAGTCGACGACGCCATCATCGTTACTTCTCCCGGTAAGCCCGAGCTACTGAACTACTTCCAGCCCGATCGCTCGCTCGAGAACCTGCTGCGCGAGCGCGGCAAGAACGCCTATGCCGATGCCGTCGCCCACGCTGGCGGTATGCCGGTCGACTTCCGTTATCAGTACGAGCCCAAGGGCCTCGGCCATGCTATCCGCTCTGCTGCCGACGCCGTGGCAGGGGAGAACTTCCTGGTTCTTCTGGGCGACTACGTTGTGCCTAACCGTGATATCTGCGACAAGATGCTTGCCGTTTCCAAGGAGCACGGTGGCGCTTCGGTTATCGCCGTCGCTGCTTGCTCGCCCGAGGAAGTCAGCCGCTACGGCGTTATCGCCGGCGAGCGCGTTGGTTCGCTCGAGGGCGCCGAGGGCGTTGCCGATGCCGAGCCGGGCGCTGTCTGGCGCATCGGCGGTCTGGTCGAGAAGCCCGCTCCCGAGGCGGCTCCGTCCAACCTGTACATCGTCGGTCGCTACCTGCTGAGCCCGCTGGTCATGGACCTGCTGGCCGATCAGCAGGCCGGCAAGGGCGGCGAGATCCAGCTGACTGACGCCATGGCCCGCTCGCTCGACCGCGAGGCCATGTACGCTGTCGTCATCGACCCGCTGTTGGGCTACGACACCGGCACGCCTTCTGGCTGGATGGCCACCAACGCCCTCATGGCTGCAAGCGATCCTCGCTTTGCCGGCGCCTTCTGGGACGCCATCGACGAGCGCGGCGGCTTGATGCGCAAGTAAGCCTTCGGGCATCGACATTTACGGGCGCGGACCTCGGTTCGCGCCCGTTTTTTATAAGAGCTTCGATTGTCGACTCTCTGTTCACAGAAAATATATGAACAGATGTTCGATACACATACATTTACCTGCGTATTTTCTGTCGAAAAACTTTGCTACTCCAAAAACTCAATCGCGTCAAGGCTTTTCTTGCCCAACGGTCGGTACCTGATAAACTATTAGGTTGCGATAACTGGCGAAGCTATGCCTCGCCAACCCACCGAGCATTTCCGTGAAGGAGGAAAAACCTGGTGACCTACGCATATACTGCCACTGAGCGCAAGCGCGTCAGCTTCGGGAAAATCCCGGAGGCCATGGAGCTCCCCAACCTTATCTCTGTTCAAAGGGAATCCTTTGAGCGTTTTAAGGACGAGGGTCTTCGTGAGGCGTTCAAGGAATCCAGCCCCATCCAGAGCCAGAACCATGTTCTCGAGGTTACCTTCGGCGAGCATCAGTTCGGGGACCCCGCGCACACCGTCGAGGAGTGCCGCGAGAAGGACATGACCTATCAGGCTCCGCTTCTGACCGACGTCCGTCTCACCAACAAGGAGACCGGCGAGATCAAGGAGCAGCTCGTCTTTATGGGCGACTTCCCCATGATGACTGATCAGGGCACCTTCATCATCAACGGTACCGAGCGTATCGTCGTCTCGCAGCTCGTCCGCTCCCCGGGCGTGTACTACAGCTCCGAGATGGATTCGGGCAAGCAGATTTACAAGGCCCAGATCATCCCGTCCCGCGGTGCCTGGCTTGAGTTTGAGGTCGACAAGCGCGACCAGCTCATGGTCTCCATCGACCGTAAGCGCAAGCAGAGCGCCACGATGTTCCTGCGCGCCCTTGGCATCGCCGTCACCAACGACGACATCATCGAGCTTCTCGGCAACTCCGATGTGATCAAGCGCACCCTGGAGCGCGACACCGCCCTCACCCGCGAGGATGCCCTTATCGAGATCTACCGTCGCCTGCGCCCGGGCGAGCCTCCCACCGTGGATGCTTCCCGCAGCCTGCTCGAGGGCCTGCTCTTCAACCCGCAGCGCTACGATCTGGCCCGCGTCGGTCGTTACAAGGTCAACAAGAAGCTCAACCTCACCACCGAGGAAGAGGTCACGGTGCTCACCGACGAGGATATCGTCGCGACGCTGCGCTACCTGCTGTCCCTCGCTGCCGGCGAGCAGGGCTTCAAGGTCGACGACATCGACCACTTTGGCAACCGCCGCATCCGCACCGTCGGCGAGCTCGTCGCCAACCAGTTCCGTATCGGCATGAGCCGTATGGAGCGCGTCGTCCGTGAGCGCATGAGCTCCCAGGACATCGACGAGATCACCCCGCAGTCGCTCATCAACATCCGCCCAATCGTGGCCTCCATCAAGGAGTTCTTCGGTTCCTCGCAGCTCTCGCAGTTCATGGACCAGGCGAATCCCCTGACCGGTCTGACCCACAAGCGTCGTCTGTCCGCACTCGGCCCTGGCGGTCTTGCCGGCCACAAGTCGGGCTCCAGCCGCCGCACCAACGTGCCGACGGCCGTCCGCGACGTTCACAACTCGCACTACAGCCGCATGTGCCCGATCGAGACCCCTGAAGGCCCCAACATCGGCCTGATCGGCTCGCTCGCCCTCTACGCCCGCGTCAACGAGTACGGCTTCATCGAGGCCCCGTTCCGTCGCGTCGAGAACGGCGTTGCCACCGACCAGATCGACTGGATGACCGCTGACGAGGAAGAGAAGCACGTCATCGCGCCGGCCAACACGCCGCTCGATCCCAAGACCAACGAGTTCATCACGACCGATGCCGAGGGCAAGATCGTCCGTCCGCACACCGTGATCGCCCGTACCCGCGACTTCGACGGCTCCTTCGGCGCTCCCGCCGACGTGCCTGTCGAGGACGTCGACTACATGGATGTCTCGCCGCGTCAGATGCTTTCCGTCGCAGCCACGCTGATCCCGTTCCTTGAGCACGACGACGCCAAGCGTACGCTGATGGGCGCTAACATGCAGCGTCAGGCCGTGCCGCTGGTTCACCCTGCCGCTCCCTATGTCGGTACCGGCATGGAGCGTCGCGCCGCCCTGGACTCTGGCGAGGTTACCCTGGCCAAGAACGCCGGCGAGGTCATCTTTGCCGACGCCTCCAAGATTATCGTCAAGCATGCCGGCGGCATGGACGAGTATCACCTGGCCAAGTACCAGCGCTCCAACCAGTCCACCTGCATCAACCACCGTCCGCTCGTGCGCGTCGGTGACACCGTTGAGCAGGGCGAGCCTCTGGCCGACGGTCCTTCGACCGATCACGGCGAGCTCGCACTGGGCCAGAACCTCACCGTGGCATACATGCCGTGGGAAGGCTTCAACTACGAGGACGGTATCGTCGTGTCCGAGCGCCTGGTGGCCGAGGACCTGCTGACGACCATCAATATCACCCGTCACGAGATCGACGCCCGCGACACCAAGCTCGGCCCCGAGGAGATCACCCGCGAGATCCCGAACCTCTCCGAGGACATGCTTGCCAACCTCGACGAGGACGGCATCATCCGCATCGGCGCCGAGGTCGGCCCTGGCGACATCCTGGTCGGCAAGGTCACGCCTAAGGGCGAGAGCGCTTTGACCGCCGAGGAGCGCCTGCTGCGCGCCATCTTCGGTGCCAAGGCTCACGACGTTCGCGACACCTCCCTTAAGATGCCTCACGGCGCTTACGGCCGCGTCATCGACGTCGTCCGCTTTAGCCGCGAGAACGGCGACGACCTGGCCCCCGGCGTCAACGAGCAGGTGCGCGTCTACGTCGCCCAGCGTCGTAAGATCCAGCAGGGCGATAAGATCGCCGGTCGCCACGGCAACAAGGGTGTTATCTGTAACGTTCTGCCGGTCGAGGACATGCCCTACATGGCTGACGGTACCCCGATCGACGTTATCCTCAACCCGCTGGGCGTTCCTTCGCGTATGAACGTCGGCCAGCTGCTCGAGTGCCACCTTGGCTGGGCTGCTGCCTGCGGTTGGGATACCGAGGATGCCGACTCCGACAAGTATGTCCCCGGTCCGTTCTTCACCGCGACGCCCGTCTTCGACGGCGCCAAGGAGGACGAGATCGCCGAGGTCATCCGTCGCGCCAACAAGAACATGCTCAACAAGGCCACCGCTGCCTTTGGCGATCACATGCGCCCCGAGTTCGTCACCCAGCTTGACGAGCGCGGCAAGACCCGTCTGTTCGACGGCCGCACCGGCGAGGAGTTCCGCGAGCCCATTACCGTGGGTACGTCCTACATCCTCAAGCTCGGCCACATGGTCGACGACAAGATCCACGCCCGTTCGACCGGCCCTTACAGCCTGGTTACCCAGCAGCCGCTGGGCGGCAAGGCTCAGTTCGGCGGCCAGCGCTTCGGCGAGATGGAAGTTTGGGCACTGTACGCATACGGTGCTTCCAACGTCCTGCAGGAGATCTTGACCGTCAAGTCCGACGATACCGTGGGCCGCGTCAAGACCTACGAGTCCATCGTCAAGGGCGAGAACGTTCCTGTCCCGGGTATCCCCGAGTCCTTCAAGGTTCTCGTCAAGGAGATCCGTTCCCTCGCGCTGGACATCGAGCCCATGCACGATGCCGACGAGGACGCCTCCGCCCCTGTGACCGCCGAGGAGACCTCTGCCCTCGATGACCTGGCCGCGCTCGCCGGCGTTGACGCCGACGTCGAGGCCCAGGATGCCGAGACCGCCGAGGCACCCGAGGCTGTCGCCGCCACGACCACTGATAAGGAGTAGTTGACTGTGGCAGATTTCGAAGCTACTGATTTTGACTCGGTAAAGATCTCCCTTGCCTCCGCCGACCAGATCCGTTCCTGGTCGCACGGTGAGGTCAAGAAGCCGGAGACCATCAATTACCGTACCCTCAAGCCCGAGAAGGACGGCCTGTTCTGCGAGAAGATCTTCGGTCCCGCCAAGGACTGGGAGTGCTCCTGCGGCAAGTACAAGGGCATCCGCTTTAAGGGCATCGTCTGCGAGCGCTGCGGCGTCGAGGTTACCTCGGCCAAGGTGCGTCGCGACCGCATGGGCCACATCGAGCTCGCCGCTCCCGTGTCCCACATCTGGTACTTCAAGAGCCCCACGAGCTTCCCGATGAGCCGTATGCTCGACATCAAGTCCAAGGACCTCGAGAAGGTTCTGTACTTTGCCAGCTACATCATCACCGAGGTAGACTACGAGGCTCGCGAGGCCGACGCCGACGACCTGCGCGAGGAGCTCGCCGCCGATCTGGAAGAGATCGATGCCGAGTGCGCCCGCCAGATCGAATCCCTCAAGGAGCAGGGCAACCCCGAGAACTTTGACGAGTTCTCCGATGAGGAGCCGCTGACCCCCGAGGAAATCGCCTCTGGCATCGTCGACATCGAGGAAGAGTGCAAGGACGAGAAGCAGCTCCGCACGGACGCCTTCAACGCCTTCATGAAGCTCACCGAGCGCGACCTCATCTCCGATGAGCCGCTGTTCCGCGAGATGACCCGCTACTACTCCATGTACTTCAAGGGTGGTATGGGTGCCGAGGCCGTCCGCGACCTGCTTGCTGCCATCGACCTCCCCTCCGAGGCCGAGAAGCTCAAGGCCATCATCGCCGACGAGGACTCCCAGAAGCAGAAGCGCGAGAAGGCCGTCAAGCGCCTCGAGGTCGTTGACGCCTTCCTGAAGGGCGGCAACAGCCCCGCGAACATGATCCTGGACGTCATCCCGGTCATTCCGCCCGATCTGCGCCCGATGGTCCAGCTCGACGGCGGCCGCTTCGCTGCGTCCGACCTCAACGACCTGTACCGTCGCGTGATCAACCGTAACAACCGACTCAAGCGCCTGCTCGACCTGGACGCCCCCGCGATCATCGTGAACAACGAGAAGCGCATGCTCCAGGAGTCCGTGGACGCCCTGTTCGACAACGGCCGTCGTGGTCGCCCGGTCTCTGGCCGTGGCGGTCGCCCGCTCAAGTCGCTCGCCGAGGCCCTCAAGGGCAAGCAGGGTCGTTTCCGTCAGAACCTGCTGGGTAAGCGTGTCGACTACTCCGGCCGTTCGGTAATCGTTACCGACCCCAAGCTGCTGCTGCACCAGTGCGGTCTGCCCAAGACCATGGCGCTGGAGCTTTTCAAGCCCTTCGTCATGAAGCGCCTGGTCGAGCTTGGCAAGGTCGAGAACATCAAGGGCGCCAAGCGCGCTATCGACCGTGGTGCCACCTTTGTGTGGGACATCCTCGAAGAGGTCATCGACGGCCGCGTCGTGCTGCTCAACCGTGCACCGACCCTGCACCGTCTGTCCATCCAGGCCTTTGAGCCGGTGCTGGTCGAGGGCAAGGCCATCCACCTGCACCCGCTGGTCTGCTCGCCCTTCAACGCCGACTTCGACGGCGACCAGATGTCTGTCCACGTGCCGCTGTCCAGCCAGGCTCAGGCCGAGGCCCGCGTGCTCATGCTCTCTGCGAACAACCTGCGCTCGCCGGCATCCGGCAAGCCGGTTAACATCCCTTCGCAGGACATGATCATCGGTGTGTACTACCTCACCCAGGTTCGCGAGGGTCTGCCGGGCGAGAACCACGTGTTCTCGAGCTTCGACGACGCGCTGCACGCCTATGACTGCCGCTCCGAGGTCGACATGCAGGCCAAGATCCAGGTCCGCGTGTCCGCTGCCGACGCCAACGTCATCAACGAGGACGGCACCCGTATCTTCCGCGTCAAGAACGGCAAGAACGAGTTTGTCGACTACGACGTCACCGGTAACAAGACCGCGCGCTTCGAGACCTCTATCGGCCGTATCATCTTCAACCGCCAGTGCCTGCCCGAAGACTACGAGTTCATGAACTACAAGATGGTCAAGGGCGATGTGGCCAAGCTGGTTGCCGACTGCTGCGATCGTTACCCCGAGGCCAAGGTCGGCCCGATCCTCGACGCCATCAAGTACTCCGGCTTCCACTACGCTACCCGCGCCGGCCTCACCATCTCGGTGTGGGACGCTCTCATCCCTGCGGAGAAGCAGGAGCTGCTCGACCGCGCCCAGGCCAACGTCGACCAGATCAACGAGTACTTCGAGGAGGGCTTCATCAACGAGACGGAGCGCCACATCGAAGTCGTTAACGAGTGGACCGCTTGTACCGATAAGGTTGCAGCGCTCATGCTCGACATGTTCGACGAGGAGAACCCGCTCTACATGATGGCCGACTCCGGCGCCCGTGGTTCTAAGACCCAGCTGCGTCAGCTCGGCGGCATGCGTGGCCTGATGGCAGACATGTCCGGCGAGACGATCGACCTTCCCATTAAGGCGAACTTCCGCGAGGGCCTGCTGCCGCTCGAGTACTTCATTTCGACCTACGGTGCCCGTAAGGGCCTGGTCGATACCGCATCCCACACCTCGGACTCTGGTTACCTGACCCGTCGTCTGGTCGATGTGGCCCAGGACGTCATCGTCCGCGAGGAGGACTGCGGTACGCACGAGGGCGTCACCTACAACCTCATCATCCCCGGTACCACCGACCTCAACACCGACCTCGTCGGCCGTTGCTTCATTGAGGACGTCGTGGCCCCCGATGGCACCGTGCTCTTTGAGCAGGACGGCTACATCGAGAAGGTCGCCGACATCCAGAAGATGGTCGATGCGGGCCTTAAGAAGGTCAAGCTTCGCGCGCTGCTCACCTGCCGCTCCAAGTACGGCGTGTGCCAGAAGTGCTACGGCTGGGATCTTTCCACCCGTCGTCCGGTCGCTATCGGTACTGCCGTCGGCATTATTGCCGCCCAGTCCATCGGCGAGCCCGGTACGCAGCTTACGATGCGTACCATTCACTCCGGCGGCGTCGCTGGCGTCGACGATATTACGCAGGGTCTGCCTACGGTCAGCCGTATGTTCGATATCGTCGGCAACGTCAACGAGAAGATCCTGGGTCGCGAGGCCGAGCTGGCTCCGTACTCCGGCCACCTCTCGATTAAGCCCGAGAAGTCCGAGTACGTGCTGACGCTCACCGACTCCGAGGATCACACTCGTGTCCTCGACGAGCGTCGCGTTCCCGCTTCGGTGCGCTTTATGCCCGAGATCGAGGACGGCTGCGAGGTTCGCGCCGGCGACCAGATCACCAAGGGCTTCGTCAACTTCCGCAACCTGCGCAAGCTGACCGACATCGAGTCGACGATGCACACCTTCGTCGAGAGCGTCAAGGACGTCTACACCAGCCAGGGCGTCGACCTGAACGACAAGCACATCGAGGTGCTCGCACGTCAGATGCTGCGTCGCGTTCAGATCACCAACCCCGGCGACTCCAAGTACCTGCTTGGTCAGTACGTCGACCGCTACGAGTTCGCCGACGAGGTCGAGCGCGTTGCCCGTCTGGGCGGTCAGGCTCCCGTGGCCGAGCCCGTCATCCTGGGTACGCTCAAGGTCGCGTCCAACATCGACTCCTGGCTGTCGAGCGCTTCGTTCATCCGTACCGCTGGTGTCCTTACTGAGGCTGCCATCGAGGGCAAGGTTGACCACCTGCTCGACCTTAAGTCCAACGTTATCGTCGGTAAGAAGATCCCGGCTGGTACCGGCCTCAAGCCGTACGCCAACGCCAAGCTGACGTATCGCACGGCCGACGGCTACGTGGACATCGACGGCCCGGCTTCGCCCAACGCCAAGTCGCTGCCCGAGTGGGCTCCGGTTGAGCTCAAGGACCTGGACGAGCGGCTCCCGCAGCAGCTCGACTGGGCCGGCTACGACGAGTTCGGCGGTGCTGACGGTTCGTTCACCCGCAACGGCCACACCATCTCCGCCGAGAAGGCTCGCCTGTACCTGTTCGACGACCTGGGCGTGTCGCAGCGCTGGACCAACAAGTTCAGCGAGGTCGGCATCGAGACGGTCGGCGACCTGGTCGGTAAGTCCGAGGAGGATCTGCTGCGCATCGATGGCATCGGTGCCAAGGCAATCGAGGAGCTCCGTGACGGCCTGGAGGCCCACGACCTGCTCTACATCCTCGAGAACAACGACGACGTTGCCGACGAGGAAGACCTCTCGCAGCTGCTGCAGATGGTCTTTAGCCCCGACGGTCCGGACGACATCCTGCTGGGCACCTCCGCCGCTCCGACGCATCACGCCGACGCCGACGAGGAGCTCCTGGGCGCCCCGATCGACGACAAGAAGGCTCCCGCCAACGGCGCGATCAACGAGGACATGGCTTCCCTCGACGAGCTGCTCAACCAGCTCGTGGACACCGACGACGCCGAAGAGGCCAAGGACAACGACGAGGAGTAATTTCCTAGTACGTTAACCGTCCTTCCAAAGACCCGTTTCCCAACAGGGAAGCGGGTCTTTTTGTTAAAGAAAACCTGCCAAAAAGGGACAGGTATATTTTGGTAGGTTTTTCCTGCTTGAATTTGAAACATTTCGCCCGACAAGAGCGTATCTAAGGTGAGGGCCTCACCAAGAATTATTAACGTCACCGGGAGGTGATTATGGAAGAATAAGCATTTAGACAGGCGGTCGAGGATCACCGTGATGTCGTGTTTCGAATCGCATTGACGTACCTGCGCGATCGTGCCGATGCCGACGATGTTGCCCAAGATGTCTTTCTTAAGTTGCTTAAAAGCGATGGGCACTTTGAAAGTTGGGAACATCTTCGCCGCTGGCTTGTCCGGGTCACGATCAATGAATGCAAATCGCTCTTTCGAAAGCCATGGAGGCGTGTGGAGGATATTGAGAATCTGGCCGATTCGCTTTCGGCGGCGCAGGATGAGACCAAGGCGGTCCTGTCAGACGTTATGCGACTTCCGGAGCGATTCCGCGTTCCCATCGTGCTCTATTACTACCTGGGCTTTTCGACCTCAGAGATTGCCGAGTTGATGCATGTACCAGCCGCGACCGTTCGAACGCGTTTAGCTCGCGGTCGATCGAAGCTCAAATTCATCTTAGAGGAGGGCGACCGTGAAATCCAATCAAATCAAGCAGGCCTTCGAGTCCATCCAAGCCGATAGCGACCTTGCCGACCGTGTTATTGATGCTGCGGCTGGAGAGCCGCTTCGTCGAAAGGGTCACGCGAAGCCTCTGTATGTTGCCGTAATCGGATGTCTTGCCGGAGTGTTGGCGACCGGAGGGGTCGCCTACGCCGTTATCAATTCCAGCTATTTTGCCTCAGCCTGGGGAAACCACGGCAACGGGGATTCCATTACCTGGACCAACGGCGGTTCATCGGGGACTAAATATACCTACACCAGAGAGTTTGGTGACGGCATCGCGCCCCAAAGCCTGGAGGGCGCAGTTCAGGAGGTTAATCTGTCCGTCGAGGGTAACGGCTATACGCTTGATATCCATGAGATGGCTATTGACCAAAACGGCTGCGGAGCCGTGACGTTTACGTTGTCCAATTCAAATGGCGTTAACTACTACAAGCCGGCAGCAGAGACAGGCGAACTTGTTCTCTATGGTGAAGAAGAACAAGGCATCGGCACGCCCAGCATGAACTTCGGCGAGGAATGGGCTGACACACGCTGCACAATTGATAAGGACACATCAAGCGACACGGTCATTAATGGCACGATGTACTTTGCCTCGTGGGATCGCGAGCGAGATTTGGGACATGCGGTCACCTGGAATATCTGCTGGACTGAGGGCGAAGGCGAGGACGCGAAGCTGTTCGAAGCATCGACGCCCGAGTTTAGCGTTGGAGCGTACGTCGATACAAAGGAACTCCGCTCCGATGACTCGCCTCTCGAGATCAGCCCGTTTTCCATCCAGACGCACATCGATGATCTGGGCTATGAAGCAGTTGATCATAAACTGACCGTCAGCTACAAGGATGGATCGGAGCAGATTATCGAAGATGACGACGCAGGGGCGTACAATTTCTATGTTTCGATGGCACGCAATAGCGGAGAGAACATTTGGGTGCCAACGAAGTTGATTGATGTCGACCAAGTGGTTTCAGTAACGCTCGAAGGCACACGCTGCACTTCAACAGGGGGCGCCGAAACGTCGGAACCCTTTACCATCGTCTATTCGTAAGATTTGGGGCCGCTTCCTACTAGGGGAAGCGGCCTTCTTTGCGGTAAATGGGCGGTTAGACCGCACGATATTCGCCTGCATTTCTGAAGTATGCGGCAAAATCTTGATGGGTCGACCACACCGTATATGCTCAAGCGTTCTACCTGCGGGTTTGTTATCGCAAAATCCCTGTGTGCTCGGTAAGTTCATAATTTGCCGCATACTTCCGAAAACACCGTCAATCTACAGTGTTAGTGAGGTCGGATCACCGCTGGAGCGCGACGTTTCCCCAGATAAAACCGACCAAAATAAACCTGTCCCTTTTTGGTAGGGAACGTTGCCCCGACGAGCACGTCGGATTCCCGGTCCGGGCGGCCCGCTGTTTAAGTTTGTCGCGAGTTCCGCACGCAAAGGAAAGCACTTAATGTGCTTTCCGTC
>CATZMG010000022.1 GCA_958421655.1 uncultured Collinsella sp.
ACGAGCGGGGGCTCCTGTCTTTTTAGTGCCCTCGGATTGGGTCATAGTGTCTGTCTGCGCCAAAACATCGGCGTTTTTGTTGTTGGTAGCCGTTGGCGATGCGGCGGTTAGGGACGTTCCTTTTCTGCCGGCACCTGGGGACACTCCTTAGTCGTTGGGTGTTCCTATAGTTTTGTCAACCGTCGGGGCTACTCCCGGTAGGGCACCCGGTCGCGCATCACGGCGTATATCGCCCTGAGCCGCTTCCTCGCGACGGCCTTGAGCGCCCGCCCGTGCCCCATGCCCCGCGCCCTGCGGGCCCGGTAGTACTCGCCGTAGCGCCCCGAGGACCTCACCAGGCTGTTGCACGAGAAGATCAGCAGGGACTTGAGCCTCGCGTCGCCGCGCCTGGACGCCCTGACCGACCTCACCGACGTTCCGGAGCTCCTCACCCTCGGGGCTATGCCGCGGTACGAGGCCAGGTGGTCGTGGTCCGGGAACCTCCCGATGTCGACCGACACCGCGAGCTGCGCCGCGGTCCTCGGGCCGATGCCGGGCACGGTGAGCAGGCACGCGTAGGTCTCGTCGCCCTCGAGCGGCGCCGCCGTCTCGGCCTCGAGGGCCCCGGCCTCGTCGAGGGCCTCCGATATCCGGGCGGCCAGGAACCTGACCTGCCTGTTCTCGGCCTCGACGAGCGCCGGCGGGGGCGCGGTGGAGGCGGCCGCGGCCTCCCCGGCGGCCTCGGCCCGCGGGCCCCCGGCCCCGGAGCGGGCGATCCCCCACGCCCCGCCGAACCCGGCGAGCAGCTCCAGCCACCGCCGGTCCGACAGGTCGACCGCGGCCTCGAGGGCCGGGCAGGACTCGAGCAGCACCGCGCGCAGGCGGTTCTTGTCCCTGGTCGCGCAGGCGACGACGTGGTCGCGCTGCGACGAGAGGGCGCGGGCGGCCTCGAGGGCCTCGCCGCGGCCCGGGACCCCCGACAGGGAGTCCGGCACGCCCGGGGCGGTCCGCGCGATCACCGCGGCGTCGCGCTCGTCGGTCTTGGCCTCGCCGGCGAACAGGCCCGCGGCGCGGCTGGCGGCGAGCCCGGGCAGGTGGGCGACCCCGAGCCCCGCGGCGCGGGCCCGCCTCACGGCGAGGGACCCTATGTTGCGGAACTGGTCGACGACGACGAGCGTGCCGGCGGGCGCGGAGGCGAACAGCGCGTCGAGCTCGGCCTCCCTGTTGCGGACGGGGGCGCTGGCCAGCACCTCCCCGTCGCGGTCGACCAGGCAGGCCCAGTGCGATGACTTGCCGACGTCCAGGCCGAGCACGGCCGCGGGCCTGGTGGATGGCGCTTTCACGGTGGTATCCTTCCGGTAGTCGTTCGACCGGATGGCCTCCCCCTCGGCACTCACATTACCAGCCGCGGCACCTGCCCGGCACTTTCCTATCAGCCGTCGGGGGCGGCGCGTCCCGCGCCGGCAGCACCCAACGGGCCCTCTCGGGGGCAGGGACGTTCGGCCGTGCGCGGGCGCCCGGTCGGCGGCCCGTTCTGGGCGCGCCTCAATCGTAGCCCGAGACGGTCCCGGGCTGACAATTTCGACTGTAATGGACGTTCTTGTTTGACTAGTCATTTAAGAACGTCCCCAATGACTATTCGTATTGTTAATTTGTGCGGGTTGTGGTTTTGTGACCTGCTGAAATTTAGGATACTGTACAACTGTACGCTAACTCATCTTCGTAGTATATTGCTACCCGCAAAACTCAATACCATTGTGCCGCGAGGCACTAAAGCGCCTACGTACAATGGTTGTCGATAGTACGATTCGATTCAACGACAGGATGGATGGTCCAAGCGTGAGTCTCGGCAGCAAACTATCCAATGCAAAGGTCTCCTTTGCGATATTTAAGCGCGACATTAAGCGACTGCTTGTGAACCCCGTCGCCTTGGTGGTTACCCTCGGCGTGTGTGTTATTCCCTCGCTGTATGCTTGGTACAACATCGTGGCAAACTGGGATCCGTACGGAAACACCCAGGGCATCAAGATTGCTATCGCTAACAACGACCAGGGAACCCAAAACGACCTGGTGAGCGAGCTCAATGCGGGCGACCAGGTTGTCGATCAGCTCAAGGAAAACGATCAGTTGGGCTGGACCTTCGTCGACTCGGCGGCTGATGCCAAAGAGGGCGTCGAGAGCGGGGAGTACTACGCCGCCATCGTGATCCCCAAGAACTTCTCCGACAATCTTGTCTCGATGCTCGATGGCAATTACCGCCAGCCCAAGCTTACGTATTACGTTAACGAGAAGAAGAGCGCCATTGCGCCCAAGGTGACCGATACCGGCGCCAATACTATCGAGGAGCAGATCAATTCGGAGTTTGTCTCCACGGTGGGCGAGACCGTAGCGGGCATCGCCAAAGATGCCGGCATCGATTTTAAGGATAAGACCGCCCAGGTTCAGGATTCGCTGACGAGTTCGGTGTCTGAGGCATCCGGTACCTTGAGCGAGGTTCGCGATTCGATCAACGACATGAACACCGCTATCGACAAAACGAGCGGTGCCATCGCCTCGGCGGATGGGGCGCTGGCCGGTTTGCAGGGTCAGACGCCTTCGCTGACTCAAGCGATCTCCCAAGGCAACGACCTGTTGGGCGAAGCACGCACCACCGCGGGCAAATCGATCACCTCGCTCTCAAAGGCGCTTTCGGAGGGAAGTGTTGCACTGTCCAAGACGTCGGCTTCGGCGAACGCTGCGGTCGGAAAGATGACGGGAGCCTTGACGTCTACGACCACTCGCATCGACAACTCGCTCGAATCGCTTCAAACGACAATTGACCACAACAACGCGCTGATCGACCGCCTGCAGAAGTTGGCGGACAGCGTGCCGACGGGCTCGGAGGAAATCAACGCGCTCATCGCGTCGACGATCGATACGCTTCGAGGACAAAACGAAAGCCTCCAGGCCGTCAAGGACAATCTCTCGGCGCAGTCGAGTGCTATTGCGAATGACGCTTCGGCCGTTTCGAGCGCCAGCGACGCTATCAATACTGCAATTCAGACCGGCACGACCAACATCAGCCAGGCTCAGATGGATCTTGGTCAAAATGCGCTGCCGAAGGCTTCCAGCGCGCTCGACTCTTTCTCGGTTGTATCGGGCGACCTAACCGGTATCGTGTCGGGCCTCACGCCTACAATCGCCAATGCGCGCGGTACGCTATCGCAGCTCGATGCTACGCTCAAGCAGGCCAAGACCACGCTGTCCCAGACCGATACCTCGCTTGCCAAGGTCCAGGACAAACTTGCGACCGCTGCCAACGACATCGCGGCGCTGCAGACCTCCGAGTCCATGGGCGAGCTGTCTGATCTGATGGGCGTCGATGTCAATGACGTGACAGATTTCATGGCATCTCCGGTTGAGTTGACGTCCAAGTCGATCTATCCGGTCAAGAGCTTTGGTTCGGGCATCGCTCCCTTCTACACTAATCTGGCGCTTTGGGTGGGCGGTTACGTACTCATCGCCATCTACAAGCTCGAGGTCGATCGCGAGGGCATTGGCAGCTTTACGGCGCGCCAGGGCTACTTCGGCCGTTGGATGCTCCTGGTGATCTTGGGCGCGCTCCAGGCCATCATCGTGACGGTGGGCGATCTGGTGATTGGCGTGCAGTGCATCAACCCGCTGCTGTTCGTGCTGGGTGGCATCGCCATCTCGTTTACGTACGTCAACATCATCTATGCGCTGTCCACCACGTTTAAGCATATCGGCAAGGCTATCGGTGTCATTCTTGTCATCGTGCAGATCCCGGGTTCGTCGGGCATGTACCCCATCGAGATGATGCCCGGCTTCTTCCAATGGCTGCATCCGCTGCTACCCTTTACCTACGGCATCAATCTGCTGCGCGAGACCGTCGGCGGCATGTACTCGTACAACTACCTGTTCAACCTGTGCATTTTGGGCGTGTTCCTTGCCATCGCACTCTTTATCGGCTTGCAGCTGCGTCCGCTGCTGCTCAACCTCAACCTGCTCTTTGACAGGCAGCTTTCCACGACAGGCCTTATGATCTGCGAGTCCAATGACCTGCCGCGCCAGCGCTATTCGCTGCGTACGGCCATGCGCGTCATACTCGATTCCGATTCGTACCGTCGTGAGCTGCTCGAACATGCAGTGGCTTTTGAGCATCGTTACCCGTACTACATCAAAGGCGGCTTTGCTGCCGTGGTGGGCGTGCAGGTGCTGATCTTTGTGCTCTCGACGGTTCTCGATATCGACAATAACGGCAAGATCATCTTGCTGGTCATTTGGATCATTTCGGTTATTGCCATCTGCGGCTGGCTGATCAATATCGAGTACATCCGCGCAAGCCTCAACACCCAGATGCGCATCTCGGCGCTTTCGGACGAGGACCTACGCCGCGAGATGCGCGAGCACACGGCCGCCATTCCGGCTGCCCGTCGCATGTTTGGCCTGAATGCCAGCGAGCGAGGCTCTAAATCCAAGGTTCAGGCTGCCGACCAGCCCATCCACGACAATATGCACCATGTGCCCGCGAACGGGGACGACACGTTTGTGATGAATGAGGATGGCGCCCCGCTTGGCAAGCACTCAAAAGGAGGTGAGGCATAAATGAAGAACATCCTGCATCTGTTTAAGCGCGACGTCCAAAACGTGTCTCACTCCGTGATCGGCATGATTGTCGTGATGGGTCTGATCATCGTGCCGTGCCTCTACGCATGGTTTAACATCGCCGGCAGTTGGGACCCGTACGGAAATACCGGAAACCTTAAGATTGCCGTGGTCAATACCGACGAGGGTTACGAGAGCGATCTGATTCCCGTCGAGGTCAACGTGGGTGAAAACGTTACCGCCGCTCTGCGTGGTAACGAGAACTTTGACTGGGTTGTGCTCAACAATCGCGATAAGGCTATCGACGGTGTTAAGTCGGGCGCTTACTATGCGGCCGTCGTAATCCCCAAGAGCTTTAGCTCCGACATGATGACGCTCTTCTCGACCGACGTGAAACACGCCGATATCGAGTTCTATGAGAACCAGAAGGCCAACGCCATCGCCCAGATCGTGACCGAAAAGGGCTCGAGTGCCGTTCAGAGCCAGGTTAACGAGACCTTTACCAAGACCATCACGACCATCGGTCTTAAGACGGTTTCCAGCCTGCTCGATTACATGAGTACCGACCAGGTCAGCAACTTTATCGCCAACCTGTCCTCGACGCTTGGCGACTCGGTTCAGGACCTGCAGGACATCAAGGCCAGCGCTACTTCGCTTGCGGGCATTTTAAGCTCGACCTCCGATTCGCTGACGTCGGCGGGCGGCCTGCTCAAGCAGACCGGAACTACCGAGCAGTCGGTGAAGCAGCTGATGGAGCATGCCGAGAGCGGTATCGGTGATTCGGAGCAAGCGCTCAAGGCTGCCAGCGATGCCATTGATGCCGCGATTGATGGAAGTGCCGGGTCATTCGACAACGTGTCCACCGAGCTCGCAAAGGCCTTTGACGCCGCGAACCAGCATGTTGATCTGACAGTATCGCAACTCAACGATGGCGCCGCGTCGCTCAATGCGCGTGCCGATGAGATTGACGCTGCGGCAGATAAGCTCCGCAGCCTTGCCGGCCAGGTGGGTAACGACAAGCTCAAGGAAGGTCTCGAGACCGTTGCTACGTCTCTTGGCAGAACTGCGGAGGAGTACCGCAACAATGCCAAGGAGCTGACGAGCATCGCGACGTCGCTCTCGGACAGCATGGCAAAGGTTAACGATGTCCGCGCCGAAACCGACCAGGCGATCGCCGACGCCAAGGCGGGTGTTTCAGGTGCCAAGATCGATTACGACTCCACGTTCTCGGCCAAGGCAAAGGAGCTCAAGAAGACCATCTCGGGCGTTTTGGATTCGCTGAACGGTATTTCGAACGATCTGGATAGTGCTGTTGCCGGCCTGACCGACGCATCCGGTTCGCTGGCAAAGGGCCTCTCCAAGGCTGCAAAGCTGGTCAACAAGGCTTCTGATCAGCTGGGCGAGGCGTCGGACAAGATTAGCGCTTTCAAGGACGAGCTCGATGGTGCCCTTATGTCGGACGATCTGGCCACGATCAAGACGATGATTGGCAACGATCCCGAGGGTTTGGCCGTGTCGCTTTCCGGCCCCGTCGCGCTCGATCGCAAGCCGGTCTATCCGATCCGCAATTACGGTTCGGCCATGGCGCCGTTCTATACGATCCTGTCGCTGTGGGTGGGCTCGATCGTGCTGGCAGCCATGATGAAGGTGTCGGTTGACGATGAGCTCATCAACGAGCTCATTCCCGTGCGCCTGCACGAGATCTACCTGGGCCGCTACCTGTTCTTTGGCGGTCTGGCCCTGCTGCAGGCAACGCTCGTGTGCGCGGGCGACATCCTGTTCTTTGGCATCCAGTGCGACGACCCGCTGCAGTTTGTGCTGGCGGGCTGGGTCGCGAGTCTCGTGTTCTCCAATATCGTCTACACGCTTACGGTTTCGTTTGGCGATATCGGCAAGGCGCTCGCCGTCGTGCTGCTGGTCATGCAGGTCGGCGGTTCGGGCGGCACGTTCCCCATCGAGATGACCGGCCCCGTGTTCCAGGCGATCTATCCGTTCCTGCCGTTTACTCACGGCATCAACGCCATGCACGCCGCCATGGCTGGTGCGTACCACATGGAGTACTGGATTGAGCTGGGCATTCTGGCGAGCTATCTGATCCCGTCACTGGCCCTGGGTGTGGTCTTCCGCCGCCCAGTCATCAAAGCCAACGACTGGATCATCGAAAAGCTGGAGAGCACTAAATTGATCTAGTTACGCGGTTTTACCAAACCGCGTAACGGCTCGACGCTGCAAACGACCCTAAGCGGCAATCTGACGTTCAATTTCAAGGGCGCGACCAGAAGGTCAGCGCCCTTTCATTTCACGTCACCTTGCTCGCTTAGGGTCGTTTTCGCTGACATTGCCGGAACATCGAGGTTTTTCTGTTCGATACTTTAGCGGGCTGGATTGCGATGCCGTGTTGGTTGTTGCTACAGTAGCGGGGCGTACCGGGGGTCCGGTGCGCCCTGTTTTTATTTGACCATGAGGCGGCACGCAGCCATACGCGTGCGGACACCACGCCCAGATTGAGTGCGAGGATGTTCCATGGCCCAATACGCTGCCAACGAAATCGAAAACATGCCTGATAGCCCTGTGGCCCGTGAGGATTTGGGCGCGGGCGGTATTCCCCGGGGTGCCGGCGCACGCTCGCCGCTGTTCTGGAAAGTTCTGCTATTTTCGGTGGCGGTCATCTGGGGCTACTCCTTTACCACTATGAAGGGCGCGCTCGACAACATTCCGGTGTTCGAGCTGGTCTACGTTCGCTTTCTCCCGGCATCACTGGTTATGTTTGCCATTTTCCATAAGCGCATCATCGCTCATTTCAATGCCCGCAACCTAATCGTCGGGCTTGGCATGGGCGCGCTCATGTGGGGTGCCTACGGTTTGCAGACGATCGGCCTGGCACAGACCACCGCAGGCAAAAGCGCGTTTTTGACGGGCACGTACTGCATCTTGGTTCCGTTTGCGAGCTACGTCCTAAGCGGCGAAAAGCTTACCCGTTACAACTTAGGCGCCGCGTTGCTGTGCCTGGCGGGCATTGGCTTGGTGGCGCTCGATAGCGTCGAGTTCAATGCCGGCGATGCCATTACGCTGGGCGGCGCGGTCTTCTTTGCCATCCAGATGGCGGTGACCGCCAAGTACGGTCGCAAAATGGACATCAACGTCATCACGTTTTGGATGTTTGTGGGCAATGGCGTCTTGAGCCTGATCTCGTCGCTGTTGTTCGAGACCCAAGCGCCCTCGTCTGTATGGACGCCGGATTTTATCGGTGTAATGGTCTTTCTTTCGGTGGGTTGTACGTGTGTGGCCCTGCTCGTCCAAAACGTTGGATTGGCGCACGTCCCGGCCTCGACGGGCTCGCTGCTCCTTTCGATGGAGTCGCCCTCGGGTGTGCTGTTCTCGGTGCTGTTGATGGGGGAGGCGCTCACCTCGCGCCTGCTTGCCGGCTTCGCGCTCATCTTCCTGTCGATTATCTTGAGCGAGACGCATTTCGATTTCTTGCGCCGAAAATCACACCCGCAATTGTAAACAACTTGTTGCGCCGCCCTCCCAGGGCGGCATTTTTTATGTCATGCCCTTACAGTTGTGCCTTGCACTTTACGCTATCAAAGTGCGTGCTGCAAAAACGTTACTGGAGGGCATCTATGGCACCAGCTCTGTCCGATTTTCAACCGCAACCAGCGCCTCAGGCTACCACAGCGGCGCAGACCGCTATCGGTGACGGTCTTGTCGCAGAAGCTCAGGCTTTTGCAGACGAGCTCGCTGCGTGGCGACACGATCTACACCAGATGCCTGAGCTCGGTAACAATCTTCCGCAGACGTCTGCCTATATCCAGGCACGTCTGGACGAGATGGACATCCCCCATACCACGCTCGTCGACGGTTCCTGCGTCGTTGGCCTGATCGGTGCCGGTGCGGCCGCGGCCGCTCAGGGCAATGGCACGTGCAAGGACGAGCAGGCCGGAACGGTCGTCATGCTCCGAGGCGATATGGATGCCCTGCCCGTTGTCGAGGAATCCGGCGAGCCCTTTGCATCCACCAATGGCTGCATGCATGCTTGCGGTCACGATATGCACGCGACGGCCCTGCTTGGTGCGGCGCGCCTGCTCAAGGCCCGCGAGGCCGAGCTCGTCGACGTCAATGCCACCGTCAAACTGCTGTTCCAGCCGGGTGAGGAGACCTTCGAGGGCGCCCGTGCTGCCATCGCCGATGGCCTGTTGCAGAACCCGCGTCCTCAGGCGGCTTTTGCCATGCATGTCAACAGCCAATCGCCGCTCGGCCTGGTGCTCTATGGGAGCCCGGCGCTTTCGGGCGTGTACGGTTTCCGCATCACGCTGCAGGGCAAGGGCGGCCATGGCTCGAGCCCCGAGATTTGCATCGACCCTATCACGGCCGGCGTCCATGTGCACCTGGCGCTCCAGGAGCTTATCTCCCGCGAGGTGCCGGCGGCCAAGGAAGTCGCACTTACCGTGGGTAAGTTCGCTGGCGGCTTGGCGGCCAACGTCATCCCCGACACCTGCGTGCTCGAGGGAACGCTGCGCGGCTTTGATGTTGAGCTCATGGCTCACCTTAAGACCCGCATCGCCGAGGTCGTCAATGGCGTAGCGGCAACGTATCGCACGCCGGCGACCATCGAGACGCTCTCGGATGTTCCGCCGCTTGTACTCGACAGCGATATGACTCAGGCGTCGCTTGGCTACGTGGGCGCAGTGCTGCCCAAGACGGCTTTCTTGCCGCTGTTCCATGCCATGGCGAGCGAGGACTTTGCGCTTATCTCGAGCGAGATTCCGAGTGCGTACTTTACCGTGGGCGCGGCCGTAACCGACACGGACGAACACTTTGCCCAGCACCATCCCAAGGCACGTTTTAACGATGCCGAGCTGCCGCTCGGTGCTGCGGCTTATTCCGCCGTCGCTTTGGGCTATATCGCCGACCACCGGTAGCACCCAACCTTGCCTTTCAAGTCTGCGGGCATGGCCGTAAGGCCTATGCCCTTGTCTTTCAAGGCAATCTTGGGCACTACCGGCGCCCGGCGCCGGCTATTCGTTTGTTAAATAAGGAGCAGTATGTCCCAGCAACGTAAGTTCTTTCCCGGCTGGCTCGTGGTGACCTCCGGCTTCGTGATCATGGCCACGTGCTACACGATTTTCGTCAACTGCATGAGCCTGTTCCAGCCGCTCATCGTCAGCGACCTGGGCATTTCCCTTGCGCAGTACAACATCTCCAATGCCATCTCCACCGTGGTGAGCGTCGTGGGTTCGCTCGTTATCGGCCATGTTGCCGATAAGGTGAGTGGCCGCGTATTGGGCTCGCTCACCGTTATCGCTACCTCGGCGGTGCTCGCGGGCATGAGCTTTGTGGGTGAGCTTTGGCAGGTCTACGTGCTCTTTGCCGTTTCGGGCTGCTTCGCTGTGGCCTCGACCCGTCTGCTCATTAGCCTGGTGACCGCCAACTGGTTTACCGCCAAGCGAGGCCTTGCCATCTCCATCGCACTTTCGGGCTCGGGCTTTGGCGGAGCTATTCTCTCGCCGATCGTGAGCTCGCTTATCGTGAGTGTGGGCTGGCGCTCTGCGTTCCTGGTACTCGCTGCCGTCTGCATGGTGGCGGCACTGCCCATCACGGCCTACTCCTTTCGCACCAAGCCTTCCGAGATCGGCCTTAAGCCGCTCGGCGAGAACCCGGGCGATCCGTCCGTCTCGACGGCTGGCGACAAGGACGAGCACACGGCGCCCGAGGTTAGCGTCGGCTGGTCTCGTATCAAGAAGAGCCCGGCGTTTTGGCTGCTTGTCGTCGCCTTCCTCTTTATGGGCTTGGTCAATGGCGCCATCTTGCCCAACCAGGTCACCAACATGACGAGTGTTACCGTCAACGGCGCCAAGATCGTCACGGGCGGCCACGATCCCATGTGGGCAGGTACCGTGCTTTCGGCCTACATGGTCACCGTCGTTATCGCCAAGATTTCGCTCGGTGCGATCTATGACCGCTTTGGCCTGCGCTTTGGCAATATCCTTGGCTCCGTTGCGTGCATTATCGCCTGCGTGGCGCTGTGTTTCCCGACGACGGACCTCGGTCCTATTGTCGCCGCTGTGAGCTTTGGTATCGGAACGTGCATGGGCACCATCACGCCTACCATCGCCGCGTCCAAGCAGTTTGGCATGGCCGACCTCGGTAAGGTCACGGGTACCATCACCTCGCTCGAGATGGTCGGCGGCACCGTGGGCGCCATTGTCTCGGGCGTGCTGTTCGATGCCACGGGCTCCTTTGCGAGCACCTGGATCGTGTGCCTGGCGTGCTCCGTGGTCATGCTCGTGTTCCTGCTGGCATCCGAGCCCATTGCCGCCAAGCTGCGCGCGAGCGTGGCGGGGGAGTAGACGTCCGTCGTTCTTTTCTATTTGCCCCGTTCTGTCCGTGGCTGCCCTGGAGGCCGAATAGATGCTCGTACCATCAATTCGGTTTCCAAGGCGGCCACGGGTCACAAACAGCGGCGGTGCATCTGGCCGAACGAGCCCCCATACCCTCGTTCGGTCAGACGCGCCGCCGCTGTTTGTGTTTGTGCCGTATAATGACCATTACCTATGACGCGATACAAAAGAAAGGTGTTTGCCCATGCAGGCACAGAAGGCGGAGGGAACCCGCGACCTTATCGGCGCCGAGATGCGCGCCTGGCAAAAGATGCAGCAGATTGCGGCCGGCGTGTTCGAGCCGTTTGGTTTTAAACCCATCGAGACGCCCGCGATCGAGCAGGTAGATGTGTTTGTCCACGGTATCGGCCAGTCGACCGACGTCGTGCGCAAGGAAATGTTCCGCGTGTTCAGCGGTGCCAACCTGGAGCGCGTCTTTACCGAGGGCACCGACACCAAACTCAAGCCCAAGCAGCGCCTGGCACTTCGCCCCGAGGGCACGGCCGGCGTGGTGCGCGCCGTCGTCGAGAACAACCTGGTGCCCCAGGGCTCCACGCCGTTTAAGGCCTATTACGCCGAGGCCATGTTCCGCGGCGAGCGTCCCCAGAAGGGCCGCCTGCGCCAGTTCCACCAGGTGGGCATCGAGTGGCTCGGCGCTCCAGATCCGGCGGCAGACGCCGAGTGCATCATCATGCTCATGGAGTTCTACAAGCGCCTGGGCTTCGACCTTTCCAAGCTACGTCTGCTCATCAACTCGATGGGTGACGCCCAGTGCCGTCCGGCTTACCGCGAGCAGGTCAAGCAGTTCATCCTCGATCACGCAGACGAGATGTGCGACGAGTGCCGCGAGCGCGCCGAGCTTAACCCGCTGCGTGCCTTCGACTGCAAGAACGACCACTGCCGCGAGATCATGGCCGAGGCCCCGCTGATGGGTGACAACCTGTGTGACGAGTGCCGCGAGCACTACGAGCAGGTCAAGCGCTATCTGGATGCCGCCGGTATTGAGTATGTCGAGGATCCCACCTTGGTGCGCGGCCTGGACTACTACACCCGTACTGTCTTTGAGGTCGAGGCCCCTGGCGCCGGCGTCGGCTCCATCGGCGGCGGCGGCCGCTACGATGGCCTGGTCGAGCTCGAGGGTGGCAAACCCACGGCGGGCGTCGGCTTTGCCGTCGGTTTTGAGCGCGCCCTGCTGGCCCTGCAGGCCTTTGGCAGCGATTTGGGTGCCGATGAGGCCCCGTGCGTCTATGTCGCCAACGCCGGCAAGGAGCTGCGCCAGAACGTCTTCGCCATTACGCAGGAGCTTCGCGCCGCAGGCATCGTGACCGAGGCCGACTATCAGGGCCGTTCGCTCAAGGCCCAGTTTAAGCAGGCCGATAAGGTGGGCGCCAAGCTCATCTTGGTCCTGGGCGGCGACGAGCTTGCCGCCGGCAAGGTCAAGGTGCGCGACATGGAGAGCCATGAAGAGGTCCTTGCCGATCTGTCCAACGTGGTTGAGGCGGTTCGCGAGCGCCTGTAGCGCATCTTTTTGAGCTGCGGACCCGCTTAAGTGTCCCGTCCATTGCGAGCGATTGTTACGGGGGTGTTTCGCATTTATGCGGAATGCCCCCGTTTGTGTATGCCGTCCACCGAGAAATACGACCATTTAGAGCAAAAACCCTTGCAATGCAGAAAATACTTTTGTGTGGTAAAGCGCAATCAGTGTCGAAAGTATTTCGCAAGCGCCTATAATGAATACCGCATGTTACGTGCATAGAAGGAGGAATGGGAGGAAACGTGGCTGAGAACCTAAGCAACCAGTCTGTACCCGAAGCCGCGGCGCGCGTCGCTGCCGTGGTCAACCGCCTCGTTAACCGAATCGGCTCGAATGCCGAGTCCAGGGAGCGTCTCGCCGAAATCGAGATCCCCGAGGAGCTGCGCGACAATCTGGCGTTGTTCCTGCGCCTGGAGCGTCGTGTGCTTAGCGAGTATGATCCTGAGATCGCGGACCTGTTCGACAAGATCCTGTCGGCCGAGATTGTGGCCAATGCCGGCAACCCCGGTACGCGTGCTGCCGACGAGGCCGTCGACGAGCAGGGCGTGCCTACTGCCGATGAGTCCACCGCCGTGGCATTTCGTGAGGTCGTCGATCTGATCGACAGCCTGCCGCTCGATAAGCAGCAGGTCATTGTCCGCGCCTTTACGAGTTTCTTCCATCTGGCAAACCTGTCGGAGGAGAACTACCGTGTGGCGCAGCTGCGCGAGCGCGAGGCCGGTGCGTCGACCGATACCGAGGTCGATCCCGCCAACGAGCTCACCGTCGCCTATCACCAGCTGGTGAATGAGCTGGGCGTCGAGGGCGCCAACGAGCTGCTCGGCAAGCTTGAGTTCCACCCCGTCTTTACCGCGCATCCCACCGAGGCCCGTCGTAAGGCCGTCGAGGGCAAGATTCGCCGTATCTCCAACCTGCTGGAGGAGCGTCCGCGTCTGGGCGGCTCTGACCTGGTGGAGAACGAGCGCCATATGCTGCAGGAGATCGACGCCCTGGTGCGTACGAGCCCCATCGCGCTCAAGAAGCCCACGCCGGTCGAGGAAGCCGATACCATCATCGACATCTTCGATAACACGCTGTTCGACGTCATCCCCGTCATCTATCGTCGCTTTGACGACTGGGTGCTGGGCGACAAGGCCGGTACCGTGCCGCCGCTGTGCCCGGCGTTCTTCCATCCCGGCAGCTGGATCGGTTCCGACCGCGACGGTAACCCCAACGTCACCGCCAAGGTCAGCCGTGAGGTCGCCGCCAAGTACTTCACCCACATGGTGCTCAAGCTCGAGGACAAGTGCCGCCGCATCGGCCGCAACCTCACGCTCGAGGCTACCTACAGCAAGCCGTCTGCCGAGCTCATCAACCTGTGGAACCATCAGGTCGAGATGAGCCCTCGGTACACGGCCCGCGCCGAGCTGATTTCCGAGCACGAGCCGCATCGCGCCGTCATGCTCGTCATGGCCGACCGTCTGAACGCCACCGTACGTCGTATCACCGATACCATGTACCACAGCGCCGATGAGTTCCTGGAGGACTTGCGCGTCGTCCAGCGCTCGCTGGCTGCCTGCGGTGCCGTCCGTGCTGCCTACGGCCCGGTTCAGACCATCATCTGGCAGGTCGAGTCCTTCGGCTTCCACATGGTCGAGATGGAGTTCCGTCAGCACTCCGTGGTGCATGCCCGCGCCCTCAAGGATATCCACGAGAACGGTATCCATGGCGATCTGCAGCCCATGACGCGCGAGGTCATCGATACCTTCCGCGCTATCGGCTCCATCCAAAAGCGCTACGGCAAGAAGATGGCGCACCGCTACATCATCTCGTTCACCAAGAGCGCCCAGCATGTGGCCGACGTCTTTGAGCTGGCCCACCTGTCCTTCGCACACGAGGAGGATGTCCCCGAGCTCGACGTGATCCCGCTGTTCGAGCAGCTCGAGGACCTCGAGGGCTGCGTCGACGTGCTCGACCAGATGCTTACGCTGCCCGTGGTGCAGAGGCGCCTTGCCCAGACCAACCGCCGCATGGAGGTCATGCTGGGCTATTCCGACTCCTCCAAGGATGCCGGTCCTACCACGGCCATGCTCGCACTGCACTCCGCGCAGGAGCGCATCGCCAAGTGGGCCGAGAAGAACGATATCGACCTGGTGCTCATGCACGGTCGCGGCGGTGCAGTGGGCCGTGGCGGCGGCCCGGCCAACAAGGCCGTGCTGGCGCAGCCCAAGGGTTCGGTCAACTGCTTCTTTAAGCTCACCGAGCAGGGCGAGGTCATCTTTGCCCGTTACGGCAACCGCACGCTGGCTCAGCGTCATGTTGAGTCCGTTGCTGCCGCAACGCTTTTGCAGTCGGCCCCGAGCGTCGAGAAGACCAACACCGAGAACACGCAGAAGTTCTGGGATATGGCCGAGAAGCTCAACGCCGTAAGCCACGAGCGCTATCTGGACCTGCTGAACACCGAGGACTTTACACCGTGGTTCTCGACCGTGACGCCGCTGACCGAGGTCGGTCTGCTGCCGATCGGCTCGCGTCCCGCCAAGCGCGGTTTGGGTGCCAAGTCGCTCGACGACCTGCGTACCATTCCGTGGATCTTCAGCTGGAGCCAGGCGCGCATCAATCTGGCCGCCTGGTACGGCCTGGGTACCGCCTGCGAGCAGTTTGGCGATCTGGACCAGCTTAAGGCTGCCTACCAGGAGTGGCCGTTCTTCCGCACCTTTATCGACAACATCGAGATGTCGATCGCCAAGACCGACCAGCGCATCGCCAAGATGTACCTGCACCTGGGCGATCGCCAGGATTTGTCCGAGAAGGTCTTTACCGAGATGCAGCTCACGCGTAAGTGGGTTCTTGCCATCGTCGGTGACGAATGGCCGCTGCAGCGCCGCCGTGTGCTCGGCTGCGCCGTCCGTGTGCGTAATCCCTACGTCGACGCCCTGTCCATCGCCCAGGTCCGCGCCCTTCGCGAGGTGCGTATGAACCAGGACGAGATGGCCGAGGAGAAGAAGGCCGAGTACATGAGCCTGATTCTTTCGACTGTGACCGGCGTCTCGGCAGGATTGCAGAACACGGGGTAATCGATAGCCCTGTGGCTCTCACCGGGACCCGACGGGTTTCCCTCTGAATGCGTCCTCGCACTTGAAGCCCCCTTATCCTGCTCCTTCGGAGCTGCGGATAAGGGGGCTTCGTGCTGCGGAATGCATTCAGAGGGAAACCCGTCGGGTCCCTTCGTCCTCGGTCTTCGGGGATTGGGGCTGAAGGGAATAAAGCGCCCTTCGCGCTTAGTGTGGAGTGCGGCGAGGGCTTCTTGCGTCCTGCGGAGTGTGCCTAAAAGTAAGCTGATGGCGGGCCCTACGATGTCCGGTTTTCGGTGGATTACTGGCTGGGGGAATAATGGCGCGCTTTGCGCGTTTGGAAAAGGCTTCGTGCTGCGGAATGCATTCAGAGGGAAACCCATCGGGTCCCTTCGTCCTCGGTTTTCGGCGGATTACGGGCTGAAGGGAAGAAAGGCGCGCTTCTCGACTTACGACTGTAGCGGCCGCGGTCTCGTTTGGGATTGCGGTCGTTTTGTTGTGGGTCAAATATGAACGTTGTGTTAATGAGTCGGTGGACGGTGGTGTTTTTCGGTGAGCGGCGTATCCTTCCAACGGTTTATCTAGTGTGTCAGTTGAAAGGAAGAGGGCGCTCGTCATTGTTTGAATGTGAACTGCCGTTTGACCACAAGACGTTGCATCTGGAGCTCGAGGATAAGAACTTCGCGGGTGTGATGGAAGGTCATCAAAACGAGTTTAAGACTACAAAATCACAGGAAGAGCTGGTAGAGGAGTCACTTGCCAACCCTTATGGCTCGCCTTCGCTCGAGGAGCTTTGTGCTGGCAAGAAGGATATCGTCATCATTAGCTCCGATCATACGCGCCCCGTTCCCTCGCGTGTGACGATGCCTATTCTGCTGCATCACATCCATTCCGCTGCGCCCGAGGCGCGCGTTCGCATTCTGGTTGCTACGGGTATGCATCGTCCTTCGACGCACGAGGAGCTCGTCAACAAGTACGGCGAGGAGATCGTTGCCAACGAGGAAATCGTTATGCACGTCGCGACTGACGACAGCATGATGAGAAAGATCGGCACCCTGCCTTCTGGTGGCGAGTGCATCATCAACAAGATTGCCGCCGATTGCGATCTGCTGCTTGCCGAGGGCTTTATTGAGCCGCACTTCTTTGCCGGTTTCTCTGGTAGCCGCAAGTCCGTCCTGCCTGGCATCGCCAGCTACAAGACCATCATGTACAACCACAACGGTCAGTTTGTGAACGATTCCCATTCGCGTGCCGGCAACCTGTGCCACAACCACGTAAGCGAGGACATGTTTGCTGCCGCCGAGATGGCTCACCTTGCCTTTGTGCTTAACGTGGTGCTCAACGGCAAGCACGAGGTTATCGGCTCCTTTGCAGGCGACATCCATAAGGCACACGAGGCTGGCTGCGAGTTCGTGAAGAGCCTTGCCGGCGTTGAGCCCGTTGAGTGCGAGATTGCCATCACCACCAACGGCGGCTACCCGCTCGACCAGAACATCTACCAGGCCGTGAAGGGCATGTGCTCTGCCGAGGCCACGCTTCCCGAGGGCGGCGTGATCATCGATGTCGCCGGTTGTGCCGACGGTCACGGTGGCGAGGGCTTCTATCACAACATCGCCGACAATGATCCGGCAGAGTTTGAGCGCGCCTGCATCGACCGTCCTAAGAACGAGACCCTGCCCGACCAGTGGACGAGCCAGATCTTTGCCCGCATCCTGGCGCATCACCCTGTGATCATGGTTACCGACCTGTGCGATCACCAGATGATCAAGGATATGCACATGACGCCGGTCAACACCCTCGATGAGGCGCTCAAGCTTGCCTTTGAGATGAAGGGTGCCGATGCCAAGGTGGCCGTCATTCCCGATGGCCTGGGCGTTGTTGTCGCTCAGCACTAGTGCGCGGCTCAAACGAATCGTTTATAACCGACAAGAAAGATAAGGTTTTATGCTTACCAAACTCCTCTGCGAATTCGGCGCAACGGCCCTCATGATCATCTTTGGCGTGGGCGTGCACTGCGATACCGTGCTTAAGGGCACCAAGTATCAGGGCTCCGGTCATATGTTTGCCATCACCACTTGGTCTTTTGGCATCTCGGTCTGCCTGTTTGTCTTTGGCGGCGCCGTGTGCATGAACCCGGCCATGGTGCTTGCGCAGTGCATCGTCGGTCTGGTGCCGTGGGGCAGCTGCATCCCCTTCATGCTTGCCGATATGCTCGGCGGCTTTGTGGGCGCCGTGATTGCGTGGTTGATGTATGCCGATGAGTTCAAGGCCTCCGAGGGCGCCGTCGACCCCATTGCACAGCGCAATATCTTCTCGACCAACCCCACCACCGAGGGCACCAACTATGTCCGTAACTTTTTCTGCGAGGCTATCTGCACCTTCGTGTTCATCAGCGCCATCCTTGCCGCTGCTAGCCGCGCCGGCGAGAACGTTCTGATGCTCGCCATCTGCGTCGGTCTGATCGTTTGGGCCGTTGGTAGGGGCATGGGCGGTATCACCGGCTTCGCCATGAACCAGGCTCGTGACCTTGGTCCTCGCATGGCCTATCAGGTGCTGCCGATTAAGAACAAGGCCGACAACAACTGGAAGTACGGTCTGCTTGTTCCTGGCATCGCTCCGTTTGTCGGTGCCGCTCTGGCTGCACTGTTTGTGCACGGTTTCTTGGGCATGTTCTAGTCCAAGGCTACATAGTTGTCCGCTGGCCGTATGGGGTAACTTCCCAGCGCGTCCTCGGACATGAAAGAACCCCCGCTGCGCACTTCGTGCGGCGGGGGTTCTTTCGTCCTGCGGAATGCGCTGGGAAGTTACCCCATGCGGACAGCTGCGGGGTCTTTGTTGCGTTCGTACAAGCAACCCAACATATATCTGAATTTGGATGGGAGGGGCTTGTTGCTGGTATGGATGTTGAAGCGCGAATGACACTTTGGGATGCGTGGCGGCTTGGGTTGGGGCGATGCTTTGGGATGAGCTTCTTACTTAGTTGAAGAGGGGTTTTATGGCTGATAGGTAGTCTTTGGCTACGTCCTCTTTTGGGGCTTGGAAGTTATGCCAGGCCCACCATTGGACCATTCCTACGAAGCTTGAGGCTATGTGGTGTAGCAGGAAGCTTCGGTCCATGGTGGCGGCGGGGCCGTTTGGGTCGGTAGGGACGGTTTCGGCTGCGCGCGACATGATGGTCTTGCGGAGGCAGTCGGCGAAGACGCGTGAGCCGGCGCCGGCTACCAGTGCCCGTACACCCTGACGACGATCCCAGAGGTTGTTGAGGATATGCTCGACCTGCACGAGTGGGTCGTCGAGCGGTGTGCCATCGTCGTCGAGGGCGTGGGTGCAGATGTCGCTCACAAGCTCGGACAGTAGGTCATCTTTGCTCTTAAAGAGACCGTAGAATGTCGCGCGGCCTACGTGGGCGCGCGCGATGATGTCGCCGACGGTAATCTTGCCGTAGTCCTCTTCGCGTAGCAGCTCGGAGAACGCCGCAACGATGGCGGCGCGGCTTTTTTCTTTGCGGGCATCCATGGCTATGCATCCACATGAACAAGCAGGCAACGGAGCGTGCCGGAGCAACCCTCGTAGGGGCGCTTGCCGGCGCCGTAGCCGACGGCTTCGATGCGGTAGCGGGCCGGTAGGTGCTCGGACGTGCGCAGCGCGGTGACGATGGCGGCGCCCGTGGGCGTCACGAGCTCGCCGGCGACCGGTGCGGGCGTGAGGGCGATATTGCCCGCCTGGCACAGGTTGACGACAGCGGGGACGGGAATGGGCATGAGGCCGTGGGCACAGTGGATGGTGCCGTGACCCTCGGAGAGCGACTCGACCACGATGTCCTCAATACCCAGGTCATCGAGGCAGATGGCGACAGAGCAGACGTCGACGATGGAATCGACGGCGCCTACCTCGTGGAACATGACGGTCTCGGGCGTTTTGCCGTGAGCCTTGGCCTCGGCGGCGGCGAGTACGGAAAAAATGGCGAGGGCGCGACGCTTGGCGCCATCGCTTAGCTGCGAGCCATCGATGATGGCGGTGACGTCCGCCAAAGAACGGTGGTGATGGTGGTGGGCGTGATGGTGACCCTCGTGACAATGGCCGCGGGCCTCATGGTCATGGTCGTGTGTGTGCTCGTGTTCGTGCTCGTCATGGCCATGATGGTGGTGCTCGTGCTCATGTGTGTGCTCGGCAGCTGCTTCGTTGCCGTAGAGCCAGGCCATATCGTGATCGTGGTTCTCGAGCTCCTCTGCAAGCTGGACGTCGAAATCGCAGGCGTCGATGCCATGCTTGTTTGCACGTGTGACGGCGATCGTAAAGCCGTCGACCGGCAGTGTGGCGAGCTGCTCGCGCAGATGCTCCTCGCTGGCGCCTAGGTCGAGCAGGGCCGCGACGGTCATGTCGCCGCTGATGCCCGAGGTGCCGTCGATGATAAGCGTGTGCTGATGGTTGGACATGAAATGCTCCTTAGCGGGCGCAGGACGCGCCGGCGCTCAGATGATTGATAAGACTTGCTTGGTAGGCGGCACCAAAGCCGTTGTCGATATTGACGACCGAAACGCCGCTGGCGCAGGAGTTGAGCATGGCGAGCAGCGCGGCTACGCCACCAAAACTCGCGCCGTAGCCCACGCTGGTGGGAACGGCGATGACCGGACAGCTCACCAGGCCGCCGACAACGCTCGCCAACGCGCCCTCCATGCCGGCGATGGCGATGACCACCTGCGCCTGAGCAAGTTCCTCGGCATGCGCGAGCAGGCGGTGCAGGCCGGCGACGCCTACGTCGTAGAGGCGGTCGACCTCGTTGCCATAGAATTCGGCCGTCAACGCGGCTTCCTCGGCGACGGGCAGGTCGCTCGTGCCGGCGCAGGCGACGACGATGCGTCCGTTGCCGGTAGGGGAGGGCTTGCCGCCCACGAGGGCGAGCTGTGCGTCCTGGACATATCCCAGGTCGATGCCGTTGTCGAGGAGCTCCGAGGTACGGGCTGCTTTTTCGGCATCCAGGCGCGTGACCAGGATGCGCTCCTGGCCGGCATCGCGCAGCGCCTCGATAATGGCGGCAATCTGCTCGGCGGTTTTACCGGCACCGTAGACAACCTCGCCGGCTCCCTGGCGCACCCCGCGCGAAAGATCGAGCTGTGCAAAACCCAGATCGGCGGTTGGCGCCGTCTGCATGCGCGTGAGGGCGACAGCCGGGGTGACTGCTCCGCCGGCAACATCGCTCAGTAATTGCTCAAGATCTCGCTTATCCATATATGTTCCCTTCGACGGCGCAAAGTCTAGCACTCAAAGGGTATGTTTCCGAACACTAAGACAAAATTGTTCGGAAACTATAGGGCAGACTGATTCAATTGTTAGACTGATCGACTAGTCACGCAGGATGATGTCCATGGCGAGCATCAGGTTGCGCTCGTCGATGGCAAATGGGGCGGCTTCGCGCGTCTTGGGCTTGGCGCAAAACGCGATGCCCGTGCCCGCGGCCTGAATCATGGGGATGTCGTTGGCGCCGTCGCCGATCGCGACGGTATGGGCTATGTCGACGCCGCACCCAACCGCCCAATCCAGCAGCTGGATGAGCTTGGACTCCTTGGTCACAATGTCTGCCGCCAGCTTGCCCGTGAGCTTGCCGTCCACGACCTCCAGACGATTGGCCAGGCAAAAGTCGATGCCCGCGGCAGCCACGATCTTGTCGGCGACCTCGTGGAAGCCACCGCTTACCACGCCGACCTTCCAGCCCTTGCTGTGCGCCGAGCGCACAAGCTCTAACGCGCCGGGGGTAAATGTCACGCGCTCAAAGGTGCGCTCGAACACGCTCTCGTCCAGGCCGGCGAGCAGCTCCACGCGTTCCACGAGCGCTTGCTTAAAGTCCAGCTCGCCGCGCATGGCGCGCTCGGTGATCTGTGCAACTTGCTCGCCCACGCCGGCCTCCTCGCCCAACAGGTCGATGACCTCCTGGTTGATGAGCGTGGAGTCGATATCCATAACGATGAGGCGTGCAGTCATGGCGGGCCTTTCCGAGTGCAGTTGTATTGGGGCACATTGTCGCACGCCGCACACCTGGGCGACGGCCACGGTTCGTCAATTGTTTCGTCTCCGTCAAGTCTTTGGGCAGGAGCTACTTTTCCGCGGCACATCGACACAGGTGCGATAAGATAGAACGCCATGTCCGGCTGCGCGGTTTACGCAGGCTGGGCAAATCTGTACGACGCCGCCCGGAACGACACGGGGCGGCACAGATCCATAAAGGAGGATCACTGGTATGAGCCAGACCCGTCCCATTGACGAGCATTCCATGCACACCCGTACCTGCGGCGAGCTTCGCTTCGAGAACGTGGGCGAAGAGGTCACCCTCACCGGTTGGGTGAGCCGTCGCCGTGACCACGGCGGCCTTATCTTCTGCGACCTTCGTGACCGCGAGGGCATCACGCAGCTCACCTTCGACCCCGAGCACTCCGATGGCGATGCCTTTAAGATCGCCGAGACCATGCGTCCCGAGTGGCCCATCAAGATCCACGGCGTCGTGCGCGCTCGTGGCGAGGAGACCACCAACACCAAGCTCGCGACCGGCGAGATCGAGGTCCTGACCGACCACGCCGAGGTGCTCAACACGTCCGTCACCCCGCCGTTCCAGATCGAGGACGGCATCGAGACCAGCGAGGATACCCGCCTGCGCTATCGCTATTTGGACCTCCGCCGTCCCGAGATGATGGCCAACCTCAAGCTGCGCTCCGACTTTACCTTTGCCATTCGCGAGGCGCTGCACAACCGTGAGTTCATGGAGGTCGAGACGCCCTCCCTGTTCAAGTCCACGCCCGAGGGCGCCCGCGACTTCATCGTTCCCAGCCGTATTCAGCCGGGCAACTTCTACGCGCTGCCGCAGTCCCCGCAGCTTCTGAAGCAGCTGCTTATGGTCGGTGGCGTCGAGCGTTACTACCAGGTTGCCAAGTGCTTCCGCGACGAGGACCTGCGTGCCGACCGTCAGCCCGAGTTCACCCAGGTCGATATCGAGATGTCCTTCGTGGACCAGAACGACGTTATGAGCGCGCTCGAAGAGGTCCTGGCCGATGCCTTCGGCCGCATGGGTGTCGAGATGCCCACGCCGCTGCGTCGCATGAACTACTGGGAGGCCATGGACACCTATGGCTCCGACAAGCCCGATACCCGCTATGGCATGCACCTGGTCGACCTGACCGACATCTTTGCCAACTCCAAGTTCAAGGTCTTTGCGACTGCCGCAAACGAGGAGGGTTCTGTCGTCAAGGCCATCAACGCCAAGGGCGCCGGTGTCTGGGCACGTGCCAAGATCGATAAGCTCGCCGGCGTGGCCTCTACGTTTGGCGCCAAGGGTCTGGCATGGATCGCCTTCCGCGAGGACGGCTCCATCAACAGCCCCATCGTCAAGTTCTTCTCGGACGAGGAGATGGCGGCTCTGCGCGAGCGCATGGACGTCGAGCCCGGCGACCTTGTGATGTTTGCCGCCGGTCCGCGCCTGCTCTCTGACGAGATCCTGGGCGGCATGCGCTCGCACATGGCCAATGCGCTCGAGATCAAGCGCGAGGGCCACGACTTCCTGTGGGTCGTCAACTTCCCGCTGTTCCACTGGGATGAGGACCGCAAGGCCTATGCCGCCGAGCACCAGCCCTTCACCCTGCCGACCGAGACCGACATCGCCAAGATCGAGGCCGACCCGTTGGCAGCCGGTTCTTGCACCTACGACTTTGTCATGGACGGCTTTGAGGCCGGCGGCGGCGGTATGCGTATCCACAACGCCGAGATGCAGATGTCCATGCTCAAGCTCCTGGGCTTTACCGAGGAGCGTGCCGAGTCTCAGTTCGGCTTCCTCATGGAGGCTCTCAAGTTTGGTGCACCCCCGATGGGCGGTTTCGCTCTGGGCCTGGACCGCGTGTGCATGCTGCTCACCGGTTCCGACTCCATCCGCGACGTCATGGCGTTCCCCAAGACGGCCAGCGGCTCCGACCTTATGTCGGGTGCTCCGAGTGCCGTTAGCGGCGCCCAGCTCAAGGACGTCAGCTTGCGCCTGATGTAGGCAAGCGGCTACATATTGCCCGTTGCGAGGGAAGGACGCGTGCCTTCCCTCGTTTTTTATGGGGCGGGGGTGCGCCGGTAACGTACAATAACTACCACGTGGCTGGGTTTGCCGGCCGAATGTGCGATGTCGTGGGAGGGGACATGGTCGAGTTTACAAAGACGATTAAAGATCCGTTGGGATTACATGCCCGCCCGGTTGCGCTGCTCTATGACATCATTGCCAAGCATCGTAGCGACGTGTCAGTCAGTATCGGCGATCGCCACACGGATGGCCGCGACGTTATAGGACTCATGGCACTCTGCGGCGAATGTGGCGAAGACGTCGTGTTCCGCGTTTCGGGCGTGGATGAGGCCTCCTGCGTCACGTCGATCAGAAACCTCTCGCTTTAAGCATGACAGGGCGCGGCAAAGGACAGCTCTTTGCCGCGCCTTTTTGTTTCGTATAGGAAACTTTTTCGAAATCTAAATGGGGACCCTTTCCAAAAAGTTAACCACGTGCTAGTTTACTATAGCGAACATAGACGTGGTTAACTTTTGCTGCGTCGATGTTGAGGACGAACTGACGTTAGGAGCTCACTCATGTCTTGCGGACCGCAGATGCCGGCTATGCCGCTTTCGATGGTAAAAGCGGGCGAAACCGTGCGCGTGTCTCGCGTAAAGGGCAATGAGGATATGAAGCACCATCTCAAGGACCTCGGCTTTGTCGAGGGCAACGAGATCCACGTGGTGAGCTCGAGTGGCGCCAATATCATCGTCACGGTGCTGGGCGCTCGCTTTGGCATCGATTCCAAGGTCGCCATGCACATCATGACCGTCGGTTAGTCCACAGCGTTCTGTAAAAACTGAAAGGGGGACAAGTAAATGAAGACGTTGGGTGACGTTAAGGTGGGCGAGAGCTCTACCATCGTCAAGCTTCACGGTGAGGGCGCACTTCGCCGTCACCTCATGGACCTGGGGCTCATCAAGGGCACTTCGTTCAAGGTCGTAAAGGTTGCACCGCTCGGTGATCCGGTCGAGATCAACGTGCGCGGCTACGAGCTTTCCATCCGTAAGGAGGAGGCCGCCGTCGTCGAGGTCCAGTAAGGGATCTTTGCGCGGTTATTTCTGCAGATAAAGTTAGGTTTTCCTAACTTAATGCAGCATCTTTGAAGCACATTATCCAGCCCGCGCGGAGAAAGCAGCGCAGGCACACAAGGAAGAAGGATTGAATGGCGGATTCTCAGATCCATGTCGCGCTGGCGGGTAACCCCAACTGCGGCAAGACCACGCTTTTCAACCTGATCACCGGCGCCAACGGCTACGTTGGCAACTGGCCCGGTGTCACGGTTGAGAAAAAGGAAGCCAAGCTCCTGAGCGACAAGAACGTTACCATCACGGACCTCCCCGGCATCTACTCGCTTTCCCCCTATAGCCCCGAGGAGCAGTGCTCGCGCGATTACCTCATGAGCGGCGAGCCCGATGTCGTCGTCCAGGTGGTCGACGCCACCAACCTCGAGCGCAACCTGTACCTAGCGCTTCAGGTTATCGAGACCGGCCTGCCCGTGGTCGTCGCCCTCAACATGGCCGACTTGGTCGAGAAGAACGGCGACAAGATCGACACGGACAAGCTCTCCAAGAAGCTCGGCTGCCCGGTCATGATGATCTCGGCCCTTAAGAACAAGGGCATCAACGAGCTGTTCGAGCAGGTCAAGAAGTCCGCTGCTTCCAAGGGCCAGGTGCCGGAGCACAAGTTCGATTCCTCCATCGAGGACGTTCTGGACCACATCGAGAACAATCTGCCGGCGAGCGTTCCCGCCAACAAGCGTCGCTACTACGCCGTCAAGCTGTTCGAGCGCGACGCGGACGCCTGCAAGCTCATCAACCTCACTAAGGAGAAGGCCGCTCGCGTCGAGCAGCTGGTCGCCCAGTGCGAGCAGGATTGCGACGACGACGCCGAGTCCATCATTACCGGCGAGCGCTACGGCGTGATTGCCCACATCATCGACGAGTGCCTCACCAAGGCTCCGGCCAAGATGAGCACCTCCGAGAAGATCGACCGTGTGGTTACCAACCGTATCTTGGGCCTGCCGATCTTTGTGGTCATCATGTTCTGCGTGTACTACATTGCCGTCTCTACCTTGGGCGGCACGGTGACCGACTTCACCAACGACCAGCTCTTTGGCACCGACGGTTGGTATGTGCTCGGCCAGGGCCGCGACGCCTACGACGCAGCTGTCGAGGCTGCGGGTGACGCCGCCGACTCGGTCGACCCGGCACAGTACGGCCCCTATGTTCCGGGTATTACCACCGTGGTGCACGATGCCCTTGTGGCGGGCGGCACCGAGGACGGTGGCCTGGTCGATTCGCTGGTCTGTGACGGTATCGTCGGCGGTCTGGGCGCCATCTTCGGCTTCGTGCCGCAGATGTTCCTGCTGTTCGTGATGCTGTCTTTCTTGGAGGACTGCGGCTACATGGCCCGCGTCGCCTTCATCATGGACCGCGTGTTCCGCCGCTTTGGCCTGTCCGGCAAGTCCTTTATCCCCATGCTCGTGTCCTCGGGCTGCGGCGTCCCCGGCGTCATGGCCACCAAGACCATCGAGAACGAGAAGGACCGCCGCATGACGGTCATGACCACCACGTTTATTCCCTGTGGCGCCAAGCTGCCGATCATCGCTCTGCTCATGGGTTCCATCATCGGCGATTCTTCCACCACCGCCGCATGGATCAGCCCGCTCTTCTACTTCCTGGGCGTCTTTGCCGTCATCGCCTCGGGCCTCATGCTCAAGAAGACCAAGCTCTTCGCCGGTCGCCCGACGCCGTTCGTTATGGAGCTTCCCGCCTATCACTTCCCGGCAATCCGCTCTTGGGCGCTGCATGTATGGGAGCGCTGCTGGGCCTTTATCAAGAAGGCCGGCACGGTCATCTTCGCGTCCACCGTCGTGGTTTGGTTCCTCTCCAACTTTGGTAGCTACAACGGTTCCTTCGGCTTCCTGCCTGCGATGGACGGCATCCCCGAGGAGTTTATGGACTACTCCGTGCTCGCCATGCTGGGCAACCTGGTCGCTTGGATCTTCGCCCCGCTCGGCTTTAGCACCTGGCAGGCCACCGCGCTGACTGTCTCTGGACTTGTCGCCAAGGAGAACGTCGTCGCCACCGCCGGCTCGCTGCTGTCCGTTGCCGACGCCGCCGAGACCGACCCGAGCCTGTGGACCGCGTTCGCCGGCATGTTCCCGACTATGGGCGCTTGCGTTGCCTTTGGCGCCTTTAACCTGCTGTGCGCCCCGTGCTTTGCCGCCATGGGCACTATCCGCAACCAGATGGACTCCGGCAAGTGGACCGCGATTGCCATCGGCTACGAGTGCGCCTTTGCCTGGGTGATCGGCCTGTTCATCAACCAGTTCTACAACCTGCTTGTCCTTGGCCAGTTTGGTATTTGGACGGTTGTAGCCATCGTTCTGCTGGTTGCGATGCTCTTCCAGATCTTCCGTCCCATGCCCAAGCACGCTTGGACCGACGAGGACGAGACCAACACCGCTTCCGCTGCAGTTTCCGCTTAAGTCCGAATAAGGATCAGCCCCTTTCCACGAGCCCGGGTGTCCCAGCGACACTCGGGCTTTTTGGTGAGGGAGATGTGGCGTTTCCGCAGATAAAACCGACCAAAATATACCTGTCCCTTTTTGGCAGGTGGAGAATGGGGTAAAGTAAGTGATGGTTAACTAGAGGAGGCTTGCTATGGCACCTATCGATATTGTTGTACTGGCTGTTATCGGCATTGCGTTTGTCGCCGTGTGCGTGCGCATTTATCGTAAGGGCACTTGCGCCGACTGCGCTCAAGGTGGCGTTTGCACGGGACATTGTTCCAACAAAAAAACCTGCGCCGCACTTAAGGGCGTGGACAAAATTGCCGAAGACTTGGGCCGCGGTATCAAATAAGGTCCAGGCACCCAAGCGCCTCGCGAGCATCCGTTCGCGGGGCGCATTGCACATTTGGGGGAGAGCGCGGCGAGTTGAAGAGTGATTTTGGGGTATCGTTACCTGTACTGTTAATTGGCAACTTATCTATAACGGAGTAACCCCATGAGCGCTCGCGTAACCATGAAGGACATAGCCGCCGAGCTTGGCGTTTCCATCAATACCGTGCACAAGGCCCTGACGGGTAAGGCCGGCGTGAGCGAATCCGTGCGCTCCAAGGTGAATGCTAAGGCCGAGGCCATGGGTTACCATCGCAATACGAGTGCCTCGAGCCTGCGCCGCAAGGATATCAACCTGGTGTTTTGCCTGCCCCGCGCATCGTGCGAGGGGGCGTACTTTTTCCGTTACCTTTGGGAAGGCTGCAACCGCTTTGAGCAGGAGGTCATCGACCGGGGCATTACGGTTGAGCGCGTTGAATTTGGCGTGGGTGGCTACGCCGATGCGCTCGAGCAGATTGATGAGCGTCTGCAGGTAGGCGAGAAGATCGATGGTCTGCTTGCCTATGTTCCGGGTGATGACCGCGCGACCGAGCTCTTGAGGCAGATTGCCGAGGCGGGCGTGACAATCGAGCTCGTAGACGGCGACCGCCCGCACCTCGATCGCCTGGGTGCCAGTTTGGCGGACTATTCCACGGCAGGTAGCCTTATGGCTGAGCAGGCGGCAAACCTGGTCCATGCTTCTGGGGACGATGCCCGCGTGCTCCTGTTGGCGGGCGACCCTTATACCGACTCGCACTACCTAACTGCCCGCGCCTTCCATAATTACCTGCGCGAGCACGATATTCCCTGGCAGGTTGAGGACCTTGCCGGTGCCCATGCGCAAGTCAAACAGCTCAAGCGCGAGCTTGAACAGCGCTTGTGTGCGCCGGACGCCCCTGAGCTCATCTGTAGCGTTTTTGCCGTTGGTTCCGAAGTGGTCGCGGATGCGCTCGTCTCGAGCGGCAAGGCCGGCCAGGTCATGGTGATTGGCAACGACCTGTTCCCCGAGAGCGCCTTGGCCTTACGCCGCGGCATCTTTACCAATATTGTTTATAAGGACCCGGTGAACCTGGCCTACCGCGGCGCCAAGACCCTGGGCGAGTATTTGCTGTGGGGTAAAACGCCGACGGAGCCCGTGCAGAAGGGCGCTGTGGAGATGGTGTTTGCCAGCAACGTTGGCCGCTACTGCGAGCTTGCGGGAATTTAGCCGCTTGGGCGGGTACCCCCGCTGGCGGCGTACATTTTTGGGAATATTCAGCATTCCCATGTCCTGGAAGAGGTGCAGAACGACTGTTTTAAGTGCCCCCGATGGCGTAATTCGCCATCGGGGGCATTTATTTAAAGGCTTTAGCCTGTGCGGGGCGCGCAGCGCGCCGCATCAGAAACCACCCGC
>CATZMG010000023.1 GCA_958421655.1 uncultured Collinsella sp.
AGGTGGACTTCGCTTCCACGGGACACACCCCCTGCGCCGTGTTTGTAACCGTGAGCGATATTGACCGCAATCTCGATCCGCTGACCGGCCTCTTTATTTCGCAGGCGTTTATGGGCCTCATTCGTGAGGCCGATAGGCAGCCCGACGGCAGCCTGCCCGTGCCCGTGCGCTTTATGCTCGATGACTTCGCAAATCTGCAGATCCCCCAGATCGACAACGTGCTCTCGATTATCCGAAGCCGCAACATCTGGGCAACGCTGCTGCTGCAGTCGACCAACCAGCTCGATGCGCTCTATGGCGAGGCACGCGCACGCTCCATCATGGGCAACTGCGACACGCATCTGGTGCTGGCGTTCCAGGATCCCGAGAGTGCCCGGGTGTTTTCCGACCGCGCCGACGCGCTGCCCAGCACGCTCATGGCGACGCCGATCGATCGCTCGTGGCTCTTTGTGCGCGGTCGCACTCCCGAACAGGTCGAGCGCTTTAGGCTCGAAGACCATCCACTCTACGGGGAGCTGCCCGAGGCGCAGCGAGGCCATGCGGAGGCCGAGATCTAGGCGCAGGGTTCTCGCGGCGCGCGGCGCCCCGGCGATGTTCCACAAAGGCCGTGCGCCCCGGGACCACGGCAAAGCAAAGGGGCCCGCATCCCAACGGATACGGGCCCCTTTCAGCCATAAGCCAACTCGGCCGTAAAAACTACTTGCGATGCGCGCGATAGAACTCGATAAGCGCTTGAGTCGAAGCATCCTGCTCGGCCTTGGCGGCGTCGTCGTGGAAGGCAGGGGTAATCTGCTTGGCAAGCTGCTTGCCCAGCTCGACGCCCCACTGGTCGTAGGAGTCGATGCCCCAGACCGTGCCCTCGACAAATACGATGTGCTCGTACAGGGCGATGAGCTCGCCGAGCGCAAACGGGGTCAGCGTGTCGCCGAAGATCGAGGTCGTCGGACGGTTGCCCTCAAAGCAGCGGGCCGGGACGATCTGCTCGGGCGTACCCTCGGCGCGCACCTCATCGGCCGTCTTACCAAAGGCAAGCGCCTTGGTCTGGGCCAGGAAGTTGCCCAGGAACAGCTCGTGCACGTCCTGACCGCTGTCGGTCGCAGGGTTGGCGGTATTGGCGAAAGCGATAAAGTCGGCCGGGACCACCACGGTGCCCTGGTGCAGCAGCTGGTAGAAGGCGTGCTGACCGTTGGTGCCGGGCTCGCCCCAGAAGATCTCACCGGTATCGGAGGTCACAGCGCTGCCGTCCCAGCGGACATGCTTGCCGTTGGACTCCATGGTGAGCTGCTGCAGGTAGGCCGGGAAACGGTGCAGATACTGGCAGTACGGAAGCACGGCGTGGCTCTTGGAACCGAAGAAGTTGACGTACCAGACGTTGAGCAGGCCCATCAGCGCGACGGCATTGTTCTCGAGCGGCGTGTTGCAGAAGTACTCGTCGATGGCGTGGAAGCCCTCGAGGAACTGCTGGAAGCGCTCGGGACCGAGCACGACGATCAGCGACAGGCCCACGGCAGAGTCGACGGAGTAGCGGCCGCCGACCCAATTCCAGAAACCAAAAGCGTTAGCGGGGTCGATGCCGAAGGCCTCGACCTTCTCGAGTGCGGTGGAAACAGCGACGAAGTGCTTGGCCACGGCCTCGGCGTTCTGCTCATCGGAGCCGTCGATGGCGCCCTGAGCCTTGAGCTGCTCGAGCATCCAGGTCTTGGCCTCGCGAGCGTTAGTGAGGGTCTCGAGCGTGGTGAAAGTCTTGGAGACGATAATCACGAGCGTGGTCTCGGGATCCAGGCCCTTGAGCTTCTCGGCCTGGTCGTTGGGGTCGATGTTGGAGATGTAGCGGCAGTCGATACCGGCGTCGGCGTAGGGACGCAGAGCCTCGTAGGCCATGACCGGGCCCAGATCGGAGCCGCCGATGCCGATGGACACCAGGTGCTCGATCTTCTTGCCGGTAACGCCCTTCCACTCACCGGAGCGCACGCGCTCGGCGAAGGCATACATGCGATCGAGGACCTCGTGCACGTCGGCGACGACGTCCTGGCCGTCGACGATGAGCTGGCCTTTCTCGCTTGCCGGACGGCGCAGCGCGGTGTGCAGGACGGCGCGGTCCTCGGTGGTGTTGATGTGCTCGCCGGAGAACATGGCGTCGCGGCGCTCCTCGAGTTTCACCTCGCGGGCAAGATCGCACAGCAGCTTGACGGTCTCGTCGGTCACCAGGTTCTTGGATAGGTCGAAGTGCAGGTCACCGGCGTCAAAGCTCAGCTTGTTCACGCGCTCGGCATCGGCGGCGAACCAGGCCTTGAGGTCGATACCATCGGCCTCAAGCTTCTCCTGATGAGCCTCGAGTGCCTTCCAAGCGGCAGTCGACGTAGCATCGATAGGTGCGGCAACAGTTGCCATAGAGTCCTCCTCAGCATACGGGCGCACGCCTCCATGCGCCCGGACATTCAGATGCCACTATTCTAGCGCAGGTCAAGACTACAATCAGCGAGCGTTGCCAATCGGCCCCCAAACGGCAACCGATTAAAAAGGGACAGGCTTATTTTTGCAGGTCAAACGCTTTACCAACCAAAAATAACCCGTCCTTTTATGGCAAATATTAGGCCGCGGCGCAGACGCTACCGAGCAACTCACGCAAAGGAGACCCGATGCCCTCCAGCAGTTCGGGCGCGATAATGGCAAAAACGGGAACCTCGCCGGCTCCCGTGACGGCAGGCACCTTGCCCTCCGAGACAATACATCCATAAGGGACAAAACCGTCTTCGCCGGCATCGAGCGCCGCCATGCGACGCGCGAGTTCGCGCGCAAAGCCGGCAGTATCGGCATCGCCGATCGCCAGGACAAAGTCCACGCCTTCGTCGGTCGCCAGGGCCACGGCTTCGTCGATCAGCTCGTCTCCCCCGTCGCCCTCAACCGAGCCGCAGCGAAAAAGCACGCGCTCGAGCAGAGCTCGATCAAGCGAGCTGAGTGCCGCCGAGACGAGCTCATCACGCGTATGTTTGTCACCGCCTAGCACCACCAGCGCCTTGGTGCCGCCGTAGTGAGCGACCAGTCGTCCACACCAGCGAGCCACGTCTCCATCCGCAACAAGGCGTGTCGGCATACCAAACCCATAATTGACCATCGTTTCCACAACCCTTCCGTGCATGTAGGTGGCACCAGTCGCTAGGCTCATGCTACGAAGCGAGGTTTTCCGAGCTGTTTCACACTCTTTAGGGCTGCGTTAAATACCCGATGCAACCGCACGACCATACCTACCAAAACAAACCAGTCCCTTTTTGACAGGTTTTGACGATGTCCGGACGAGCGGGTATTATCGAACAGATATTCGATAAGAACATGTGTTTGATGAAAGGACACGGATGGCGCACGAGCAGCACACCTATATCTGCATCGACCTCAAGACGTTTTATGCCAGTGTCGAGTGCGTCGACCGTGGGCTCGATCCGCTCACCACCAACCTGGTCGTTGCCGACGAATCGCGCGGGCGCACGACCATCTGCCTCGCCATCACACAGGCTATGAAGGACTTAGGGATTCACAACCGCTGCCGCCTATTTGAGATTCCCGATGGCATCGACTACATCACGGCCGTACCGCGCATGCAGCATTACATGGAGGTGTCGGCGAAAATCTACGGTATCTATCTGGAATACGTCAGCCCCCAGGACGTGCACGTCTACTCCATCGATGAGTGCTTTATCGACGTGACGCCCTATCTGGACCTCTATCACACAGATGCGGAAGGGCTCGCCTGCACGCTGCGCGACGAGGTCTTGGCGCGCACCGGCATCACGGCGACGGTCGGCATCGGCCCCAACCTATTCCAGGCCAAGGTGGCGCTCGACGTCACCGCCAAGCACGTACCCAGTCGCATCGGCAAACTCGACGACGAGACCTTTCGCAAGGAGATCTGGCCCCATCGCCCCATCACCGACATCTGGGGCATCGGCCCCGGCGTGGCGGCCCGTCTCGAGAAATACGGCGTCTACGATCTGATGGGCGTCGCGGCACTCGACGAAAACCTGCTTTACGACGAGCTCGGCGTCAACGCCGAATATCTCATCGACCACGCCTTCGGGCGCGAGCCAACGACCATCGCCGATATCCAAGCCTATCGCCCGCAGGCAACCTCAACCACCACAGGACAGGTGCTCTCGAAGGGCTATGCCTACGAGCAAGCCTACACCGTCTTACGCGAGATGGTCGACAACGCCGTGTTGGACTTAGTCGATAAGCACGTGGTCTGCGACAGCATCTCGCTCTTTGTGGGTTATGCGAGCGAGCGTGCCGACATACGCCGCCTCGACGCCAGCGGCACAGCGCAATATGTGGACGGATGTGGGCACCTGCGCTCGAGCACGTTGAGCATCGAACCCACCGCAACCGCCGGCCCCGGGCTCGCGCCCCGTGCTCCCAAGCCCGTCCAGCGCGATGACGAAAGGCGTCGCCTGGTGCGCGAAGCGCAGGCAATCGATGGCATCTTTGTGGGAGAGCATGGCGGCAAACCGCGCGGTGGCTATGCCGCACTCTTTGCGCACTCCAACGCCTCGCGAAAGCTACCCGAGCGCACCAATTCGTTTAAGAAGATCATGGGCTATTTCGATGATCTCTGGGCGCAAACCGTCGACCCTAAACGACCGGTCAAGCGCATCAACCTGGGCTTTGGCAATCTTGTGCCCGAGGAATTTGCCACTATCGATCTGTTTAGCGATGTCGAGGCCGATGAGCGCGAGCGCGACCTGGCACGCGCCGTCCTGGCCGTGAAAGGCAAGTACGGCAAGAACGCGCTCGTCAAGGGATTAAGCTTTACCGCCGGCGCCACCGCGCGCGAACGCAACGACCAAGTTGGAGGACACCGTGCCTAAACCCAAACAACAGCCCGTGCGCCCGCCGACCGCCTTCGAGCGCCTGGCGGACCCCGAGGGCAGACGCCGCGCCGCCGACCCCAACCTCACAGCCAACGGTGCCGTGCGCGCCAACCGCGCCGCACAGTTTATGCCCTTTGCCGCCCTCACGGGATACTACGAACTCGTACGCAAGCAGGAAATCACCGTCGAGCCAAAACGTGAGCTCACGGAAGAAAAAGCCCTCGTACTTTCTAAAAAGCTCGAGGGTCTCAAACGTGGCGACTTGGTTCGTGTCACCTATTACGATACGTACGGCCATCGCTCCCGCACCGGCATCCTCGACGAGGCGCTCCCCGCCTTCAAGCTCCTCAAGCTCAAAGACATCGCCATCGACTTCGACGACATCCAAGACATCGAACTGCGCGGACGAGCCTAGCCAAGGAAGCGCATCCAGGGCGGCGCTTACAGCGTCATGACGTAGTAGCCCGCGTCTTTCACGGCCGTCTCGAGAACACCACGATCAACCGGCTGTTTAGAGCGCACACGTGCCGTGTGATCCGCATACGTCACCGTTGCCCACACGCCGTCCAGCGCATTGAGGGCATTGGCCACGTTCTGAGCGCAGCCGTCACAGCTCATGCCGCCGATGAGCAGCTCATCGCTATAGGGATAGTGCGATGCATCGGTATCCACCACAACAACCTTTTTGGCCTTCTTGCCGCTCGCACCATCGCTGCAGCAACTCTTCCCGTGTGTCGAAGCGGCAATGCGACGCAGTCCAAAAAACATGCCGACGGCAATGACGGCCAGCACGATGAGATTCGCAGGGTTGAGCAAGTCGCTCATGCGTTCCCCTTTCAAGTAGCACTATCTAGATACCCCCATGGGGTGTCCCCATCTTAACCCAAAATCATGTCCGTTCGGTCAATTAGTTTCCCTCTTCAAACTTTTTTGTTGACCAAGGCTTACTTTCGTGTATAAGTTTTCCTAGGCTAACAGTTAGATCCGTAAGGAGCGCCGTGACTCGAACCATAGACATCCCAACGTTTCAGGCGGCAGTCGTGCGCAACTGCTCTCCCACGCTCGCGGGCATCAAGCCGGCATCGCTCTTTACCTATCCAGGCACCTACGCCCACGGGGACGGCTCGGTCGCAACCGAAACCATCGCAGAGCGCCGAGCACGCCTGCTCAACGTTATCGCCCAGTGCAATCGCGAGCTTGACCCGTTCGGTATCCACCTGAGTGTTTTGGTCTGGCGGCCCTGCGGAGCGCTCGTGTATATGTACCGAGCCAAAAGCCTCACCACCTATTTCGCAGACCCTCGCGCCCAAACGGCGCTCGCCTCGGAAGGCTACGACACGAGAGACCTTTCGACATGCCTTGTGCATTTGGCATCACGCATCACGCTCGCGAGCAATAACGTCGCGGAATGCGCCTGTAGCCAGACTCGATGCGCACTACCCCAGCAAGCTAGCTGCAGCAACGACTGCACCTGCGAGTTTCCGCACGAAATAGGCTACTTCCTCGGATATCCCTACGACGATGTGCGCGAGTTTATCGTCCAGCGCGGCGAGAACTACAAGGTCTTTGGAGCTTGGAAGGTCTACACGAATGTCGAGCAAGCGCTTGCGATGTTTGACGCCTACCGCGCTTGCACTCAATACCTCACCTTTGTCTATCAGCAGGGCAGCAGCTTGGCGCAACTTGCCCAGGCAACCCGATAGAACATAGAAGCCGCGGCAACCTGCCGCACAACTGAAAGGACTCAACATGAGCAAGATCGCCGTCGTCTATTGGAGCGGCACGGGCAATACCGAGGCCATGGCAAATCTCGTCGCCGAAGGCGCCACGTCCGCGGGTGCCGAGGCAGAGGTCATCTCCTGCGCCGACTTCTCCGCAGACAAGGCCGAAGGCTATGACGCCATCGCCTTCGGCTGCCCCGCCATGGGCTCCGAGGAACTCGAGTACGATGAGTTCCAGCCGATGTGGGACGAGGTCAAGGAGACTCTCGGCGACAAGAGGGTCGTCCTCTTTGGCTCCTATTCGTGGGCCGAGGGCGAGTGGATGGACAACTGGAAGGCCGACGCCGACGAGGCCGGCGTCAACGTCGTGGACTCCACCATCTGCTACGACGCGCCCGACGACGAGGGCGAGACCGCTTGCAAGGCCCTCGGAGCCGAGCTCGCGTAACGAACCCAGGGCCTCCAAGAGAGCCTGCATCAAAGCGCATCCCCATCCCTACAAAAGAGCGGGGCTGGATTCAAGTCCAGCCCCGCTCTTTTGTAACGGCAGTTACATCAACCGGCTACGAGATATTGCCCAAGAACGCCTTGGTGCGCTCGCTCTTAGGATGGTCGAAGACCTCGCTCGGCGTACCCTCTTCCACAATGACGCCTCCGTCCATAAAGACGACGCGGTCGGCGACATCGCGGGCAAAGCCCATCTCGTGCGTCACGACGATCATGGTCATACCGTCGTGCGCCAGGTCACGCATGACGCCCAGGACGTCGCGCACGAGCTCAGGGTCGAGCGCCGAGGTGGCCTCGTCAAAGAGCATGACGTGCGGGTTCATCGACAGGGCGCGGGCGATGGCAACGCGCTGCTGCTGGCCGCCCGAAAGCTGACTCGGCATAAAATCGATGCGCTCGGCAAGACCGACCTTGGTCAGCTCCTCGACGGCGATCTTTTCGGCCTCTTCCTTGCTGCGCTTGAGCACCTTTTGTTGCGCAAGCATGACGTTCTTTTTGACCGACAGGTGCGGGAACAAATTGAACTGCTGGAACACCATACCCAGATGCGTACGCACCTTGTTGAGGTCGACACCCTTGGCGCACACATCCACGCCCTCAACGATAATCGAGCCACTCGTGGGATGCTCCAGACGATTGATGCAGCGAAGCATCGTCGACTTGCCCGAGCCCGAGGGGCCCAAGACCACAACGACCTCACCCTTGTGAACATCCAGATCGATATCGCGCAGGACCACGTTGTCGCCAAAGGCCTTCTGGAGGTTCTTGATACTGACGACGACCTCGTTCGAGTTATTGGTTTCGCTCATGATAGGACCTCCTTACAGACCGGCGATGTGATCGGCAGGCGTCGCGACAACCTGTCCGGCGCTCTTGGCGGGACGCTTCTTCTTGGTCTCGGCCGTGCCCAAAAGCCTCGCCTCAAGACCGCTCACCAAGCGAGCGAGCGGCAGGGTGATGACCAGATAGAACAGGGCGGCAACCACATACGGCGTGATGGAGCCCGTCGTGGCCACGATGGTACGGGCGTTCATGACGATCTCGACCACACCCACGGCCGCAAGCAGCGACGTATCCTTGTAAAGCAAGATAAACTCGCTGGTCAGCGTAGGCAAAACATTGCGGAACGTCTGCGGAATCATAACGTAGAGCAGTGTCTGGAAGGCATTCATGCCCAGAGAGCGAGCAGCCTCGTTTTGACCCTTGGGGATCGATTGAATACCGGCACGGAAGATCTCACACAGATAGGCAGACGAATTCATGGCCATGACGATGACGCCGAGCACATAGTCATCAACCTTGACGCCGGCCAACGGCAGACCGAAGAACGCGATATAGATCTGCAGGAACGCCGGCGTACCGCGAATGATATTCACGTAGATACCGGCAAGGCAGCGCAGGATGCGCGACTTGGAAATGCGCATGAGCGATAGGGCGAAACCGAAGGGAATTGCCAGCGGAAACGCCACAAGCACGATCGAGAGCGACATGAGGAAGCCCTTGAAGACGATCGGCAGGCTCTGGACCAAAATGACCGGGTTCAAGAACAGGCGCAGGAACATATTGGAGTTCCAGGCCTCGACCCACGGCTGCTCCTTAAGATCGGCCAGGAAGTTATCGAAGGCCGTCACGCCCTTGATCTCCACCGACGGAATCTTGGAGATCTTCTTGGTCGACCCGTCAGCGAGCGTATAGGTGCCGCTAAAGACCTCATCGCCGCCCTCGACGGGAAACGTCACACCATAAACCTCGACACGGAAAAAGCCGCCGGCAGGCGCCGTCTCGCCAAAGTCGATCTTGAGCGTCTGACCATCAGCCGTGCACGTGGGTTTCATGGGCGTACGATCCATGAGGTCCTCGCCCGAGAGCATCGTCAATCGCGTGTCATCGGTACCAAATGTCGTGCCGTCGACAAACGTCAAAGAAAGACCGCTCAGCTCCTCGTCGGCATCGGCCTGAACTTCCCAGGTAATGCGCGTCTCGGTGCCGCCGACCACATCGCTGCCCGAACCGGTGTTGGGTCGGGCGGTAATCTTTGCGGTCTCAAGCGCCTGGGCGGTCGTGGGCGCATATGCCCCCGCGCACACCAGCGCGAGCGCCACGGCCATGACGCAGACTAGCTTTTGGAGCAAGGCGGGCAGTGGAAAACGCTGCTCCGCGGCCCCTTTGTTCAGTCGAGACAAGGTGGCTCCTATCGTAGAAGTTGCCGGCAAAACGAGACGGAAACGCTCTCCGTCAAGAGAAGCGCAAAGGCCCTCTCCGCAAAACGGAAAGGGCCCGCGCGCAATCAAGTAGTTATTTTACTTGATGTTGTACTTAGCCATGAGGGCGTCGACGGTACCGTCGTCGGTCAGGTCCTTGATGGCCTGGTTGATGTCATCCTTGAGCTTGGTGTTGCCCTGGTTGATGGCAATGGCGTACTCCTCGCCGGTGCTAATCTGCTTGATGGTCTGGCAGGTGTTGAACTGCTCGGCGGTCAGCTGGCTGGCAACGGAGCGGTTGGTGACTACAGCGTCGCCCTTATCGGACTGCAGAGCGCTAAAGCACTCGGTAGCGTCCTTGTAGGGGACAATCTTGGCCTTGGGGAAGTTCTCCTGGGCAAAGGCCTCGGCGGTCGAGCCAGACTGGACGATGATGGTAGCGTCAGCGTTGTTGAGCTTCTCGCTGTAGTTGTCGGCCGTGATGTCGGTGTTATCGACCTTGGTCACAATAGCCTGATCGTCCATGTAGTAGGAATCAGAGAAAGTGACTTCCTTCTCACGCTCGGGCGTGTCGGTGATAGCCGCAATGGAAACGTCATACTTGGCGCCCGAAGCGACACCCGGAACCAGCGTGTCAAAGTCATTGTTGACATACTCGACATCCAGGCCCAGCTTGTCGCCGATGGCCTTGATGAGCTCAAGGTCAAAGCCCTGATAATCGCCGTTGTCATCCTTGTACTCAAACGGAGCGTACTCGGCAGAGGTGCCGACGGTCAGCGTACCATCCTTGACGAGCGCGTACTCCTTGGAGCCGTCGACCTTCTCGACCTTAGCGTCGTCAGAGCTGCTGGAACCGGCATCAGAACCAGAGGTGGCGTTGGACGAGCCGCAGCCCGTCAGTGCGAGGGCGAGCGCCATGGCACCCGTGGCGGCAAATGCGCCAAGCTTCTTGAGCTTCATAATCAGTCTCCTTCCGGTGACCTCGTTTGATTCAGAGGCCTGCAAAAACTGTTGGCTATTATGCACCTGGAATTACGAATCTGCAATGAGAAAACTGATTGAAACAAACCCATAACGTGAATGGAATACTCTACTTTGTGACAGTCATTACTGCTGCAATGACCTTAATAATCTAATTTCAGCTGCATAACCTGCAAGTTCGTTCGGAGTCTCCAAAATAAACGGCAGCGAACACAAACGGCCATTCGATACAATATTCTGCATAACCTGCATACCGCCACCAAATTCCTCGCTGCCAAGGTATCCCTTGCCGATGCACTCGTGACGATCTTTATGGGCGCCACAAGGGTTCTTCGAATCGTTGATGTGTACGGCATGCAAGCGATCGATACCCACCACGCGGTCAAACTCGTCGAGTACGCCGTCCAGATCATGGATGATGTCGTAGCCGGCATCGCTCACATGGCAGGTGTCCAAACAAACGCCCAGCTTATCGGACAGCTCTGGGCACTTGGCGGCAACGCCCTCGATAATGCACGCCAGTTCTTCAAAGCTACGGCCCACCTCGGTGCCCTTGCCTGCCATGGTCTCAAGCAATACCGTCGTCTGCTGTCCCTCAAACATCACCTGGCACAGCGTGTCGACAATCATCTGAATGCCGACGTCTGCCCCCTGTCCCACATGCGCACCGGGATGAAAATTGTAGTAGTTGCCGGGCAGCGCTTCCATGCGCTGCAGATCCTCGGCCATGGCCTCCAGGGCAAACTCGCGCGCCCGCTCCTTAGCGGAGCAGGGGTTATAGGTATACGGGGCATGAGCCACGAGCGGGCCAAAGTCGTTTTGCTCCATAAGCTCGCGCAGGGCCGCCACGTCATCCATGTCAAGGTCTTTTGCCTTGCCACCGCGCGGGTTGCGCGTAAAGAACGCAAAGGTATTGGCGCCAATGGACAACGCCGTCTCCCCCATCGCCCGATAGCCCTTCGTCGTCGAAAGATGGCACCCGATCGTCAGCATCTCCAACTCCCCCTCATCAGTTGCGGTGAAATACGGTCTATTGGTGCCTTATTTTGGCGCAAACAGACCGTATTCCACCGCAAGTTATAAAAGGGGCATCAGAGATGTGGGCCGCCAGGCACCACGGGCGCCGGCGTCATGATCCCCTACGCGTCAGCGCCAAGTCCTAGAGGGCTAGACGGATTGCATCGATGATGTGCGCGCAGCGCTGCGTGGCGGCTAGGGACATGATGGGGCTTTCGAGTTTCCCCGCCTGAATGAGCTGCGTCGCATGCTGGATTTCGCCGTAGAAATCATCGACCTCAAACGGGGCATTTATTTCGAGCGTTCGCCCGTCGGAGTACTTCACATGGGCGAGCTCGGGGCGATGGAGACGCTCGATTTCCAACGAACCCCGCTCACAGGCAATCGTTAAGCGGCTTTCATATGTTGCTTTGCCGTCGCACACCATATGAATGGGTATACCGCCGACGCTCATATGGATCTCGTCGGCCCAATCGACGCGACCGCCCGATACGTCACGCCAGCGAACTTCACGGGACGAAACCTCGCACGCGCCCGCGAGCAAATCCTCAAACCAACCAACCGCATAGCAGCCCATGTCATATAGACAGCCGCCCTGCAACGGATCAAGCAGATAGCCCGAAGGAGACTCGCCGTAATCGAGCTTTTGCACGCTTTCAATCGAGACAATACGGCCAAGCTCACCCGACGCAAGCAAGTCCTTCACGCGAGTGCGCATCGGGCAAAACCGATTCTTCATCGCCTCCATAAACAGCACGCCGCGCTCGCGAGAGATGGAGGCAATCGAGAGAGCCTCTTCCTCACTCAAAACGGCCGGCTTTTCGCACAGCACGGCCTTTCCGGCGCGCAGCGCGCGACAGGCCCAACGCGTATGCATGCCATGCGGAAGAGCCAAGTAGATTGCGTCGACATCGGGGTCGGCAATCAGCGCGCCATAAGCCGCGTCGCCGTTATTGTCGACCGAGGCATGGCCATGCGCAGCATCGATCGAAAACGCTCGGCAAAATTCCTCGACATGTGCAGGAGTGCGGCCGGCCGCAGCCACAAGCCGTGCCCCGTCCACCTCCTTGAGCGACGATGCAAATCGATGCGAAATGTGCCCGGCGCCCAAAACGCCCCAACGAACCTCACGCAAATCATCACATGAATCTCGATGACCCACGACAGCCCCCTTCAGTTGCGGTGAAATAGTTCCTGTTTGGCCCCTATTCTGCCGCAAACAGGAACTATTCCACCGCAAGTTATAAAAGGGTCATGAGGAGCGCGTTTTGCCGAAGGCCTTAAGCACCGCCGTCACGGGACCAGGCTGGAAACGTCGGCGCACATCGTCGAGACGCTCGGGAATATCGATGTGCTGCGGGCAGTGCCGCGCGCATTTGCCGCATTTGACGCAATTGCTCACCAACTTGGGCTCGCTTGTGCGCACCGCGCTCGCCGTAAAGTATTGAGACAGCCCCGTAAACCAGCTGTGCGCATAGCTTGCGTTGTAGGCGGCAAAACATCCAGGGATATTGATGCCTTTAGGGCACGGCATGCAATAGCCGCATCCCGTGCAGGGCACACGGTTCGATTTCTCAAACTCCATCAACACGCGCGCAATCGTGTCGAGCTGGTTGGCCGTCATCGAATTCGGCAACGCGAGGTCTGCCAGTGACGAATTCTCGTCCACCTGCGCGGTATCGGTCATACCCGAAAGCAACATGGTCACCTGGGGATGATTCCACACCCACGAGAGCCCCCAAGCGGCAGGCATATGCAAATGCCGATCGCATGCACCATCGAGAACAGCGCGCGCCCGCGGAGGCAATTTGCCTGCCAAGCGTCCGCCCAAAAGCGGCTCCATCACAAACACCGCGAGACCTCGCTCGGCGGCGGCCATGAGCCCCGCCGTTCCCGCCTGATATCGTTCTCCAGCGTAGTTGTACTGGATCTGGCAAAAGTCCCACTCATACGCATCGAGCATCGTAAGGAAGTCCGCCGCGCTGCCGTGGTACGAAAAGCCTATCTGACGAATACGCCCTGCAGCCTTTTGCTGCGCGATCCAGTCCTCGATGCCCAACGCCACCACACGTTCCCACTGGGCGGGCGAGGTAATGTTGTGCATGAGGTAATAGTCGATATGGTCAGTCCGTAGGCGGCGCAGTTGCTCGTCGAAGAACCGGTCGAAATCCTCCGCGCATTTGCACGAAGCATGCGGCAGCTTGGTTGCGAGCAAAACCTGGTCGCGCAAGCCCAGGCGCTCAAGCGACGCACCCACGCACGCCTCGTTGCCGGGATAGAGATAGGCCGTGTCCAGGTAGTTAATCCCCTGCTCCACCGCACGGGAAATGATGGCATCGGCTGTCTTCGCATCCGGACGTCCCGGCGCACCGGGAAACCTCATGCAGCCCAGACCCAGAGCGGATATTCGGTTACCACTTTTAGGGTCAACGCGGTATTGCACGGCCCCTCCCCTCCCATCGAAGCCCTGACAAGGCGAAACAAACCCGTCACGTCATCGAAACACATCGGAATCGCAATTGAGAACGTATCGTAACGCAGCAGAAATCGAGCCGTCACGGCACCGCTTTAACATCAGCAAAAAGCCCGATGAAAGGAGCCGGGCATCACCACGTGCGAGGACGCCTACCCCTACCCCGGCGAGCAATACATCCTCTCGGTCGACCGCCATCAGATCGAAGTCATGGACCATCTGGACGAGCTTCCCGCCACAGGCGCCGTCATCTTCTGCACCTTCCCCAAGGTCCGCGATGGCGTCGGATACCCCGCCCGCGTCTTTGCGGTCTGCCCCGCGGCATAAGCGCACAGCGCAATAGTTTCTTTTTCATAACAGCCGCCCCGCGCACCCACCAATCACCCTGGCAGCATACAATCCATCAGGCGCCCCTTACGCGGGCGCCTTTTACATGGGGAGATGATTCACATGCAGATCAACAAGGTCGCCTTTATCGGCAAGGGCGGCGTCGGCCTGCTCTACGGCAGCATGATTGCCAAGGCCCTCGGCAATGACGCCGTCGAATACGTTATGGATGACACCCGTTTTGAGCGTCACGCGAACGACGCGCTCACCGTCAACGGCAAGCCCTGCGATCTCACGTCCGTCCGTGCCAGCGAGGCGACGCCCGCCGATCTGGTCATCCTGACAGTCAAGACCACCGGTCTCGACCAAGCACTCAAGACTATGGAGCGCGTCGTGGGACCCAACACGCTCATCGCCTCGCTGTGCAACGGCATTACGAGCGAGCAAAAGATTGCCGAACGCTTTGGCTGGGAGCATACCGTTCTTGGTATCTGCCAGGGCATGGACGCCGTGTTTCTCAACGGCGCGCTCACCTTTACCAATGCGGGCGAAATCCGCTTTGGCGCGGCGGCCGGCACGAACCCCGCAACCATCACCGCAATCGACGAGCTCTATACGCGCTGCGGCATCGCCCATACCGTCGAGGACGACATCGCCCACCGCATGTGGGCCAAACTCATGCTCAACGACGGCATCAACCAGACCTGCATGGCCTACGGCGGGACCTACGGAAGCGCCACGGAGCCGGGCTCCGAGCAGCGTCGCTGCTTTGTTTCCGCCATGCGCGAAACGCTTGCGGTCGCCAACGCCGAGGGCGTTGAACTGACCGAGGCAGACCTGACGCAAATGGTGCACCTCATCGAGGGAATCGACCCCGCCGGTATGCCCTCGATGGCTCAAGACCGCATCGCAAGGCGCAAAACCGAGGTTGATGAGTTCGCGGGCACCATCTGCCGCCTCGCAGCCAAACACGATATCCAGGCACCGCAAAACGAGTGGCTCTATCGGCGCATCCGCGATATCGAGAAAAGCTGGTAGCGCCGACGCGCCGCATTCAACAGCCTTAACAGCAAAACCGCCGCAAGGGAACCTTTCCCCTGCGGCGGCCTTCATCTTCGTCTATGACCGGCGGCCGATCTCACAACAGTTAGCGTTGCGACCCCGGCACCTCGTCCTCATCGTCGCGGCAAAGAACCACGCCTGCGCTTCCCAGCAGCGTGGCCGCGATCAGCGCGCCGACCACGATAGGAGCAGCCCCGCATGTCCCCTGCATGTCCGCGACGAGCGCGGCCGTGGGACCAAGGCAGCCAAGCATCAACGCGACGGCGGCAACGGCAATATCTCGAGCATTCACAAGACCACTTCCTCCAAGAGAAAGACCTTATTTCTCAAGAACCAGTGTGCCCCGCATCCATACGCCCAGCGTACCGCCACGGTAAGGGCTCTGTTAACTCAAACGCATACATAGAACGGACGTCCTTACGTTGCCCTAAAGCTCGGTAAAGACGCCCGTCCGCCAAATATCCGTGATGCAGAAAAATTACCAACCGGTGTAGTAATCGGTGGTTCCGGCAGCGCAGCCGGAGTCATAGACCTTGCAATCACCCTTGGAGCCCGTAAAGGTCGAGCCCTGGGCCATATCGCCCGCGGCAACAACGTAATAGCCGTCGGAATCGCGCCAGAAGCCCTCAGAATCCTGAGTCCATTCGCCCGTGCGATAGTGATAAAGCACATTGCTGCTGTAATAGGTCTCGCGGCGCCCGTTGTAGTTATTGACACCCGCAGAGCGCGTCAGGCCCGATCCGTTCGCGTAGGACGCGGCAGACGCGTAAGACGGAGTGTAACCGGCGTTGTAGTACGAAGCCTGGGCGGCCTCGGCAGCCTCCGCCTCGGCGGCAGCCTCGAGCGCTTCGCGCTTGGCATCCTCAAGCGCAGCGCGCAGCTCATCGAGCTCGGTCGACTTGGCGTCGACCTCCCCCATCGTCAACAGGCTACCCGCACCGTCGATGCAACCCTGCAGCACAGCACGCTCGTCATCGGTAGCATAGTCGCCATACATATTCATAATGATCTGAGCGCGCATCTCAAGGGAATCGCGCTTGGCCTCCATCGAGGCGTTCCACTCCTGCATGGAACCATAACCATCGCCGCGATAGTCAACGGGCTGCACCAGCGTCGCCTCGGACGGCGTAGGTCCAACCGTATCGGATAGTGTTGCCGCGTGGGCATCGGTTGCACCGGCGCCCGCCAAAAGTGCCACGGTCAGAGCGGCGGAAAGGGCGGCGGCTTTCGGTTTTCGTGAATCGATCCTCATGTAGCTAGAAACCTCCGTAGTGCGTTTTTGCTGCGTTTGAGCTGCGTGTGATTCGATCGCGCTGCATAGTACCCCGAGCAAATCGCGACCTGCGGTTTTACTCAAAAGGCGCACGTCAATTGCGTAAAACTCACATCCTCTTAACAGGAGTTTTCCACATCTCGATTGCATAAAGCATGCCAAAAACCCTGTTTTTGCACCCGCTCTATGCAAAAAAGGCGCCTGTGCAACCATTGTTCGCACAGGCGCCTTGAGCAGGCATTTTATGCAGTTATACCTATCGAGTCGCAAGGGGTCCTTGCACAAGTCGCCTTACTCGTCCAGCGCGGCGAAGGCCTGCTTCAGATCCCAAATGATATCCTCGGCGTTCTCGGTACCGATGGAAAGACGGATCGTGGAGGGCGTGATGTTCTGCTCGGCGAGCTCCTCGGCAGAGAGCTGGGAGTGCGTAGTGGTAGCCGGGTGCACGACGAGCGACTTGACGTCGGCCACGTTGGCGAGCAGCGAGAAGACCTGCAGATGGTCGATGAACTTCCAAGCTGCCTCCTGGCCACCCTTAATCTCAAAGGTAAAGATCGAGGCACCGCCGTTGGGGAAGTACTTCTGATAGAGCTCGTGATCGGGGTGCTCAGACAGGCTCGGGTGGTTCACCTTGGCGACATGGCTATCACCAGCCAGGAACTCAACGACCTTCTTGGTGTTCTCGACATGACGGTCAACGCGCAGCGACAGAGTCTCGGTGCCCTGGAGCAGGATCCAAGCGTTGAACGGGCTGATGCAGGCGCCCTCGTCACGCAGCAGGATGGCGCGGACATAGGTTGCGAAGGCGGCGGGACCGGCAGCCTCGGCAAACGAGACGCCATGGTAGGAGGGGTTGGGCTCGGCGATCTGCTCATACTTGCCGCTCGCCTTCCAATCGAAGTTACCGCCGTCGACGATCACACCGCCCAGCGAGGTGCCGTGGCCGCCGATGAACTTGGTTGCGGAGTGGACGACGATGTTGGCACCATGCTCCAGCGGACGGAACAGATACGGGGTGCCGAAGGTGTTGTCGACGACAACCGGTAAACCGTGCTTCTTGGCGATCTCGGAGATGGCGTCGATATTGGGGATGTCAGAATTGGGGTTGCCGAGCGTCTCGAGGTAGATGACCGTGGTGTTGTCCTTGATGGCGCCCTCGACCTCGTCCAGGTTGTGGGCATCGACGAAGGTGGTCTCGACGCCAAACTGGGAGAGCGTATGCTCCAGCAGGTTGTAGGAGCCACCGTAGATGGTCTTCTGAGCCACCACGTGGTCACCGGCCTGGGCAAGAGCCTGCAGGGTATAGGTGATGGCAGCAGCACCGGAGGCGACGGCAAGACCTGCCACACCACCCTCGAGTGCGGCGATACGGTCCTCGAAGACGCCCTGGGTGGAGTTGGTCAGACGGCCGTAGATGTTACCGGCGTCGGCAAGACCAAAGCGATCGGCGGCGTGCTGGGAGTTGCGGAACACATAGCTCGTGGTCTGGTAGATAGGCACGGCGCGGGAGTCGGATGCGGGATCGGCGCTCTCCTGGCCAACGTGAAGCTGCAGGGTATCGAAACCAAAGGTGTGCTCGGGGTTGTTGATGAACTGGCTCATGATGATCTCCTTGATCGAACAAAAGTTAATAAATTAGAGAGAAGTAAGTCGCTGTCTCCTGATCACGCCGACGGGCGCAAACAGGAGCCCGGCATTCGTCTTGGTAAGCAATTCATATGCGGGCCTCCTTTCACATCCCGGTTCCGTGTTTGGCTTAATTACCTACCGCCTTTGTGTGTTTTGAATAGTACGAGCATTGTTTCCCTCGGTCAATCACTTAAAAGCGCTAACCTGTTATCGGTTATATAGATAACACTCGAAAGGATGGCGCCGATGACCCTCCAGCAGCTTCGTTTCCTGATCGCCGTAGCAGAGTCCGGCTCAATCAATGCCGCAGCTCAGCGCCTCTATACCGCTCAGTCCAGCATCTCAAACGCCGTCAAAAGCCTGGAACAGGAGCTCCACCTGGAGATCTTTACGCGCTCCAGCCGCGGCGTCACGCTCACCAACGACGGCACCGAGCTTTTGGGCTATGCGCGCCAGGTCGTAGAGCAGGCCGATATGCTCGAGGCGCGCTACGAGGACGGCGGCACCCCGCAAGCCCGCCTCGCCATTTCCGCCCAGCACTACGCCTTTTCGGTCGAGGCCTTTGTCAACGTGGTCGAGCGCTGCCGCGACAGCAAGTTCGAGTTCATCATGCGCGAGACTACCACATCGCAGATCATCGATGACGTCCGCGCGTTTCGCAGCGACATCGGCATCCTGTATCTGGACGACTTTAACGCCCGTGTTCTGCAGAAGGCTTTTGCCGATGCGCGCGCGAGCTTCCATCCCCTATTCGACGCGACGGTCCACGTCTTCGTTAGCGAGCGCCACCCGCTTGCCCGCCGCCCGCAGCTGTCCCTTGCCGACCTCACACCCTATACGCGCTACAGCTTTGAGCAGGGAACCTCAAACTCCTTCTATTACGCCGAGGAACCTTTTAGCTATATCCCTTGCGACCGCAACATACGAATCTCGGACCGCGGAACACTTACTAACTTACTTATCACGTCGAACGGTTACACCCTGTCGACCGGTGTCCTCTCCAATGAAATGCAATGGGGTATGGCATCGATCCCGTTAGCAGACGCCCCAACGATGCACGTAGGCTATATCATGCACGACGAGCGCAAGCCCTCTCCCCTCTTGCAGCAATACCTCGACGAGCTCAACCGCATCATCCATGCCAACTAACTGTCGGAAGACGGGATAGAAATCGTAGATTGCTAGCCCCCGGCGGGCATGGCGCTACAATGGTCACTCACACGAAACGTACCCAACGAAAGGAAGCCCGTGAAGGTCATCATCTATACCGACGGCTCGGCCCGATCAAATCCGGGACGCGGCGGCTACGGCGCCGTGCTCAAATACACCAACCCCGCCGGCAAGACCTTCACCTCCGAGCTTTCGCGCGGTTACGCCAAGACCACCAACAACCGCATGGAGCTCATGGCGGTCATCGTGGCGCTCGAGGCACTTAACCGCCCCTGCGAGGTCGAGGTCCATTCCGATTCGCAGTACGTCGTTAACGCCTTCAACAAACACTGGATTGACGGCTGGAAAAAACGAGGCTGGAGGACCGCCAACAAGCAGCCTGTCAAGAACCGCGATCTGTGGGAGCGCCTGCTCACCGCAAAGAGCAAACACAAAGTGGAGTTCATCTGGGTTAAGGGCCACGCCGGCCATGAGCTCAATGAGCGCTGCGACGAGCTTGCCACCACGGCGGCCGACGGCAGCAACCTCGATATCGACGCCGGCTTTAACGAGAGCGACCTGTAACGGCGTTTTCGCACGCTTTTGTGTCCTCCCGCGCTACACTCGTCCTGTAAGCCAAACAACGCAAGGGGGACACATGTTGCGTATCGCAACCATCGGCACATCCATGATTACCGACGACTTTATCCAGGTCGTCAACGCCAACGACCAAGCCGCGTTTGTGGGCACGCTTTCACGCGACGCCAATCGCGGTACTGCCTTTACCGCCGAGCGCGGTGGTGAGCGAAACTTTACGTCACTCGATGAGCTTGCGGTAGCCGCCGACGTCGACGCCGTCTATATCGGCAGCCCTAACGCACTTCACTACGAGCAGGCCCTTGCCTGCATCGCCGGTGGCAAGCACGTCATCGTCGAGAAACCCTTCTGCGCCACCGAAGCGCAGGCGCTGGAAGTCTTCCGCGCTGCCGAGGCAGCAGGTGTCGTGGCCCTCGAAGCCATGCGTCCCCTCCACGATCCCGCCTTCCACGCCATCGAGGACGCCCTGGGCGAGATCGCCCCCATCCGCCGCGCCTCATTGCGCTTTGGCAAGTATTCCTCGCGCTACAACGAGATTCTCGCGGGACGCGCCACCAATATCTTCGACTGCAATATGGCATCGGGTTCCCTCATGGACATTGGCGTCTACGCCGTCGAGCCCATGGTCGAGATTTTCGGCATGCCCTCCGGCCTTACGAGCATGACTACTCTGCTCGACCCCACCACGCGACAGCTCACGCACGGCCCCATCGACGGCTGCGGTTCCATCCTCGCCAGCTATGGCGGAGGCCGCATCTCCGTCGAGCTCGCGCACTCCAAAATTACGAATGACCTACTGCCCTCGCAGATCGAAGGCGAGCGTGGCACTATCCAGATTGACCATCTGTCAACGCCCCGCAACGTCCGCATCGACTATCGCGGCGACGTCGTACGCGGCTCGGCGACCGAGGCGCCGCGCGAACAGGGCGACAACGGCCGCGTGCTCGACCTGCCCAAATCGAGCAACACCATGGAATACGAACTCACAGACTTTATCACCGCCATCGGCGGCATCGATAACGTCAAGGAAGAGATTTGGGAGACCCCGGCGGGACGCCACGAGCTTGGCCACTACCGCGATGTCACGCTCGTCTCACTACGCATCATGGATGCCGTGCGTCAGCAGGCCGGCATAACCTTCCCGGCCGACGCAGGCAAGCAGGCATAGCGATGGGCCTCTTCGATACGTTCTTCTCCAGCGTCACCGGCGGCAGTCGAGAGCCTCAAAAACCGTCAAACGTCGAGCTCGAGCTGCGCCGCAGGCTTACCGTGCTTGCAAGCGACGAGGCCACTCAAGACACTCCCCTGCGTTATTTCCTGCGCTGGGCGGGGCAAGTCCAAGGCGTTGGTTTTCGCTTTACCAACACCAACCTCGCGCAGGCACGCGCACTCACCGGCTGGGTGCGTAACATGGAAGACGGCTCAGTCGAGATGGAGATACAGGGAGCTCCGGCAGACATCCTATCTCATCTCGAGGCACTTCATGCCTCCTACGAGCGCATGGGAACGCGTTTTCGCCTTGTAGATGCCCAGGCCCGAGCCCCACTTGCCAATGAAGACGGTTTCAGTCCTCATTATTAGTATTGTGTGCTAAATACGGTATCATTTACCTACGACCGTTGATAGAAAAGAGGCGAGGCGCATGGCGGTGCAAAGAAGGAATACCAAGCAGCGAAAGCTGGTTCTTGACGCCGTGCGCCAAAGCTACAACCATCCCACCGCCGACGAAATCTACAACGTCGTGCGCGCGCAGGATGACAAAATCAGCCGCGGTACGGTCTACCGCAACCTCAATCTCTTGGCCGACGCCGGCGAGATCCTCTCCATCAAGACGCCGGGCGGCAGCCGCTTCGATCGCACGATCGAACCGCACGCACATATCATCTGCACCTCATGCAGCCGCGTCATCGACGTACCGCTCCCCTTCGATGCCCAGCTCGACGCCAAAGCGTCCGAGCAAATCGGCTGGCACGTCACGTCGCACTACACCATCTTCGAGGGTCTCTGCCCCGACTGCCGGTAGATGTTTGGAACATGCCTTAAAATCCACCTTTCCGCACTTTGCAGCAAAAAGTAGATTCCTAGACATGTCCCAAATGTCTACTCAGCAAGTAGACGACGCAGCTCTTCTTCGACCGTGCGCACGTAGCGGACGCGGTCGTTAATGCCACGCATAGAGGGGTTGCAGCTCTCCATCAGATAGGGATGGCCCACGACGTTGAGCATGTCGCGATCGTTCTCATTGTCGCCAAACGCCATCATCTCATCGGGCGAAATACCCAGGGCACGACCGTAATCGGCAAGCGCGGAGCCCTTGCCCGAACCGAAACCGATAAAGTCCGTCCATTCGGTTCCCGACGTCATCACGTCAACACGGTCGCTAAAGAGGCGCTCAAAATACTCCAGGGCCGCCGGCTGATCCACCTCGGGCGTCTGGAAGGCAATCTTAATGACGTCCTCGTCGATGTCCTCGGGGCGGGCGACCACCGCCACATCGCAGTGGACCTCATAGCGCAAATGATCGACGAACGCATCGTTGCCGCTCATGGTGTAGAGGTGTCCCTCACACGAAAGGGTCACGTCGGCATGGGGATACGCAACCACGGCATTCGCGATATCCATAGCAAGGCTACGCTCCATGGAACGCTTGACAACGGCACGTCCCTCGCTCATCACCAGGGCTCCGTTTTCACATACATAGGCGAGCTCATCGGCCACCGGGGCAAACAGATAGCGCAAGCTCGCATATTGACGGCCGCTCGCCGGCATAAACACGATACCGCGACGATGCAGCTCATCGATGAGCTCAAAGGCCTCGGAACGCGGCTCGCGCTCCCCCGGATGCAGCAACGTGCCGTCCAAATCGCATGCAATCAGCTTGATTCCTTCAAGACCCATATGCTCCCCCACAGCATCTCATCAACAGAAAGGCGGACTTTGAATAGTTGTCTCTCAAAGTCCGCCTTACTTATACGCACGTTAACCGCGCGCCTTCTTTACGATCGTAAAGTCTGGTGCCATACTCACAACGGCATCCGCCGCACTCGACGCAAAGCGCCGGTCCGAATCGAGTTCACGGGTAACCGTCGAGAGCCGAACGCCCTCGACGCCCCGGAGCATGCGGCCCAAAACAGGCTGCACCGGCGTATACATGCGCACGGTATACTCGTCCGAATCGCCTCGAAAAAGCGGCGCATGCATATTGCCGATCTCCCAGCACGCATGCGCGAGCGCAATCGGGTCCATGCGGTCAACTTCGACCAAATAAACCTCGGCGCTGCGCAGGCGCACGACAACCGCCACGGGCACCACGCCCGAACGGTCGACGGCGAGCACGTCGCCGTCGACAAAACGACCGCCGTCGGCAGTATCCAGCCGAACATCGACCGTGCGCCCCAGCTCCGTCACGCCCACAAACGCGCATACATCAGCCTGGTCCCAATCGAGCAGTAGCTCGTCAACTTCAAAGACGCCGCCCAGCTTCCGGCGAAGCAGAAGTTCATAGGACGGATCGTTGAGATTTCCCAAGCATTTCGTCGAAACCAAGCGCTCAGGCATGCTCTAACCCTCGACCTCGACGAGCTCGATATCAAAGTTGAGGTCCTTGCCGGCAAGCTCGTGGTTGGCATCGAGCGTCACAGCCTCGGGCGTTACGTCGATGACGACGGCGGGGACAGGCATGCCGCTCGGCGTGGACAGGAAGAGCTTCATGCCCTTCTCGATCTGCTCGATGTTGGGAACCTGCTCGGCCGGGAAGGTAATAACCATCTCGGGATTGTGCTCGCCGTAGGCATCGGCAGCAGGAATGTGCACGGTCTTCTTCTCGCCCACCTGCATGTCGACAACAGCGGCGTCGAAGCCCTTGATCATCTGACCGGCGCCGCAGGTGAACTCCAGCGGCTCGCCGCGATCGTAGGAGCTATCGAACTGCGTGCCGTCGTCGAGCGTGCCGCGATAATGAGTCTTGACCTTCTTGCCCTGGTTGGACATGGTAACCTCCGTGATAAGGGCGGCGCACAACGCGGGCCGCCGTGAACATATGGCGCTAACTATACCCTAGTCATACAATTCAATGACAGTTTGCAAAGAAACGCTGCAACCGGAGGAACCATGGCATATCCCGTATTTGACCTACACTGCGACACCGCCGACCGCATCGGCTGGGCCACGCTCGATCTCGACCTGCGCTTTACCGCCGGCACCGACGGTTATTTCCCCGGCGACGAAACGCATCCGCAAGATTTCGACCTCATCGAGGGCAACGCCTGCGCCATCTCGCTCGCAAAGATCGGCAACACGCCATGGGCACAGTGCTTCGCCACGTTTGTCCCCGATGAGATTCCCACCGCCCACGCCGCGCGCTTCCAGGCGCAGATCATGGCGCATATGAGCGGCCAGGCAATGCTCAACCACGACCGCATGGTCAACGTACGCAGCGCGGCAGACATTCGCCCCGCGCTCAAAGACGGCAAGGTCGCCTGCATCCACACCATCGAAAACGCCACGTTCTTTGCCGAGGACCCCGCGCTGATCGAGGTGCTCAAGAGCTTGGGCGTACTCATGTCATCGCTCAGCTGGAATGCGCAGGGACCGCTCGCGAGCGGACACGATACCCACGCCGGCCTCACCGCCGCCGGCATCGAGGCACTTACGCAGATGGAGCACGCCGGCATGGTGCTTGACGTCTCCCACCTCAACGATGAGTGCTTTGACGAGGTTGTCGCCCACGCCACACGTCCCTTCGTCGCCAGCCACTCCAACTCTCGTGCAGTTTGCGGCGTTAAGCGCAACCTCACCGACGACCAGTTCCGCACCATTCGCGACATGGGTGGCATCGTCGGCCTCAACTACTGCAGCGAGTTCCTTTCCAACGACGCAACCGACAAGACAGCCGCAGACGTCACCTTCGACCAGCTGGCGGCACATATCGAGCACTGGCTCGACCTGGGCGGCGAGGACGTCATCGCGCTCGGCGGCGACTGGGACGGTGCCACGGTGCCCGCCTTCCTCTCCGATGCCAGCAAGATGCCCGAGTTCCAGAACATGCTCTCCAAGCACTTTGGCAAGACCGTGATGCAGAAGCTCTGCAGCGATAATGCCCTTGCCTTCTTTGAGCGTTATTAATTTCACATCCCCTGAGCGGGCCGGCATGCCGAACGGTCGACATGCCGGCCCGTCCCCAATCTGAAGGACCACTTTTGACGCAGCAATTTACGCTTTTCCTACCCCAACCGGATGGGACTCCCATCCCCGTCGTCGTTACCAAAAAGCGCGTCAAAAACTTCAACCTGCGCGTCACATCGAGCGGTGAGGTCCACGCCAGCGCACCGCTCGGCGCCAGCCGCGAGCGTATCGAAGCGTTTGTGAAGCGCAACAGCGCCTGGATTATCAGCCGGCTTGCCCAGCGCGAGCAACGTCAGGCGACGGCGCGAGAGCCGCTCAGCCCCTCGTCCATCATTGCACTTTGGGGCAAGCCCATCACGGTACAAGATGCGCTCGATCACAACTTTAAGTCACCCGCACCGCGGCCCAAACAAGCCACGTTCGCAAGCTTTATGGGTACCGACGAGCCAGACGAACGTCCGCAGGCCAAGTGGAACGCGCCCCTCGACGGCTTAACGCCCAGTGAGATCCAAGCCCATATTGACCAGCTCTATACGTCCGAAGTCACATCGGCGCTGCGGGATATGGTGCACGCATACGAAATCGCAATGGGTGTCGCCGTTTCCCGCGTTTCCGTGCGCAGCATGAAAACGCGCTGGGGATCATGCACGCCCAAAACCGGCGCCATTCGCATCGCACGAGAACTTGCCGCCTACCCCGTCGAGTGCCTTGACATGGTTGTCGCCCACGAGCTCGTCCACTTGCTCGAGCCAAGCCACAATCAGCGGTTTCACGCCCTGCTCGACACGTACTGCCCCAACAATAGAGCACTGTCCCAGCGGCTCAAGCAGCCACCCATAGAGACATATTAGAACCGGTTAGCGCACGCGCTCGATCTCGACACCGCAGCTTGCCAGGGGAAGACCGACGGGCGCCCAAGGCTTATCGAGCTTAACGCGCACGCCAAGCAGCAAGGGGTAACGACGCAGCAGCATCGAGGCCACACCCTCAGCTGCAGCCTCGATGAGCTTAAACGTATGCTCGCGCAGATAGCCATCGACATCGTGGCACACCGAGCCATAGTCAATCGAGGCGTCCAGGTTATCGTGCTCCCCCGCTGCACGCAGGTCGGCATAGAGTACCAAGGACACGATGAACTTCTGGCCCAGCGCGTTCTCTTCGGGATACACGCCATGGTTAGCAAAAACCTCAAGACCTTCAACGGTGATGCGGTCGGCATGGCGAAGGTCGTCATAGCTCACGTGGGGCACCGCCGTTGCGGTGGATATTTCGCCCCTTCCACGGCGGGCGAGCTCGGCGCCTTCAGTCTTGGTTGCATTCTCGGGCAGTTTCTTGTTGCTCATCGCGATCGTCTCCTTCGTTTAGAACCCCGACCGCGCAAACTAACTACACGCGAATCGACAGGTTCTTTTTATCATCGCTCCAGTTGCAAGCATTGCGCGCGGGGCATGCAAAGCAGGCGCGCGACGCTTTGTCGGCTGCATAGAGCAGACGCTCAAGCGGTTGGCTGTTCACGCGCAGCTTTCGATGGCCCAGAATGGCCGTCTTAATGGCTGCGGCATCGGCCGGCTCAAACGCCACGTCATCGGGCATGCCGCCGAGAATCGCATCAGCGACGCGTTCGCTTGCAACATCATGGGATATACCCGATTCATACTGTTCATCTTTGCCGATATCGTGAAGAAGTGCCGTGGCGTAGATGACCTCGCGGTCAAATTCGAGCTGCTCCTCGAGATTCTTGATCCACATAATGCGAGAGACATCGAGCAGATGGTCAATACCGTGGCGGCAGAAGATGCGCCCCGATTCCAACTGCGCAATGTTGCCCAGATGCCGCCGGAACAGCCCGTTGGCACAAATGTAATCAATGCGAGGCATGGCACCAAAGGGAGCCAAGCCCGAAGCCATAAAGCCGCGACGTGACGTCCCCTCATCGGTCTTCGATGCAAAGTCGTTGACGACTCTCATAGTTAGCGTCCCAGCATCCTAAAGAAACGCTCCTCGAGCGCGGGATCGGTCTCAAAGACGCCGCGGCGAGCGAGCGTCACGGTCTTGGTGCCAGGCTTTTGCACGCCGCGCATGGTCATACACATATGCTCGGCTTCCATGAGCACAATCGCTCCCCGGGGAGCGAGATAATCCATGAGAGCGTCGGCAACCTGCGCACACAGCTGCTCCTGCAGCTGTAGACGGCGGGCATAAACCTCAACCGTGCGGGCGAGCTTGGAAAGCCCTGCGACACGGCCGTTGGGGATATAGCCAATGGCAGCCTTGCCGTAAAACGGCAGCAGATGATGCTCGCACAGCGAGTAAAACGTGATGTCGCGCTCGATAACCAAATCGTTCGAAGCGACGGCAAAGGTTTTGGACAGGTGCTCCTCGGCACTCTGGTCCATACCACCGGCGATCTCACCATACATACGGGCAACGCGCGCCGGGGTCTCCAGCAGGCCCTCACGAGTTGGGTCCTCGCCTATGCCCTCAAGCAACAGCTTAATGGCGGCCTCGACTTTTTCCTGATCGACCATCTGGGCCTCACTTTTCCGATTTTGCGTTCGCGCTATGGTACCACGCCCTTTGGCATCGGCCACAAGCTACATAGTATGGGTCGAATAGACCGGATCGTCCCGCCAAAGCTCCACAGCGTCGCAAAGCGCAACGCCCTCGCGCACAGCACGGGCGCGCGTGGCGTTCATATCAATCACGCGCTGATTGCTCGAGCCCCTAAAACGCAATGAGATATCGTACAGATCCTGAACAAACGGGCCATCCACCAACATATCGAGGCAGGCAAGGATACGGTCCGTCGCCTCGGTATGGTGACGACCACCCGGCATAAGCTCCTCGAGCACGTCGCCGGTAAAGCACCAAATGGTCTTGCCCGACCCCGCGGGATAGGCCGCACGCACGCGTTCGATAAAGTCAACAAGCCCCGCCTGATTCTCGGGCTCCATGGGCTCGCCACCCAGAATCGTCAGGCCATCGATAAAGGGATGATCGAGACTCTCGATAATTTTGTCCTCGACGGCGCGATCGAACGGCTCGCCCGCAGCAAAGTCCCACGCGACGGAGTTAAAGCAATTCTTGCACCCGCGACGGCACCCGCTCACAAACAGAGAAGTACGAACGCCTTCCCCATCAGCAATGTCGAAATACTTAATGTTCGCGTAGTTCATAGGTAACTCTCCCGGGAGGCCGGGACATATCATCCCGTCCTCAAACATTCTCGGCCTTCGGCCTGCGAAACTGCGGGCGGGACGATATGTCCCGGCCTCATGCAAAGGGTAACTCAATGAACGAAGCGAACATCGAGTATAGGGTTCGAGGTCCAATAAAAACTTTGTTGCAGCTCAACCGCTATCGCAAGTAAATCGCAGCTGCAGCTCGAATTATTTCCGCTAAGAACTTCGAGGAGCGAGCAGGCCGCGCGCTGCATCTCAGCTACGTCAACTTGGCTGAACCGAGAGGGCCGCTTGGGCATTTGCTCGATATGAGTTCCGCACGCAAAGAAGGCCACTTAATGTGGCCTTCGTCTTGCGCAGGACTG
>CATZMG010000024.1 GCA_958421655.1 uncultured Collinsella sp.
GTCAGCCTTGCAGCCCTCGGTCTCGGAGAGAACCTTGGTGATGGCAGCGGTCAGCGTGGTCTTGCCGTGGTCGACGTGACCGATGGTGCCGATGTTAACATGCGGCTTAGTGCGCTCAAACTTCTCTTTGGCCATAAAGCCCTCCTCTTAACAGGTCGTCCCCGGACGGGACTTTGCCTTTATACCATAGTGGCCTCTCAACATACTATTGAGAAGCCACCGTGTTACCTATGGTAGCGGTGACTGGATTCGAACCAGTGACGCCACGGGTATGAACCGTGTGCTCTAACCAACTGAGCTACACCGCCGGATGGAGCCTGCAACCAGACTTGAACTGGTGACCTCTTCGTTACCAACGAAGTGCTCTACCGACTGAGCTATACAGGCACTTGACGGGTGGGAGCTATAGGATTCGAACCTATGTAGGCAGAGCCAACGGGTTTACAGCCCGTCCCCATTAACCACTCGGGCAAACTCCCAATCGTTCAAGTATCCGCAGGTCCTTTGGTCTTTTGGACCGCCGCCCCCGCGAACGAAGAAGATAATACGATGCCACCTTGGGGGCTGTCAACGAAAACCTCTAAATACACGGTGCCGGGCGTATCTATATAGCCGTGACCTGCGGTTTTGTTGAGTTTGGATATGAAGGACGGTGGTTTTGGATACTGAGGTGACGTTTCCCGAGGTAACACTTTGGTGTAGTGGAGTACACCTTCAGGATCGAACTTCGATAACGGCTTATTTGCACCTATATATAGGTCGAGATCGGGCTTCCACGCCACGATCGAGCGTGGATTATCTCCCACTTTTAGCGCGGCTCTAAGGCCAAAGTGGCAGATTATCCACGTTCATTCTCCAGGCGAGAGAACTGTAAAGCCGCAACTACTCGGGCCAGGCCAAAGTAGACCCATAGAGCGGCTCCCCCTTGGTGCAGGGGTAGCGACTCAAGTAACACGACGATAGCAAGTCGAAAAAATAAGTCATGGCGTATTTCGAATAAACGCCGAGTCGGTCAATTCCGTTTCCCGCATTACCAAGACGATATACACGGTCAAAAGACCTCGATTTGTCATCGTTGCTAAACGCAGTAATTAGAATCTTCCTGCCCGAACGGCAATCAAGATACTCACGCGCCTGTGACGCAAATAGCCCGGAGACCGATACGAGAATTATCAATGACTGCGAAGCGTCTCCCATGTTTTTCAATTCCGCGACGTTAGCCCCAGCAACTATGCGAACTATCTTGCCCGCATAAAACATTTCCTGCTGAAATCGTACGAGATTGGCGCTCACATTATTGGTGCACCAGATTTCAACGTTTTTATGGCCATCAATTTCGTCGACAAGATGCTTAATAGCGATATCGGACACGCCGCTTTCAACCTCAGCGAACATCTCGATCATGCGAACGTCGAGCTCTGCCCTGTACTCCTCGTAGCCAAATTCCTCCTCTCGATGGCTTAAGTCGCTTGGAAAGACTGACTGAGTAAATGATTCTTTCAAATCGCTAAGAGACTGGTAGCCCAATCGATTGCAGAAACGACGAACAGCGGAACGGGTCACGAATGCATCGCGGGTTATTGCGGCAACATTGATTTCGCTCGAACGCCTAATGTGAGCGATGAGATATCGAGCGATGGCGGCATCGTTTGACCCAAACTCGCTGTTGATGATGGAGCTAATGCGATTGAGCACATCGAAGTCATTGATATTCACGTGATCCCTCTTTCCGCTCTCCTCGAAATCATGATTCATTTATTGAATCAAACAGCTTTGGTCGTTCTCCTATGATTCAAATCAGTTGACGTCATCTTAATCATAATTCCGCCACACGTATCCACCGTGTTGAATGATGGAAAGGGGATTCATGGGCAACGTGAACAACATGCCGTTTCTCTGGGGTTCCGCCACGGCGTCTTATCAGTGCGAGGGTGCCTGGAACGAAGACGGCAAAGGCCTTGGTGAGTGGGATTTCTTTAGCCACACAAGCAATAAGAACATCAACCATGTTGACGGTGATGTATCTTGCGACTTCTACCATCGCTATGAAGAAGATATCCGCATGATGAAAGAAGGCGGACAAAACACCTATCGCTTCTCTCTTTCATGGAGTCGAATCATCCCCACCGGTATCGGCAAAGTGAATGAAGAGGGTATCGATTTTTATAATCGGGTCATTGATTGCTGCCTCGAAAATGGCATAGAGCCCAACGTTACGCTGTTCCATTACGATCTGCCATTCACGCTTGCTTGCAAAGGCGGATGGCTGAACAACGACATGGCAGAGTGGTTCTGCAAATACGCCAAGATTTGCTTTGAGCGCTTTGGAGACCGCGTCAAAATCTGGGCTACCGTTAACGAGCCGCATTTCTACAGCTACTGCGTAAACATGTTGGGCAACTATCCCCCCAATCGATCGCTCGATGTTCAGTCGTACATGCAGTTTCAGTACAACCTGATGCGCGCAAGCGCACTCGCAGTCCGAGCATATCGTCAAATGGGCTACGACGGCATCATCGGCGCCGTCCACGATGGCGGCGTTGTCGAACTCGACCCGGCAACCGAGCACCCCGATGACGTATTTCGATACGCAGACTTTTTCGCCAATCGCATGATTCTGGCACCAGCGCTTCAGGGTCAACTGCCGCCAGAAATGGACGAAATCCTTGAAAAACTTGGCGTCTCGCTCTATCGATCCCCAAATGACGTAGAAGAATTCAGCGACGGTAAAGTCGATTTTATTGGACTCAACGTGTATTGCCGAGAGTATGTAACCGACTGGCACGGTGGAGAGCTTGCCGTTTCGGCGAACAATAAGGGCGGTTCGAGCAAAAAGGTCGAAGGAAAATGCATTGCGCCCTTGTTTGAAAGCGCCCGCGACAGCAATGTTCCCCGCAATAAATGGGGCCGCGAAATACTCCCAAGTTGCATGTATTCAACCATCATGGATGTCCACGAGCGCTATGACGCGCCCCGCATCTTTATTACGGAAAACGGACATGGCGCCTATGAGCAACCAGACGCAGACGGAATGATCCACGATGATGACCGCATCGAGCTTCTGGGCCAGTTCATCGAGCACATGATGAGGGCTAAGCGCGACGGCGCGCGCGTTGAGGGCTACTACCTCTGGTCGACGATGGATCTGTATAGCTGGATCAACGGCTACGAAAAACGATACGGACTTGTCCATATCGACTTCGAGAACAATCTGGAGCGCACCCCCAAAAAGAGCTGGTATTGGTACCGAGACCTTATCTCGAAGTATCAGGAGCAGGAAGGCTAGGAGAAAGAGATGAAATATCAGGCAATGTCCGAAACAGTCCTAAAGGCTGTTGGCGGCAAAGAGAACATTACATCGGTAACTCATTGTGCGACGCGCCTTCGCATCGACGCACGAGACACCTCGATCATCGATCTCCAGCTCGCCAAATCGGCCGACCAGGCGCTCGGGGCAGTAGTCAGCGGTGGCCAGCTTCAGGTGATCATCGGCCCCAACGTCACCGAGGCTTACAACGACTTCCTCGACTTCGCGGGAATCGAAGTCGGCGGTGGCACGGTTGCCGACGATGCCCAAACCGCCAAAGACCTTGCAGAAGGCATTAAAAGCGGTAACACCGCCATGGGCTTGATTGAGAAATTCGGGAACGTCTCTGCACAGGTATTCATGCCCATCGTCCCGGCGCTCATCGTTGGCGGACTCATTCTTTCGATCAAGAATCTCCTGGTCAATTATTGTGGATTGAGCACCGATAGCGGAACCGCCCAGGTTCTGCTGGCGATCTTCAGCGCCTCATTTAGCTTCCTGCCCGTTTACCTCGGCTATCAGCTCGCCGCCGTCATGAAGATGCAGCCTATCATGGGCGCACTGCTGGGCGCAATCATGATTAGCTCGTCTATTAGCGGTGCTGAGGGTCTCGACTTTCTTGGCATCCCCATCCCGACGAATGACTACTCGAGCACGGTGGTGCCAATCGTACTGGGCGTTGTGTTCATGTACTTTGTTGATCGCGGTCTTCAGAAAATCATCCCCGACATTACCAAACTGTTCTTGAAGCCGCTGCTCACCATGTTCATCGTCGTGCCTGTTGAGCTGATTATCCTCGGCCCCGCCGGCAGCATGATGGGCTACGCGCTGAGTGATGCCGCCACGTGGCTCATGGATAACGTGGCATTTATCGCTACTCCAATCCTTGCAGCCCTTAACCCCTATTTTGTCATGCTCGGTCTTGATAAGGCCTACATCGCGATCGAAGTTACGAGCTTGGCGCAGCTCGGCTGGGCGCCCATCATCTTTGGCTTCATCTCAAACCTCTGCATTGGCGGCACGAGTCTCGCCTTGGCAACTGCAATGAAAGGCAACAAGGAGAAGAGAGGTATGGTCACCACGGTTGCCGTCACCGCACTCTGTGGCGTAACTGAGCCCGCATTTTATGGCTGCCTCATCGAGCGTCCCCGCCTGCTTGTCGGCACGGCAATCGGCGCCCTCTGCGCGGGACTCCCTGCAGGTATCTTCGTCCTGAAGGAGTATGTTGCGGGAGCATGCCCCGGTCTTCTTTCTGCGCTGATCTTTATCGCTCCCGATGGATCCATGGGCAACTTCGTACTGGCGTGCGTTGTCGCCGTCATCGCCATCGTCGTCTCGTTCATCGCTGCACGCGTGATCATCAAGAAGAATCCCAACTATATTGAGTAGATGCCCGCTGCTTGCATTGGGGACATCCTCGGCAGACCATTAGCAAGAACCCAAGAAGTCCCTTAGGAGCTCGATTAATCCATTCGGATTCCTCAGGCACAAACGACCCCGATTCCACAATGAAATCGGGGTCGTCGTTTCTAAAGCCTTCGATAGACAATCGGTGTTTACCTTAGCTCCCTATCCAAGTTAATTATCCACGCTCGTTCTCCGGTCGGAAGATTTTCTTCGCTCGCGTGTCCAGAAATCCACGCTCGAGCAGAACATCCAGGTCCGCACCCGCCCTTGTCTCGATCTGTAACAGCAAGAGGCCTATTCCGCTTCTACATGTTACAGATCAAGATATTCCTAAAACACCCTAAGTTTCATCTCAATCTGTAACAGTTAGATGCCAAATATCGGTCTTGGTGTTACAGATTTAGACAAACTGGAGGACGAGACAAACCAAAAACGGGATGGGCGCTAACCTGATGGCGCGCCACCTAAATAGAAACGGGCTCTGTCCCATATAGAGACAGAGCCCGAAACTCTCATGGAGCCAGTGACAGGAATCGAACCTGCAACCCACTGATTACAAATCAGTTGCGCTACCGTTGCGCCACACTGGCACACTTGGCGCTTTCGCGCGAAGCCTGTTAAGAATAATGGAATTGCGGACGGGGCGCAACAGGCCGCACGGCGTTATATAAATATGCAAAATCCAGCAACAGCGCGTACCAGGCCCGTTCATTTCTGTCAGTGCGCCCTCAATCTTAAAACCATTCGCCAGAACGAATAGTTTTAATTACAATTGGCTATATAAAACTATTCGTTCTGGCGAAGGGTTTCGCGATGTTGACTACCAAGGAAGCAGCCGAGCTGCTCGGCATCAGCCCGCGCAGGGTGCAGGAGCTCATTAAGAACGGCGCGCTGACCGCCCGCAAGGCTTCTGGCGTGTGGCTCATCGACAAAGACAGCGTAGACGCGCGACTCCGCTCCGCAACCAAAAGAGGGGGACGACCTCGTCGTGGGCATGGGAAAAGCGAAGTCGCATTTACCCTCATGAACCGCACGCACGAAGTAGCCCAACTGGTCTACAGCACATCGCGAAAAGACTTCACCCACATCGGCGCCGACGTCGATTACGCCCACGCCCCTATTGGAGTATTTGGCCCTAATAGCCCCATATCGCTCGACTCCTTCCGCATCTGGTGGCGCGGCCGCGGTATCCCGCTCGCACGCATTGGACTAGCCTCCCTGCTTGCAGAAGCCGCAGTCGATGTTCCCGATGAACTCGTCCAGCGAAATCTTGGCCTCTCCTTATCCGACCAGTATTGGATTAGGCCCCAAGACTCCGGTCTCGCCTGGGAGGATATCAACTTCTTCAATAACGCCTTTGATGACGTCTCGCTGTCCATTGCGCCCTTTGCCCCAGAGGGAAAAGCGGCTGCCGCAAAGCCCGATAACACCTCGGACGGCAATCTTCAAAAGTACTGGACATGCGAGGATGACCGTCGAATCCTCCACAAGGCAGGTGCACATCTAAACCAGGAACCTTATAACGAGCTGGTGGCGACTGCACTTCACCGTCGCATCCTAAACGCTTGCGATTATGTGCCTTACTCGCTCGAGGGCACGGGCACTTCCGCCCTGAGCATATGCGATGTCTTCTTAACTGATGAAGAAGAGTATGTCCCTGCGTTCTATGTAAACCAGCATGCAAATGCAGACGAGCGACTAACCGATTACGAACGGTATGTAGCAAACTGCGAGGAGCTTGGAGCGACGGATATAAAAGACGCCCTTGACCGCATGATCGTATGCGATGACATCATTGCCAACTATGATCGCCATTGGCGCAACTTTGGCCTTGTGCGAAACGTAAACACGCTAGCCTGCAGACCTGCCCCTATCTTCGATTCGGGCTCATCACTCTGGTGCAACATATCACTAGAGGAGCTTAGGGCGGGAGAGCACAGTTTTACCAGCGCACAATTTCATTCAAGCCCCGCCAAACAAATGTTGCTCGTCGAGGACATGGGCTGGTTTGACGGCGACAAACTCGAGGGTTTCGTTGACGAGGCAATCGAAATCCTATCCAAAAACGACGCTCTTACAGCGAGACTGCCTTATCTAAAAGAGGCGCTAACATGGCGCCTCGAAAGAATGATCGACATCGCTGAATGGAGTTAGCGAGACAGCATCGCCCCGCCAACTCCCCTACCTCCCGCGCAGAGCTTTGAGCTTGGCCAGGGCCTCGGGGCTTAGACGGCTGCCCAGGGTCATCTTGATCTGCGGGGCCTCCTCGGCCTCGTGCACGTCGTTGTCGATCTGTTTGATCTCGTCCACCAGCATACGGCTCGAGATGCGCGTGACGCCCTTGCCCATGACGACGGCCTGGATCGTGCCGTCGCTCGATACCACGGAGCACGCGCGGCCTTCCTCGCGCGCCTCGATGCAGAGCTTTTGCACCACGGTATCGGCAGAAACGCCCGTCGGCGAAAACTCGATGCGCACGCCGCGGGCCGGCAGGTTGGGGCGCTCGTTGGAGATATTGCCCGCGCCGTCGAACACGATCACGGCCTCGTAGCGGCCCTGGGCAAAGGCGGCGACGTCGTTGATGAGGGCGGTGCGTGCCATATCGTGAACGTCGCTGGAATACGGATCGTCTGAATGGTCGTACACGAGCTTTTCGTAGCGCGGCGTGCAGTGGATCACGTTGTAGCCGTCGACCACCAGCAGCTCGGGCTTATTGGAGTGCACCGTCGAGACCGGGTCGGCGATGGCCTGCGCAAACGCATTGCCGCCCACGCCGTAGGTCGCGGCCGAAACAATCGGCTTGGCCGAGCCCTCGCCAAAGCGCTTGGCCTTGGACTTGGCACGGTTCTTTTTGGACATGCGCTACTCCTCCCCCATGAGCTCGCCGACGTTGCGGCGCAGCCACTCAAAGCACAGCGCCGTGGTCGCCTGGGCAACATTGAGGCTCTCGGTCATGCCGCGCTGGGGAAGCTTGGTCATAAAGTCGCATTTCTCGAGCACCAGGCGCGAGATGCCGTCGCCCTCGGAGCCCATGACGAGCGCCACGCGGCCCTCGAAGGGAGCATCCCAGCAGCTGCCCTCGGCGTGCTCGGAGGCGCCGCCCACCCAAAAACCAGCGGCCTTGAGGTCATCGAGTGCACGGGCAATATTGGGAACCTGCGCGATAGGCAGATGCATGACAGCACCGGCCGAGGTCTTGTAGCTGCCCACGGTCACGCCGGCGGCACGCTTGTTGGCGATGACGACGCCGGCCGCGCCCACGACCTCGGCGGAGCGCACAATGGCGCCAAAGTTGCCGTCGTCGGTCACATGGTCGAGCACGACGACAAGCGCCGGACCGTCGCCTGCGCGGTCGAGAATATCGGCGACATCAGCATAGGGGAAGTTGCCAACCTCGAGTGCGATGCCCTGATGAGCGCCATGGCTCGACAGTGCGTCGAGCTGCGCACGCGGCACATACTTAATGCGGACGCCCGCGGCATTGAGGTCGTCGACCAGGCGCGACAAGGCGGCATCGCGCTCTCCACCCTCGACAATGAGCGCGCACTTGATGGGAAAACCAGTGCGTAGCGCCTCGGCGGCAGCACGACGACCTTCGATAAACTCGCCCTTGGGAGCCTGGACAGCGTCGCGGTTGCGATCGCGCTGCGGACGTGCGGCCTGGGCGCGATCGCGCTGGCCCTTGGGAGCGGCAGCGCGGTCATTGCGGCGAATCGGACGCGAGCCAGAAGCAGCCTGCTTGCCGCCACGAGGCGCACGCTTGCGATTGTCGGCCATAAAGCGACCTCCTAAATACAACTATCAAACGAAACAAAATAAACGACCGCCCATGAATATTAATTCGGGCGGTCGATACGGGTTTTCCAAGTGCCCGAGATTGCCGTGAAAGAGGAGCGACGCGTACTTGAGTACGCGAGCGACGGTTTGAACGGCAAGGTCGGGTGCTTGGGAAACCCGCGGGGATTAGAGAGATTTGATACGAGTGCCGGCGGCGGTATCTTCAATCGTCAGGCCCAGGTCCTTGAGCTGGTCGCGGATGGCGTCGGCCAGATCCCAGTTCTTGGCGGCGCGGGCCTCGGCGCGGGCCTCGAGAATCTTGGCAGCGGCCTCGTCCACGTCGTCACCCGTGTAGGCAACCAAACCGGCGGCAACGCCCAGCAGGCCCAGCGGCAACTCGACCTTGGGCTCGGGGAGCTCAACGCCAAGCGTATCGAGCAGCTCGGCCAGCGTGTCGGCGGCGGCAAGCGCGGCGGCCTTGTCGGCAGCGTCGCCCGCCTGCTCCAGGTACTGGTTGCACTCGGTCACAAAGCCAAAGACGGCACCCATGGCACCAGCGGTGTTAAAGTCGTCGTCCATACACTCCTTAAAGGTGGCACGAGTCTCGGCGGCCTTGGCGGCAAACGCCTCGGCGGCAGCCGCATCGGCATCGGCCGTCGCATGGTTCGCGGCCCAGCGCAGGTTCTCGACCGTACCGGCGATACGCGTGAGCGAGTTCTCGGCACCCTCCAGGCGCTCCCAAGAAAAGTCGAGCGGCGAGCGATAGCTCGTCTGCAGCATCAGCAGGCGCAGGGCGGCAGCGGAGTGCTGCTCGAGGACCTCGGCCAGCGTAAAGAAGTTGCCGAGCGACTTGGACATCTTCTCGCCGTCTACCAGCAGCATGCCCGTGTGCATCCAGGTGTTGGAGAAGCCCTGGTGCCAGGCGCAGGTGGCCTGGGCGCACTCGTTCTCGTGATGCGGGAAAGCAAGATCGGAGCCACCGCCGTGGATATCGATCGGGGTACCCAGGTAGCGATGCACCATGGCGGCGCACTCGGTGTGCCAACCGGGACGGCCCTCGCCCCAGGGGCTCGGCCAGCTGGGCTCGCCGGGCTTGGCGGCCTTCCACAGGGCAAAGTCGAGCGGGTCGATCTTGTCCTCGTTCTCCTCGATGCGCGCACCAACCATAAGGTCGTCGATGTTGCGGCCCGAGACCTGACCATAGTTGGGATCGCTGCGCACGGCAAAGTACACATCGCCGTTATCGGCTGCGTAAGCGTGGCCCTGCTCGATAAGCGTCTTGATCATGGCGATCATGGGGCCGATCTCCTTGGTGGCGCGGGGGCGCACATCGGGATCGAGCACGTTGGCGGCGCGCATGACGCCGATGAACTTGTCGGAGAACTCCGTCGCGACCTCGGCAGCCGTACGGCCCTGCTCGTTGGCGCGCTTGATGATCTTGTCGTCGACATCGGTGAGGTTCTGGGCGAACGTGACCTCGTAGCCGCTCGCGATGAGCCAGCGTCGAATCACATCGAAGCTGATGAACGTGCGGGCATTGCCGATGTGGATGTTGTCGTAGACCGTGGGGCCGCACACGTACATGCGAACCTTGCCGGACTCGATGGGCTGGAACTCTTCCTTTTTATGGGTAGCGCTGTTGTAGATACGCATTCGTTACTCCTTAACGGTTTTCTGTAGCAGGCAGACGGCCCAGGCGCCGATTCCCTCGCCCTGGCCTTCCCAACCGAGCTTTTCGGTCGTAGTGGCGGCGACGCCTACATTTTCGACGTCAACGCCCAGGGCATGGGCAAGGTTGGCGCGCATGGCATCGCGGTGCGGGGTGATCTTGGGTTGCTGACAGGCAATGGTGCAATCGGCATCGACAAACTCAAAGCCCAGCTCGCGCGCATAGTCCATCACGCGAGCGAGCAGCACCATCGAATCAGCACCCTCGTAGGCAGGATCGGTGTCGGGGAATAGCTTGCCGATGTCTCCCCCGCGGCAGGCGCCCAGAATGGCGTCGGCCAAGGCGTGCGCGAGCACATCGGCATCCGAGTGGCCCAGCAGGCCGCGCTCGTAGGGAATGTCGACCCCGCCGATGATACATCGACGCCCCTCCACCAAACGGTGGACGTCGTAGCCGTGGCCAATGCGCAGGTTACTGAACATAGGGAAGGTCCTCTCCCTCGGCCATGCGGCCAAGCAGAATCGCGGTTACGGGACGCAGATCCTCGGGCACCGTCACCTTAAGGTTGTCGCGCGGGCTCTGGACACAGCGGACGCGCCCGCCCATGCGCTCGACCAGCGATGAGTCGTCGGTACCGATAAAGCCCTCGGCAATCGCCGCGGCATGGGCACGCTTCATCGCGTCGACGCTAAAGATCTGCGGCGTCTGCGCGGCCCAATAGAGCTCGCGCGGCGGCGTCTCGACGATATTATCGCCGTCGACGATCTTGAGCGTGTCGATCGCGGGCTGACCGCACACGACACCGTCGAGCGAGCGGTCACCCATGAGCACGTCGATAGCGTGGTCGATGGCCTCGGTCGTAATGAGCGGACGAGCGCCATCGTGGATGGCGACATATTCGAAACCCGCCGGAACCGCATGCACGCCGGCACGGGTGGAATCCTGACGGGTATCGCCGGCATCGGCAAAGCTGATGGGCGTGTCATAGTCAAACGGGTCGATGGCCAGGCGGCGCATCTCGGCACGGCGCTCGGCAGGACACACCACCACGATATGGCCGACCTTGTCGCTACGATCAAACGCGCGGATGGACCAGCTCATGAGCGGACGGCCCGCCACGTTAACGAGCTGCTTGCCGCCGGGATTTCCAAAGCGCTGACCGCTGCCGCCGGCAACGACCACGGCGCATACGGGCGCCATTATGCGTTCCCCTGTTTGGTGCCCTTCATGCGGTACAGCGAGTCCGCAAGAATGGCAGGGTTGTTGACGCCAAAGTCGCCCAGGCGCTCCGGATCCTCGCTGATGTCGTCCATGAGCTCCTGCAGCGAGCCGTACTCGTCGACGATCTTCTCGGCCACGCCGTCGCGCACGACGGACACGCGCGAAAGCGTGCGCAGGCCCAGCGGTGTCATGACGGAGTCCTCGTCCAGGTCGTCGTAACCCAGAACCGCCGCCACATGCTGCGGGTCGGACAGGTCCTTGGGCGTCATGCGGCTCAGCTCGGCGCGGATCTTCTCGGCGTTTGCCTCAGAGGAATCGCTTGCGTAGTCGCGGATCATCAAGTCGTATTCGGTATCCATGCTGGAGCCGGCGAGCTGCTCGAGCTGCATCTGCACGAGCTTGCCCTGGTTGCCCAGCTTGACAATGCAATCCTTAAGCTCGGTCTTTGCCTGCTGCATGATCTCGAAGCTCGAGAAAATACCGGTAATGTCGGCGAGCGTGACGTAGTCGTCGAGCTCAAGGGCCGTCAGGCGCAGCAAGGAGCGGTCGAGCGACTGACGGGTGGTCTGAAGCGTGGCGACGAGCTGGTTGACCGAGCTCATGATGGTGGTGACGGGCTGGATCTCGTAACTCTTGCCGTGGACGTACACGTTGACGACGGCGCGACGAGCCGAAACCGAGATCACGATGGCGTCGGTGAGCACCGACATGCGAGCGGCGGTGCGGTGACGCATGCCCGTCTCGCTCGTGGCAAGCGAGGGATCGGGATTGAGGTGGAAGTTGGCGCGCAGGATCTGGGTGAGGTCGCCGTCGATGACGATGGCACCGTCCATCTTGGAGAGCTCGAACAGACGGTTCGAGGTGAACGAAATGTTGAGCGGGAAGCCGTCGTTACCGGCAGCGAGCACGTTTTCGGTGTCACCGACGCAGATAAGGGCGCCCAGGTGACCGGCGATGATCATGTCGAGGGCGGTGCGGATCGGCTGACCAGGTGCCGTCAGGCGGATGGCCTGTTCCATACGCTTTTGCAGCTCGTTCTTATCCAAGGCATCGCTCCCATCGTATACGCTCCATAAACGCTAAATAGTTTCTCACGGTTTGTCCCCGCGGCGCTTGCGAAATCCGATGCTTACAGAATGAGCGAACACAGCTGAGAGCCCAACCCAAATGGGCTGCTTATGTGGTAGCATCGGGGTTCACATGAATGAGGGAGTAGTCGCGTGGCCGGGTTCGCCTCCGGTGGCGCGGCAAGTCAACATACTGGCCGAAACGGTCTGGCTTGCCTTAATGAACGAGACTCGTGGTTGTGCGCGCAGCGCGTACGCCACGGGTCTTTTTTGTTATTCCCCCAAGAGGTACACGCGGGCTCGCCCGCAGAGAGGGAGCCAGGCTATGGGACTCGCAGAGCTCGTGTTGCTCGCCGTTGGCCTTTCGATGGACGCCTTTGCCGTTTCCATCTGCAAGGGTCTCGGCATGAAAAAGATCAACCTTAAGGTCGCCGTGGTGCTCGGCCTGTTCTTTGGCGGCTTCCAGGCCGGCATGCCCGTAATCGGATGGGCGCTTGGCAGTCAGTTTATGGGCATCATCGGCCCCATCGACCACTGGATCGCCTTTATCCTGCTCGCCTTCATCGGCGGCAAAATGCTGTGGGAAGCCTTTACCGAGGACGAGGATGAAGGCGACGGCAAGGATGCCGAAAAGATTGACCTGGTCGAGTACCTGCTCCTCGCCATTGCCACCTCAATCGACGCCCTAGCCGTGGGCATCTCGTTTGCGGCACTCTCGGTCGACATCGTGCCCGCTGTATCGCTTATAGGCATCACAACGTTTATCTTCTCCGTCGCCGGCGTGGCGATCGGCCACACCTTTGGCGCGCGCTACGAAAAACCCGCCACCATCGTGGGTGGCGTCGTGCTTATCCTTATCGGCCTCAAGATTCTGCTGGAACACTTGGGGTTTTTGGCGCTGTAAAACACCCTTCAAAACTAAACGTCCGGGCAAGGCCTCATGCAGAGTTTTGCATGAGGCCTTTTCATGCAGACTTTTGCATGTCATACTGATATGCAAAAGTCTGCACGTTAGGAGATCGCCGTGGATACCCTTCCCATCACCACACCGCGCCAAGCTGGCATCTACGTGCGCCAGGCACGCGATGCTCAGGGTCTCACCCGTGCAACCCTCGCTAAAAAAGCCGGTGTTTCGGAGCGCCTGCTCGCATCGCTCGAGCTGGGAGATGCCACGGGTATTCGGCTCGACAAGCTGCTGGCGGTTTTCGGTGCTCTCGGACTGGCACTAGTTGCTCAAGGGAATATCGACGACACGAAACATGAGCAGCCAACCGACGCCCCGCATGCCGATTTGCAACCTTGTAGCACCCCCAGGTGCCATCACACTCAACGTCTTCACCATCGCAACCGACGCGGCGCAGCCATTCCAGCTCTTCCAGATACCCCCTTTACGGCCGAGCTCTACGACAAGGCCTTCGCCGATTTCGCCATGTCCAATCTCGGAGTCTCGATTGCCGCAAGCGCATCTGCCCAAACCAAGCCCGAAGGGAGATAGCCAATGGCCAGAAAAACGCTTCGGACTATTATTTGCGGCGTACCCGCAGGAACGCTCATGCAAGATGAGAGCGGTCTAGTCAGTTTTGCCTACGATCAAGATTATGACGGGCCAGCCCTATCGACCAACATTCCCGTATCAAATCGCACATACGGCCAACAGGTCATGAATCCGTACTTGTTTGGCCTTCTGCCCGACAGCGAGGACCAACGAAAAGCGATTGCCGCCGAATTCGACGCCAGGCCCAATAATCCCGTTGCGCTGCTCAGCCATATCGGACTCGACTGTCCGGGCGGAGTGCAGTTTTGCGCCGAAGAAGATATCGACGCCGCCTTGCATCGCACTGGCGAATACCGCCCTATAGACGACCACGAGATTGCCTTGCGCCTCAAGTCGATCAGGGATGACCGCGAGGCATCGTGGATGGGCCTAGATGAAAGTTGGTCACTTGGAGGCAACCAGGGCAAGTTCGCACTCGCGCTCATAGACGGTCGCTGGTGCGAATGCGTAGGTTCCTCGCCCACGACGCATATTTTCAAAAATGGCGTTATCGGATTTAAACTTGAAGCTCTTAATGAGTTTGTCTGCATGAAAAGCGCCCAGCGCGCGGGTATCGCAACGGCGAACGTTGAGTATCGCTTATTTGAGGACGAACCCGCCCTCATTGTTGAACGCTATGACCGTGTGAAAGCCAAAGACGGAACAATCATGCGTCTACACCAAGAAGACCTCTGTCAGGCCCTTGGAGTGATGCCCGCTCAAAAGTACACGGCAGACGGTGGCCCGACCGCACGCGACATTCAGGAACTCCTCGTCAACACGAGCCATCATCAACTTAACCTGTATCTGTTTACGCAGATACTTTTCTTTAACGCCATCATCGGCGCACCGGACGCGCATGCGAAGAACTATTCCCTGCTTCTTGGAAACGGCAGCACAGCTATGATGGCCCGTATGTATGACGTTGCATCGGGGCTGGCATACGAACGCATGCGGCGAAAAGCGCGCCTTGCCATGAGCGTTGGCGGCGAAAATCGTGTGGGGCGCATCGGTCCAGGCGCTATCCGCCGATACCACGGTATGGGCGACCCCGCGCTGGAGGCGGCGCTCACCGATGCCGGGCTATCCGAGAAGTTTTGCTTTGCGACCATGATGGACCTCGCCTACGAGGTACCCATTTGCATGGAAGAGGTCATGGACGAATACGCCGACCTGCCCGGCATGGCGGACCTGCGCGAGCATATGCTCGGCCCCGTCTGCGAAAACTGCCAGCGCACCCTCGACCTCATCAAGGCGGATATGGGCTAGGTGTCCGTAATCTCCCATTTCCCAAAAGAAGAGAGGAGGCACCCGTCGCAAAAGCTCGGGTGCCCCCTCTCATAATGTCATTTGCAATCCACCAGCACGTGGCTCGGACTGCTGCTAGCGCAACCTTTACGCAGCGAGGCGCTTGAGGACGTCGATGAGCAGCTCGTAGAAGCGCTCGGCAGAAGCGAGCTCCATGCTCTCGTCCGGGGTGTGGACATCGGAGAGCGTCGGGCCCACGGCGATGGCGTCCAGGCCGTGCAGGGCCTCGGCAAACAGGCCGCACTCAAGGCCGGCGTGAATGGACTCGATTCGTAGCTCGGAGCCAAAGAGCTCGCGATAGCTCTCGACAAAGATGTCGCGGACCGGCGAATGCTCGGCATAGCTCCAGCCGGGATACTCGAACTCAAACTTGGCGTCGAATCCCAGGACATCGGCCAGCATCTGCAGGCGGTCCTTGAACTCGTTCTGCAGCGAGGTGATCGAGGAGCGCGGGGACAGCATGATCTTGACTTGGTCGTCAGAGGTGGCAACCACGCCGATGTTGGAGGAAACCTCGACGGAGCCGTCGGTGGCGACATTGCGGCGGATCACACCGTTGGGGGCAAGACGCAGAGCGCGAATAAGGGCAAGTGCGGACTTTTCGTCCATGGCCTCGACCTCAGTGTTGTCGGCAATCTCAACCGTGCAGGTAAAGCCGGGGTCGAAGACCTCGAGCTCGGCAGTAACGTCGGCGATGATGCCCTTTGCGATCTGGGCCGCGGCCTCGGCTGCAGCGTGGTCGGCGTAGACCAGCTCGGCCTTGCACTCACGGTTGATGGCGTTGTCCTTGGTGCCGCCGTTAAAGCTAACGATGGCGGGCTCGCCGGCAACCATCAGGCGGTCGATGATGCGGGCCATGATGAGGTTGCCGTTGCCGCGCTCCAGGTTAATATCGCTGCCGGAGTGGCCGCCCAGCAGGCCGGAGATGTCGAGCGTGAGGGCGCTACCGGTCTTGTGCTCGCGCGCGATCGGGCAGGTGTAGGTAACGACGACACCGCCGGCGCAGCTGACGGTAGCAACGCCCTCTTCCTCGGAGTCAAGGTTAATCATGGTGCGGGCGCTAATCTGGGACTTGTCGAGCGTCTCGGCGCCGACCAGGCCGGTCTCCTCGTCGGTGGTGAATACGCACTCGAGGGCGGGGTGAACGATCGAATCGTCATCGAGAACAGTGAGCATCAGAGCGACGGCAATACCGTTGTCGGCGCCCAGAGTGGTGCCGTTAGCGGTGAGGACGCCGTCCTTGACGACCAGGTCGATACCATCAGTCGTAAAGTCGTGCTCGACGGAGCCCAGCTTGTCGCACACCATGTCGATGTGGCCCTGCAGCATCACGGTCGGGGCATTCTCGGCGCCGGCAGATGCGGGCTTGCGAATGATGACGTTGTAGACCTCGTCCTGGTACACATCGAGACCGCGCTCCTTGGCAAACGCGACCAGGAAATCGCTGATGCCCTTCTCGTTGCCAGACCCACGGGGGATCGCGCTGACCTCCTCAAAGAAATGGAACAGCTGGGCGGGCTCGTAACCGGTAATCTTGTAGTCCATGGTGCCTCCTTGGCGCAACTGGTTAGACAGTAAGACATGCGACTTGTATATTCCCAGACTTTGCGTGCATAAACCAGTCGAAAACGCCGAGCGCCCTCGCATCATCGGCTAACGGCGAGGAAACGCCACTTTATCAAGATAAAGCAGGTTAGACGGGCCGTGCCGAAGGGACGTTGGACCCTTCAACCAACTTCAACGCCTGTTGAACATTAATGCATACACCATTGGTATGTTTGATGAGATTTTTGTCCTCTGTCACGACGTAATCGGCATCAATGCGATTGGCGACGCCCAGCATCAGGTCGTCCTCAAAGTCGTTGTGATGATACTTGAACACAAAGGAGTCGAAGACCTCGTCTGCACCGACCGAGGCAATAATCGACTTTTGCCGAATCAGGCGAACGCACGCCCACGCTGTCTCGTCGGCACCGGCGATGGCTTCGGGAGTGAGAGCCCCCTCACGGCGGGCGTCGGCCTTCATCGTCCTTCCCAGAATGTAATAGACGTCTTTGACAGACAGGGAGGACGAGAAGAGGACGATATCCTCCGCTTCCGCCGCGCGAGAAAGGAGCTCGACTATCGGCCTGGTCGCATTCGTGCGAGCGAGAAAGTAATCTAGCCAGACGTTCGTGTCGATCAACAGCTTGAGCACACGTTTCGTTCCGACGCCGCTCATAATTCGATCCAATCGCTGAATCTCTCGCTCATCATTTGATCGTATAACTCGTCGTAATCAAAGGCTTCATCGGGGCTCGGCCTCTGAATCGAGAACCGCTCATAAAAATTCGAAATTAACGCAGCCCCTTCCGAGACGCGGGACGAACTCGCCTTCGATCGTATGTCGTCAGGCAGGACTTCGTCATCATTCTTTTTTGCGACGGGCATATGACCGTTCTCGGTCAAGTACTGCCACAGCTCCCTCACAGCTTGTGACGGCGTCATGCCGATATGCGCCAGCACGGCGTCCCCAGCCTCTTTGAGTTGGCGATCCATGCGCACATTCATCTGGACCGGCCGTGAGTCGAGTACCGATATTGGCATGCTAGCTCCTTCTGCTATACATATTTATATTTCGAGTATAGCACCATTTACTCATAAAAAAGGGGCGCCCCGACAGGAGTGCCCCTTCGCAAAGCTATGTTACGCCCTACAGCGCGCCGGAACCGGCTTGCATCATGCCGCCGGGGCCCGAGGTCACGCCGCCGCTCACGGGCGCGGCGTTGCCGGTGTGCGGTGCCGCCGGGGCGGTATCGCCACCGAGCGTGCCCGCCTGACGCGGTGCCGGGATCTCGCCCGTGCCGTGGCTAAAGACAAACTTGCCATCGGCCACGTCGCACAGGACGGTATCGCCCTCGCCCCACTCGCCGGCCAGGAGCTCCTCGGACAGCGGGTCCTCGATGAGCTTTTGAATGGCGCGGCGCAGCGGACGCGCACCGTTGGTGAGGTCGGTGCCCTCGGCCACGATCTTGTCATAGGCCGCATCGGTGAGCTTGATGTTCATGCCGTTGGCAATCAAACGCTGACGCAGATCGTCCACCAGCAGGTGCGCAATCTTGGTGAGATTCTCGCCCGAGAGCTTCTGGAACACCACAATATCGTCGATACGGTTGAGCAGCTCGGGGCGGAACAGGCGCTTGAGCTCGCCCATCGCACGGCCCTTGATCTCGCTCGACGTGAGACTCTGCTCGCCGGTGGTGCCAAAGCCAACGCTCGCATCCTGCGCGATCTCGCGGGCGCCCACGTTTGACGTCATGATGATCACCGTATTGCGGAAGTCGACCGTCTTGCCCTGGCTATCGGTCAGACGGCCCTCCTCCAACACCTGCAGCAGGATATTGAAGATGTCGGGGTGCGCCTTCTCGATCTCGTCGAACAGCACGACCGAGTACGGGTGACGGCGAACAGCCTTGGTGAGCTGGCCGCCCTCGTCGTGGCCCACATAGCCCGGGGGGCTACCGATGAGCTTGGAGACCTCGAACTCACTGCCAAACTCCGACATATCGAAGCTGATGAGCGCGTCCTTGCTGCCAAAGAGATACTCGGCGAGCGTCTTGGCGAGCTCGGTTTTGCCCGTGCCGGTGGGGCCCAGGAAGATAAAGCTGCCGCCGGGGCGACGCGGGTCCTTGAGCGGCGAGCGGCTGCGGCGCACGGCCTTGGCAACGGCCTCGACGGCCTCGTCCTGACCGATGATGCGCGTCTTGAGCACGCTTTCGGCCTGCAGCAGGCGGCGGCTCTCGCTCTCGGTGAGCGAGGACACCGGCACGCCCGAGGTCACGGACACGATGTCGGCAATCTGGGAGACATCGATGGTGAGCGGGCTGGCGTCGAGCTCGGCCGTCCAGGCAGCCTTGGCCTCGGCGAGCTCAATCTCGGCAGCCTTTTGCTGCTCGGTGATCTCGGCGGCCTTGTTCATGTCGTCGCTCTCGGTGGCCTCCTGCGCGGCGGCCTTAAGCTCCTCCACGCGATGCTCGGCCTCGCGCACCGGCTCGGGCGCGCGGTTGGCGGCGATGCGGGCGCGGGCGCCGGCCTCGTCAATGAGGTCGATGGCCTTATCGGGCAGGAAGCGATCCTGGATGTAGCGGTCGGAGAGGTTCGCGGCGGCCTCGATAGCACCCTGCGTATAGCGCACATGGTGGTGCTCCTCGTAGCGCGGCTTGAGCGCGGTCAGGATCTTGACCGTGTCCTCGACGCTCGGCTCCTCGACATCGATGGTCTGGAAGCGACGCTCGAAGGCCGGGTCCTTGGTGAGGTACTTGCGGAACTCCTCGGCCGTGGTGGCACCGATGATCTGGAAAGCACCGCGTGCGAGAACGGGCTTGAGCATGGAGCTCGCGTCGATGGAGCCCTCGGCAGAGCCGGCACCGATGATGGTGTGCATCTCGTCAATAAACAGGATGACGTCGTCAGCTTCGGTGGCCTCCTGGATCACGTTCTTGAGGCGCTCCTCAAACTCGCCGCGATACTTGGCGCCCGCCACGAGGCCCGGCAGGTCGAGCGTCCAGATATTCTGGTTCATGAGGTTCTCGGGCACGTTGCCGGCTGCAATCTGCTGAGCCAGGCCCTCGACGATGGCCGTCTTGCCCACGCCGGGGTCGCCCAGAATGAGCGGGTTGTTCTTGGTGCGGCGCGAAAGAATTTCCATCATACGCTGGACTTCCTTTTCGCGACCAATTACAGGGTCGAGCTCGCCGTCGCGCGCCTTCTGCGTGAGGTTGGTCGCGAACTGCTTAAGCGTATCGGTGCCACCCCCCCTTTGCTGAGAGGTATCCGAGCCGCTAAAGAACGGCAGGCCCGCACCGGGACGACCAGCACCGGCGCCGGCGAGCGGACGCTTCTTGTCCTGGTCCTTGGCGGTGAGTTTCTCGATAGCCTTTTTGATGGAGGCGGACGACACACCCAGGCGCATGAGGATGTCCATGGCCATGCCGTTGCCCTCTTCGACGATGCCGATCAGCAAGTGCTCGGTCGACACGTAGGTCTGGTTGTTCTCGCGCGCCACGCGGAATGAACGCTCCATCACGCTAATGACGAGCGGCGTAAAGGCGAGCTTGGCCGCCTCGGTCTCCTCACTGGGCTCGGGAACCGTGGTCTGGACCTCTTTGAGAGTATCCATGATGTCATCATAGGAGATGTCGAGCGAACGCAGCGCCTCGGCGGCAATGCCCTCGTCCTCCTTGGCAAGCGCGAGCAGCAGGTGCTCGGTGCCCACCTTATTTGAATGAAGATCGAGCGCTTCTTGCTTGGCCATGGACATGACCTTACGCGCACGATCGGTAAAACGGTCTAACATGCTAGTTCCTCTTAGACGAGCTAGTTTTTTCAAACGCAAAGCGCCGCCCCGCGGCAGCGCTTTGGTCTCTTTACCCATATGGAGTATATGTTAACAGCTGGAGGAATATCTATAAACCCGGCTCACATGAATGCAGGTTATGACCGCATCGCGGGACTCACCGCGCGATGCGCGACGGGCGCCCCGCAAGAGAAACCCTAGACGTCTTTCACCACGTCGGGACTCGTCGCACGCGATGCGCGATAGGCATCGGCCTCCTTGGAGACGCGTTCGAGCAGCTCGGATGTATCGACGCCCTCGACTTGCGCGACCGTTTCAACCGTCTGCATGGCGACCGCCCTCAGGTACGCGCACGCGCTGTCCCCCAGCTGCTCGAGGTCTATCTCCTCGCCGCCCTCCCGGGCAAAGCCGACCGCCATCACAAAGCCCATGATGCCCGAGACCAGAAAGCCCACCGCAAAGCTCGAATCTGCCTTGAGCTCTTCTCCGTCGGGGTGGACGATCTCTCTCACGCGGTCGATGATGATCGTATGGATGCCCTGCTCGACCTGCTCGGCGGCACCCGCCCTCATGGTGATGACGATGCGCCGCAGCAGGCAGCGGACGTCGCGCCGGTCGAACGCCGAAAGGTCGCCCTCGCTCGAAAAATGCCAGAGGGCATCGGTGATGAGCTCGTTATCCTGCAGCAGCTGGGCTATGGCGATGGCGACGAGTTCATCGAAATCGTGAAAATAGTAGTAAAACGTTCCGCGATTGCACTGGGCGGCGCGGGTCACCTCGCCAACCGACAGCTCGAAGATGCTGTTGTTCTCGATGAGCTCCCAAAACGCCTCGATGATACGGGTGCGTGCATCGGGCGCATCGGCGTCCTTACGCGGTCTCGCCATGCGCCTCACCGCACCCCTGCGCCTTGGCGTTCATGATGAGCATCTGAAGACGGTTCTCCACGTTGGCGAAGCTCACGTCGGGATCGTAGTCGAGCGGCAGGAACTGCGCCGTGGGATACTGCTCCTTGAGCGCATGGATGAGCCCGCGCCCCACGACATGGTTGGGCAGACACCCGAACGGCTGCAGGATCACGAAGTTGCGGCAGCCGCGCTTGGCGTGCTCGAGAATCTCCGCCGGAATCAGCACGCCCTCGCCCGCATCGAACGTATGGTGCAGGATCTTATCGCTCGCGCGCACGAGCTCGGGCATGCGCGTCGGCGGCTCGTAGAGCGGGCTCGCCGCGCCCAGGCGGTCGCAACGGTCGTGCGCGAGCTCGAACAGGTTGTCCGCCGTGGCGTACCAGGCCTTTTCGGGCAGCGACAGGTCGACGTGGAACTCGCGCGACTGCGCATGCTTGTAGAAATAGGTCTTGCGGATCACGTCGGTCATGCGCGCCTCGATGACCTCGAGCCCGTTGTCCTCGAGGTAGCGCTCGATCTCGTGGTTGGCGCCGAGATGGAAATTGAGCAGGTACTCGCCCACGATGAGAACGGTCGGATGCGGGTTCGAGCGGTCGTACGGAACGGCGTCCATGATCGCAAGCGCGCGTTTGAAGCCCGTCGCCTGGCCTCTCAGCCCGGAGCGCTCCATGCCCTCGATAACCTCATCGAGCGCGCGGTCGAACGCAGCGTCCGCCGCGCCCTTCTCGAGCTCGTAGGGACGGATGCGCCTAAGCATGGCCTCGAGGGCATCGATCATGGGAAGACCGTAGGCGATCTGGATGCTCGGGCCAAGGCCGAGCTTGAAGCCCGGATGCGCATTGTGGGCATCGACGTCGTCGTTGGTGAGCACCGGGACATAGTCGTATCCCGCGTCGTCGAGCGCGCGGCGCAGCAGGGGCATGTAGTGCGTCAGGCGGCAGTCGCCGATATACTTGCCAGTCACCACGGCGACGTCGTGCGGGTCGTACTTACCGCTCTCGAGTGCCGCGAGCGCCTCGCCGATCACGATTTGCGCGGGGAAGCAGATGTCGTTGTGCACATAGCGTTTGCCCAGGCGGATGGCATCCTCGCGCCCGATATCAAGGGCCTCGGCGCGCACGCCCTGATTGCGCATCGCCGCGGTCATGAGCCTGCAGAACGCATGGGAGGTGTTGGGGACCAGCGCGATCTTGTCGTGCCGGTCGCGCTTGGTGTACTTGACCTTATACGGGTCGTCGAGCGGATGGACCGCGTGCACCCGGGCGCCCTCGGCACGCTCCTCCGCGCGACGACGGTTGACCGACTCGATAAACGAACGCACGCGAATGCCCATGGGACCGGCGACGTCGCTCTCATCGAGCTTGATCATCATCGGAACCTTGGAGCCCATCTCGCCCATCATGCGCGCGATCTCGTCGGTGAGATACGCATCGTGGCCGCAGCCGAAGCTGCCCATCTGCACGAGCTCGAGCTCGGGCGTCGATGCGACGATGACCGCGCACGACAGCATGCGCGCATGGTAGTTGTTCACGATGTCGATGCGGCTGTTGGAAAGATCGACGTTGCAGACCCCCGGCACCGCATCGGGCGTCAGCACGGGGATGCCGCGCTCAGAGAAGAGCTTGGGCAGCCCGTGGTTGACCAGCGGGTCGTTGTGGTACGGGCGCGAAGCGATCACCACCGCGTAGCCGCCGTCCTCGCGCACGTTCTCGAGCACCTGCCTGCCGCGCAGCTGCAGCTGGTTCTCAAACGTCTCCTGCGCGCGGTCCGCCTGCTCGGTCGCCTTGGCAACCAGGTCGGCATCGATATCGAAGGTCTCCTTGCACCACGCCTTGAGCTGGCGGTTTCGGTCGCCCTCATCGTACCAGTGGAACAGCGGCGTATCGAACGGAACGCCGAAACGCTCCTCCGGGTTATCGGAATTGCGCATCACGTAGGGGTATCCCTTTACGACGGCGCACATCCACTCGCTGGTAGAGGCGGTGTTTTCGGTGGGCACCGTCGTGATGATGGGCATGAAGATGCGGTCGACGCCGGCGTCGACGAGATTGCGGATGTGCCCGTGGACGAGCTTGGCCGGGAAGCACACGGTGTCGGATGTGACGTGCGCCAGACCGCGCTCGTACATCGCCTTGGTGCTGCGTCCCGAGACGCGCACCTTAAAGCCGAGCGTGCTGAAGAACGTCGACCAGAACGGCATGGTGTCCCAGAACTCGAGCACACGGGGAATGCCGATCGTGACATCGCGCCCCCCGCTGACGGGAACCGTGGGGTACGACTCGAACAGCAGCTTCTCGCGGTCGACAAAGAGATTGGGGGCAGCCGCGGTCCGGTCGCGCCCCGTGCCGGGTGCCTGTGCCTCGCAAGCACCCTGCGGACGCAGCTCCTCCGCCGCGGGAACCTCGCGCACGAGCTCATCCCATGAGATGGCGCCGCCGCGCGGGCAGCGATTGCCCGTGACGTAAAGCGAGCCGTCGCCAAATGCCACGACCGCGCGCTGGCAGCGGTTGTTGCACCGACGGCAGGTAACGCCGCCGAACTCGCGATGCTCGAAGCGCTCCACGGCATCGAGCCCGATAAACGACGTGCCGGCGTCGCCCTTGCGGCATTCCTCGCGCGCGAGCAGGGCGATACCGATAGCGCCCATCAGCCCCGGGTGGGGCGCACGCGTGACGGGTTTGCCCAGATACTGCTCGAATGCGCGCAGCACCGCGTCGTTTCGGAACGTGCCGCCCTGGACAACGACTTTGTCGCCCAGACGGTTGAGATTTGAAACGCGAATGACCTTGGTGAACACGTTCTCGATAATCGAACGGCAGAGACCGGCCATGATGTCGCCCGGACCCTTACCGCGCCGCTGCTCGGAAACGACGCTGCTGCTCATGAACACCGTGCAGCGGCTGCCGAGAACGGCGGGGGCTTTGGACGAAAATGCCTCGGTCGCGATATCCTCAACGGCTATTCCGAGGTTTTTGGCAAAACCCTCGAGGAACGAGCCGCAGCCCGCAGAGCACGCCTCGTTGACGACGATATCGGTCAGCACGCCGTGGTTGAGCCAGATGGCCTTCATATCCTGTCCGCCGATGTCGAGCACGAAGGTCGCATCGGGAACGCATGCGCACGCGGCGCGGGCGTGCGCGACCGTCTCGACCGTATGGTAGTCGGCGTGGAACGCGCGCGCGAAAAGCTCCTCGCCGTATCCCGTGGTGCCCACGGCATCGATCGCAAGCGTGACTCCCGCTGTCTCCCAGCGGTTCTTCAAGCTGACAAGACCCTGTTGGGCGACGTCGAGCGGTCTGCCGTTATTAGACGCGTAGAACGAATCGACAAGCTCACCCGCCTCATCGACCAGGGCGAACTTGGTCGTCGTGCTCCCCGAATCGATACCGAGCGCCACACGCACCGTCTCTCCGGGCGCATACGCATCCGGACCCTTTGCCGGCGTCTCTTTGCCATGGCGTGCCGTAAAATCCGCCTGCTCGGCAGGTGTGGCAAAAAAGGGCTGGGCAAGACGTCCCTCCCCGCTTGCGGGCGCGACCGTCTCGAGCTTATCCAGCCGGACAAAAGCGTCGGGAAGGTCGATCGGTTGGGACGATGCGAACATGTCGGTCAGCGACAGGGCGGCACCGCGCGCGACCATGATCTGCGGATCGCGCGGGACGATAACCTGATCGTCCGATAGATTCAGTTGCTCCCGGAACACGCGGACCAGCGTGGGGTTGTAGGCGAGCGTACCGCCCTCGAAGATTACCGGCGGCTCGATGTCGATACCCTGGGCCAGACCGCCGATCGTTTGGCGGGCGACCGCGTGAAGCGCCGAAAGCGCCAGGTCGGTGGTAGGAATGCCCTCGTTGAGCAGCGGCTGGATATCGGTCTTTGCGTACACGCCGCAGCGGCCCGAGACCTCGTGGACGGTCGTTCCCCGGCTTGCGAGCTGCTCGAACTCGCCCGATTCGGTGCCGACCCCCATGAGCTTTGCCATCTCGTCGATAAATGCACCGGTACCGCCTGCGCACGAGCCGTTCATGCGCATGTCGGCAACCTCGATGTCTCCCTTATCGTTGGTGCGGAAGAAGATCATCTTGGCGTCTTGGCCGCCCAGCTCGATGGCGCAGCGCGTCTGCGGATAGAACCTGCTGATCGCGAGCGCGTTGGCGACCACCTCCTGAACGTACGAGGCGCCCAGCGCGGTCGCGATATCGCGCGCACCCGAGCCGGTCACCGCAACGCGCAGCGACTCATGGGGAAAGCGCTCGGCGAGCTCGCCGAGCATGGCGCGCACGCTCGCTGTCTGACACGCCCCGTGGCGGCGATATCCCCACCACGCCTCGGTCATATCCTCGTGCATCGCGTAAACTTTGGTCGTCGTCGACCCTACGTCCAGTCCTACTAGCAACGCCATAATGCTCCGTCTCTCGCATTTTTCCTGCTAGAGATATACCACTCTACGTAATACAACAGTCTGTTGTATTTAAACTCCGTATAAAAAGCGGCTGCCGAAACGCTTCAGCAGCCGCCGAATGCACCAACAGATTGTTCTGCGCGCTAGCACGTCGGGCAACGGAGCAGCACGGGCCCTCCGGTCATGTGCACCGCTCACGCCCGCGATGTCGCCGAGAGAGCTATCCACGCTTAGGGCTCCAACCAAGCAAGTCGCCCGCGCTCAGCAGATCCCTAAGCGAGCTACTCGCACTCAGGAGCCATAGCCTGCTCCAAGAGCTCGGCATGCTCCTCCTCGAAAACCGTCCCCACAGGGAAGGCGCGACGGAAGACGAAGCGGGAAATCGGACCGGCTACCAAAAGGTTCCACGGCAGCGCCATCACAAAATTATGCGGGATGTTGATCATCCAGATCGCGGGCACGGAATACAGGTTCGCAAGGATGCCGCCGGGCATGTGCGTCAGACCCTCACAGGCACCGTACAGCGACATGATGATGACCATGGGAACGACCATGCAGGAGCTGACGGCGAGCGTCATGGCAAGTGGCGAGCTCTTGCCCGGCGTGACCAAGTACTTAAAGGCGAAACCCTTGGCGAGCGGGCTGGCGACGAACCAGTCGCAGCACATGGCAAAAATGTAGGCAACGGGGAAGCCGAGCCACGCAGTGGCAACGACCTCGCCGTTGATGGCCCCGTGCTGCAGGGCAACGTTGTAGATGCTCATCCAGAGCACCATGCAAAAGCACATGATAAAGGTGAACAGCAGGCTCTCTCGTTTGTTGATAGGCATAAAGGGCAGATTCCTCTCTGTGTTGTACCGCGGCGCCACGCAACAAAAACGGGCGGGCAAGATGGAGCTGTTGGAACTTCATCTCGCCCGCCCGTGGTACGCGCGTCTGCGACTACTTATGTGGTGGAACCAGCCTAGCACGAAACGCATGCGCTTCGTAAGCGTTGAGTTTATGAAGATGCAGGGCACCGATAATCCCCCGACCCCATAAGTTGCGGTGGAATACGGACTGTTTTGACCCTTTAAGCAGCAATTCAGTCCCTATTTCACCGCAACTCATTTGGTGCAAAGTAACCTGTCCCCCTTGTACCAATTAGCTGGTGTGGCGCCAGCGAGGGTCGGTGAGCGTACGCGCCACACCCAGTCCAACGGGCAGAAACGCTACGATGAGCACTGCGCGCACAAACCAGCCGAGCATATTGACCGTGTCGAAGGTGCACATGTAATACATCGAGCGATACAGATACAAGCCCGGCACCATAATGACAATCGAAGGCACCGTGAGGGCGATGCGCGGGTAGGTGAGCTTGACTTCAGCCAAGCTTGCGAGCAGCCCCGATACCAGCGCGCCGATAAACGCTGCTGCCTCGGGAGGCATTCCCGTGCTGAGGCCCAGGAAGGGAATCATCGTCGGCGCATCGACAAGGGTCAGACGCAGGGTATTGGACACGGCGCCGATCAACCCAGCTGCCGCGGCCATCTTTACCGGGCTGTTGAACATCACCGAGAAGCCGAATACGCCAACGAAGCTCATCACCACGCGCAGGAGCGTAAGGGCAAGCGGCGAAAGGCCCAGTGGGGCAAAGTCGTCCGGCGCCAGGCCAACACACTCGGCAACCATCCAACCTACGAGGGTCGCCATCACAATAATCGATACGGCATATGAAAGGCGCTCGATACCGCTTCGCATGTCGAGCTTAGCGATGTCGAGGCCTGCCGTAATGAGTGGAAAGCCGGGAATCACAAAGAGCATGGCGCCGATATAGCCTTCTTGGTGCGACATTGCCCCCGGTATGACCTGGCCAAGGCCGAGCAATGCCAGCAGATACGAAACGCAAGCGAGCGCAACGCCGGTCGTCAGCGCGCTGAACTGACCAAGGCCTTGCTTGAGAATATGGGAGCGGGCAAAGTTGCCGACACCCGCGCCCACGAACGCGCATGCCATCTCAATAGGACCGCCACCAAGTAAAAAGACAAAGGCGCCACAGGCGCAGGCCGCCGCAAGGCCCTGTTGCCAAGGCGCGTAATCAGGTTTTGAACTCTCAACGGTCTTGAGCATCTCGTGATACTCATGCACCGTAAAACGGCGACCATATGTCTCGATTTCCTTTAGGAAGCTCTCCATCATCCAAATGCGATGGGTATTGACGCCCGTTGTGGGCAAGCTGACAACCTCATTAAAGCAGTGACCATCTTCGATGCAAGTACACTCAAACGACAGGAGACTTAAGTCAACGTGGATGGTCACACCGAGTACGGCGGCGACGCGATTCATGGTATCGCGCACGCGCCAGGCACCCGTTCCGCTCGCGAGCATAAGCATACCGGTGCGGCAGATGATGGATGATTTATCGGTGAGCGGCGCATCGACGGCAAGCTCATCGCCTGCCGTCACGATCTGGTGCCAGTCAGTTTTCATATGGAGCGCGCCGGCACGAACGCCGTGGTGCATGGGG
>CATZMG010000025.1 GCA_958421655.1 uncultured Collinsella sp.
TCCCTTGCGGCGTAGTTCTTATTTAAGCCGTCCAAGTTTTGGGGTGCAGTTCACATAAGCGAAGGCGCCCAATGCGCGCGTTTTGGGCGATAAAGCCCTTATGCCTGCTGATAGTGCAGGTGCTTCTCGTCGATATCGGCCAGGTCGCGGTCGAGGTAACGGCGCGCGAGCCAGTTAGCCATGGGAAGGTTCTGGTCCAGGTAGTTGCCGCACTCCTCGGGAGCGGCACCGGGGACATCGCCCTCAAAGTCGGCGACAAACTCGAACAGCTCACGCACGAGCGGCAGGATCTCCTCGCTCGTCAGCTCGCCAAACACAACGAGGTAAAAGCCCGTGCGGCAGCCCATGGGGCCAAAGTAGACAATGCGGCCCGACCACTCGGCATGATTGCGCAAGAACGTTGCACCCAGGTGCTCGATGGTGTGGCACTCGGCGGTGTTCATGACCGGCTCCTTGTTGGGCGTGGTCAGGCGCAGGTCAAACGTGGTGACGGCAGCACCGGTCGCCGGATCGCGGTCGATGCGGCTCACATACACGCCGGGCTCAAGCAGCAGATGATCAACGGAAAAGCTGGCGATGCGCTCCATGGCAGATCCTCTCGATAGTCAAATTGGGACGGGGCTCTTTTAGCTGGTTCGAATGGTCGTACCAATCATACCAGTCAAAAAAGCCCCGTCCAAAAAGACAACTTAGCCAAGGACACTGGCCATACGCGTCTTGAACTCGGACAGGAAGCGCGGAGCATCCACGGTCAGTGCCACAAGCGCGCTCTTGTCCGGATCGGACAGGCGGCGCTCATCGCAGATGGTGCGACCGCGGTACTCGCCCAGCAGATCAACACGCAGGTTGCAGCCGAGCGCACCTACGAGCGTGGGGTCGATCGCCACGGCAACGGCCAGCGGATCGTGCAGCGCACAACCACCCAGGTAGGGTGCGTTCATCTCGTACGAGCCAATGTAGTGCTCGACCATGCTCGCAAATGCGCAGCCCGCCATGGTGCCCGAGCCCGTCCAGCCGGCAATGTCGCGGCGTGTGAGCACCACGCGATGCGTCACGTCCAGACCCACCATGGTGAGCTTACGGCCCGAGCGCAGCACCGCGTCGGCTGCCTCGGGGTCGCTCGCCATATTGGCCTCGGCGCCCGCGCTCACGTTGCCGGGCACGGTAAGGGCGCCGCCCATCACGACCACGCGGCCGATGGACATCATCGCCGCCGCATCGCGCTCCAGGGCGAGCGCCAGGTTGGAGAGCGGGCCAGTCGCTACGTAGACCAGATCGGGACCATAGGTGCGCGCGGCATCGATCAGATAATCGACCGCAGCGTTGCCGTCGGCCGAGGTCGCCCCCACCGGCTCGTAGGGCGACGCGGGCACGCTCGCGCCGCCGATGCCGTTCTTGCCGTGAATGAGCGCGGTGGACGCCGGCGGCGTATAGGGCTCAGTCGCCTGCAGAGGACGGTCGGCACCCAGGTACACCGGAACCTCGGGGCGACCCAGCAGATCGAGCACCGCAAGGCAGTTGTGCGCCGATTGCTCGACGCGCACGTTGCCAAAGCACGTGGTGATGCCCACGAGCTCCACCTCGGGGCTCGCGATGGCATAGGCCAGCGCCATCGCATCGTCCACACCCATATCCAGATCAAGGATCAGCTTCTTGGTTGTCATTGTTCTACTCCGCTTCTCCGTCTTTATCGTTTAACCAAACCAATGTTCAACTTCGGCGCGCGTGGGAATCGATTGCTGAGCGCCCAGGCGCGACACCGTCACTGCCGAGGCGCGAGCACCCGCGGCCATGCACTCAAAGAGCGGCAGGCCCTCTAGGCGAGCCGCCGCCAACGCGCCGATAAACGTATCGCCGGCGGCCGTGGTATCGACTACCGTACTCGAAAGTGCCGGCATGCGCAGCAGCTCACCGCCATCGCCGAGCGTAACCGAGCCGGCACCGCCCAACGTGATGACCGCAGCCCCGGCACCCTTGTCGAGCAGCGCATTGAGCGCCGCGACGCAGCTTGCATCATCCGTGGGCAGAATGCCCGTCAGAACCTGGCACTCGGTCTCGTTGGGGCAGACCAGGTCGACCGCAGGCCAGACCTCCGCAGGCAGCTCGCAGGCAGGCGCTGGATTAAAGACCGTATAGAACCCCAGCTCGTGAGCACAAACAAGCGCCTCGGCCGTCGCCGCAAGGTCACATTCGCCCTGGGCGATAAAGACGCTTCCGGCAGCCGGGGCAATCTCGCTGGCGTCGCCGTCGAGCTCATGGGCCACCAGACGCCTCAGCGCGCGGGCAACGTCCGCGCCCGCAAGCGCATGGTTGGCGCCCGGTGACAGTACGATGCGGTTGTCGCCCTCGCAGCGAATGATGGTCGCCGTTCCCGTCTCCACGTCATCGCGATGCACTACAAAGTCACAGTCCACGCCGGTGTCTTGGAGCCCCACCACGAGCGATGCGCCGAACGCGTCGCGACCGACCGCGCCGATCATGTGCGTGCACGCGCCCATACGCGCGGCAGCTACGGCCTGATTGGCGCCCTTGCCGCCGGCGTTGGTGATAAACCCGCTGCCGCCGACGGTCTCGCCCGCACGCGGTATGCGCTCGCACGCCACCGAAAGGTCCATGTTCATGCTGCCGAACACCGCAACGATGCCGCGATCTGCCATGGAAACCTCCTCATCTGCGGGCCTTATGCCCACCGTCGGCCGTCGATCGTGCACTCTCGCACCCCCTATAACTTTAGTTCACTTTGATGTGGACGCGCGCTTGAGGTTGCGCCAGCAGCAAGCATTCACAGGAGCAGGCAGCTACAATGAATACGTGCTGATTATTCTCGTCATTGGATGATGTTTTATGGAACAATTCTCGCAATCGGGCTCGCGCGGTCGACGCCGCACGGGCAACGAGCCGGCGCCGCACGAACGCGTGAAGAGCGAACGCCGTGCCAACGAGCCGCGACGCACCACGAGCCCCCATCGCGCTTCTGCCAACAACGCGGGCCGCGCCAACACTCCCGCCGCGGAGCAGACGCCTGCTCGCCCCAAGTCCCGCTACATCCCTGCACTCGACGGCCTGCGTACGCTCGCCGTCGTCGCGGTGGTGCTCTATCACCTTAACCTCACGTGGGCTCAGGGCGGCCTGCTCGGCGTCACGATCTTCTTTGTGCTTTCGGGCTATCTGATCACGCGCTTGCTGCTCAACGAAGTCGCTAAGACCGGCCGCATCGACCTCAAGAGCTTCTGGATCCGCCGCATCCGTCGCCTGGTCCCCGCCGTGGTGACCGTCGTGGTGGTGACCTGTGCTCTGTGCACCGTCTTCAACCACGTGATGCTCACCAAGATGCGCCCCGACATCCTGCCGTCGCTGTTGTTCTTCAACAACTGGTGGCAGATTGCCCAAAACGTCTCGTACTTCAATGCTCTGGGCGACCCCTCGCCGCTCACGCACTTTTGGTCGCTTGCCATCGAGGAACAGTTCTACCTGATTTGGCCGCCACTGCTGTTTGCCATGGTATCCATGCATGTGAGCAAACCCAACACGCGCCGCGTGGTTCTGGGCCTTGCCGCGGTATCTGCCCTCGCCATGATGGTGCTCTATAACCCCGCCGCCGACCCCAGCCGCGTGTACTACGGCACCGACACCCGTGTGTTCTCGCTGCTGCTGGGTGCCTGGATGGCCTTTATCCCCGATCGCGACCTGGCGCCGGTGCGTCTCGCTCGTCGTTTGGGGCTCAATCGCCTAGCTGGCGCCGCCAAGCACGGCAAGAACGCCGAGGGCAAGCCTGGCGAGAAGGCCGACGAAGCAGCCGAGACCGCCCCGGCACAGCCGAGCGCCCTCGTGCGTTTTTGGTCCTCGCCCGCATCCATCGATGTGTTGGGCGTCGTGGGTCTGGTTGGCCTTGCCGCCATGGTCGCGCTCACCAACGGCTACACCGCCTTCCAGTATCGCGGAGGCACGCTGCTGTGCTCGATCCTCACGCTCATGGTCATCGCGGCCTGCGTGCAGCCCCAGGGAATGGTTGCCCGCGCGCTATCCGCCGAGCCACTCGTGTGGGTTGGCAAGCGCTCCTACAGCATCTACCTGTGGCACTATCCGCTGCTGCTCCTCATGAACCCGGTCGCCAACATCAACGATACGCCGTGGTGGCAGTACATTTTGCAGGTGTTGTTGGTGGTCGCCGTGGCAGAGTGCTGCTATCGCTTTATCGAGACTCCGTTTAGGAAGGGCGCCTTTGGGCGCACCGTCGCCGAATTCCGCGATGGCACCACCACGCCCGCCAACTGGGCACGCACGCACATCCCTGTCTGCGCAGCCTACGCTGTCGTGTTGGTCGTTGCACTGGGCGGCCTGATCTTTGTGCCCGAGACGTCTGCGCTGAGCGGCGAGGGCGCCGAAGTTCTGAACAAGGAAGCCAAGAACACCGCGCCCACCGACCAGCAGGCGGCCGACGACACCGACAAGGACAACGACGGCTTCCCCGATGGCTCCTACGATCTGCTTATGATCGGCGACTCCGTGTCGCTGCGTGCCGTAGACACCTTTGACGGCGTGTTCCCGCACAGCCATATCGATGCCGAAAAGGGCCGCCAGTTTGATGCGGGGCGCGCGACATTTGAGGGCTATATCCAGCAGAACCTTGCCGGCAAGATCGTGGTCTTTGCCCTGGGCACCAACGGCTTGGTAACCGACGACCAGATCGACGCCATCATGGCCGATGCGGGAGATAAGCGTATTGTGGTGTTTGTGAACACGCGCAGCCCGCAGCCGTGGGTTGGCTCTACCAACCAGGCCATCGCCAACGCCGCCACGCGCTACAAGAACGTGCGCGTTATCGACTGGTACGGATACAGCGCCAACCGCAACGACCTGTTCGATGGCGATGGCACGCACCTATCGACCACTGGCGTGACTGAGTACCTCAACTTGATCCACGACGCAGTCAAGAAGGACCTGCCCGTGCATCCCGAGGATCACGTCAACGATCCGCAGCCGGCAGCCGTCAAGTCTGCCACCGACGCACTCATCAATGCGCTTGCCTTCAAGCCGCACAAGTTGGGCACCGACAAGTAACCTGCAGCGCAAACTTCCCACATCCGGAGGGGGCGTCTGCCACGGCAGACGCCCCCTCCGGCAGTTAGGGACGTTCCTTATGTACCGGTACCTAGGGACACTCCTGGCGCAGCCAATGAAGACCTCTACGGATGAATTCCAGGCCGCTCCGTCGCTCCAGACATCGTTTCCGCGCCTCGCGCCTGCCCCAAACAATCAAAACAAGCCCTTTTCGCCGCACCCTCAAAGGTCTGTGGGCAAAAAAGGGCAAATATGAGTACTGTTACCATTTTAGTAGCAGGCAAAACCACCCAAAATGACGTCCGAGCGAACCCTACAACCCCCTGAAGCAGCCAACCTGACTGGTTTAAGGCGTATTGGAGCCAATTTTAATGAACATACTATAGGTTATGTTTATTATCTTCTTGAATGTAAATGCTATTCACTTAGCAACAGTACTCATATTTGGCATTTTTTGCCCACTGCCATATAACTAACACCCTATAGCAGACAAAAACAGCCCGCAGCCCATCGCTGCGGCCTGTTTGGAGTCCAAAAGAGGCGCTAAGCGCTGTAACCCATCGCCTGCAGAACAAACATGACGACCGTGAGCACCGTAATCACACCGATAGTCGCCCAAGTGAGCACATTCCACACGCGGCCGTTGCGGTTAGTGCCCATAATGTGACGGTCAGCGGCAATAACCACCTGGAACACCAGAACCACGGGCAGTAGCACGCCATTGATGACCTGCGAGGTCATCATAATCTGGAACAGATCGACGCCGGGCATAAGCACCAGCACGGCAGAGATACCGATGATGGCCGTAATGATGCCGCGATAGACCGGGGCCTCGTCCCAGCTGCGGTCGGCACCGCGCTCCCAGCCAAATGCCTCGCAGATAGCGCTCGACGTAACGCCCGGCAGCACGCAGGCAGCCAAGAAGCTCGCCGCGACCAGGCCCGAGGCAAACAGTACCGTGGACCACTGACCCGCAATAGGCTCCAGCGCACGGGCAGCATCGGCAGCATCGCTAATCTGAATGCCCGCCGGGAACAACACCGTACCGGTCGTGATGATAATAAAGCCGGCAATGACATCGGCGGCAAGCGAGCCGCTCACGGTATCGATGCGCTGCAGCACGATATCGTCCTCGCCCGCGTTCTTATCGACCACGTTGTTCTGCGCCAAGAAAATCATCCACGGCGCGATGGTGGTACCGATCGTTGCGACCACGAGCGACACGTAGCTGGGGTCATTTTGAATGTTAGGCACGACCAGGTCGACCGCGACCTCACCCCAGTTGGGGCCAGCCATAAATGCAGCGACGATATAGGTCACGAACACGCAGCTCACCAGCAGCAAAATCTTCTCGATGCGCTGGAAACTACCCGACATGGTAAGCATCCACACCAGCAGCGCCACCAACGGCACCGAGATGCTCGCCGGCACGCCAAAGAGAGCAAGGCCGCTGGCGATGCCCGCAAACTCCGAAATGGTCACCGCCGTGTTGGCGATCAACAGCGCCGCCATAGCAAGTACACTCTTGCGCACGCCAAAGCGCTCGCGAATGAGCGATGCCAGGCCCTTGCCCGTGACGCAGCCGCAGCGCGCCGCGGTCTCCTGCGTCACGATGAGCAGCACGGTCATGACGGGAAGCATCCAGAGCATCTTGTAGCCATAGCTGGCGCCCGCGCTGGAATACGTTGCAATGCCGCCGGCGTCATTGCCCGAAAGCGCCGCCAGCAGACCGGGACCCATAGCGCCAAAGATGGCCGCGATGGTCAACTTTTGCTTGGTGCCCGACTTTTGCTTGGTATTTTGCACGCGACCACCTAACCCATGACCGACATGGTGAGCAGCACCGCAGCGGCGCAGTACGCTACGCACGAGATCATGACGGCAATAACGTTCATGGCGGTGCCCGACGTGTTGAGATCATGCTCGTCACGCCAGAACAGCACCATCAGGTAAATCACGGCGCTCATGTTGCCAACCAGGCAAATGATGGCAGCGATATTAAAGCACCCGGTAAAGAGTTGCTCCTCAAACATGGGCGCATCGAGGAACGCGGCGGTGCGCACCAGCTGCGCGCACAGGTAAGTAACAAGCGAAAGGATCAGGCCCATACCCGTGCTCTGGAAGAAGAATCCCAGGTACGGTTTGGGCTCGTCGTCGTGGCCGTCGTACTCGAGGAAGTAGTTCTTGACGAACGACACCATGCGCGAGGCAGCAAGCAGCACGAGCGGCATGGCGCACATGGGGAACACCACCAGATGCGCGGAGCCGAGCGCCGTTCCCAGCACGGTCGCCATGACGCACGAGGCGATGCCCCACACGACGACCCAGTACTGACGATGCACGAACCAGCTGAGCACGTTCGTCGAGTCGTCCGACGCGCTATCGCCCGAGCCGACACCGGCGATCTGCAGGTCCTCCTGATGCTCCTCGGCGATAACGTCCATGGCGTCGTCGAAGGTCACGATACCCAGGATATGACGGTTCTCGTCGCAGACAGGGATGGCAACCAGGTCGTACTTGGTCATCTCGTCCGTCACGTCTTCCTGGTCCTCGTCGGGCGACACATAGACCAGGTCGCGATAGGCCAGCTGACCCAGCGTGGCGTCGCGGTCGGCTACGATCAGCGTGCGCAGCGAAAGCACGCCGGTCAGCATGCCGCTCGGATCCTCGGTATAGACGTAGTAGACGCTCTCGAAATCCTCGTCGAGCTCGCGAATCGCCTCGATGGCGTCACCGACCGTTGCCGTGGCGGGCAGGGAGACAAACTCCGAGGTCATGATGCGGCCGGCGGTGTTGTCCTCATACCCCAGCAGGTTACGAATCGCCTTCTCCTCCTTGACGCCCATCAGGCGCAGGAGCTTCTCGGCCTTCTCGTAATCGAGCTCGTCGATCAGGTCAGCTGCATCGTCCGGGTCCATCATGGCCAGCATCGACGATGCGTCCGTGTCGGACAGGCCCTCGAGCATCTCGGTCATAAGCTCGTCGTCATCGAACTCCGAGATGGCCTCGGCGGCCTGGGCAGTATCGAGCTGCGCAAACACCTGCGCACGTAGGCGCGGGTCGAGCTGCTCGATGATGTCGGCGATGTCGGCAGGGTGCAGCTCGCCGAGCGTCTTGTGCGACACCGAAAGTTGAATGTTCTTGGTCGAGCGGTCGAGCAGGTCCATGTAGGACCAAGCGATGATGTCCTCACTGAGCGGCTTGCCCAGGTGCTTCATAAAGCCTTCGACGATATGCTCGAGCGCGGGGCTGATGGCGCGTAGCAGACCGCGGGCACCGACCTCGGCGCCCAGCAGGCGCAGCTGGTTTTCGCCCGACATGGAAAACTTGATGTCGTTTACGCGCACGACCTTCATGCCCTGCGTGTCGACAATCTGCTTGTTGAGCACGTCGCGGGCAAGCAGGAGTTCGGTCGGCTGCAGGTACGAAAAACGGATTTCGGTGGCCGACGTCTTAAGGTGTACACCCGTCTCGTCGATACGGTCGACCCATTTGCGCCAGCTGATCATAAACGGCGTCTTGCCGGGTCCGCGGAACGCGAGCGACGTCACGTGCGGAAAGACTTCGCCGGTAGCAATACCAAAATCGTTGACCACGCCGAGCTTTTCGCCGTCGACGTCCAAGACCGGCAATTTGAGCATCTCACTCAGATAATTCAATGGTGCTCCCCATCATTATTCCTCCGGACGCGGCCGCGCGTGCGGCGTCCGGGGGCTTCTGGATATGTATACGCATGCGCGGGCGGCACGCCGCTCGACGCTTACACCCCGTGCATGCGCAAAAAGCACCTGCATGGGGTCATCGACTGTATGGTCGAGGTTTGGATTTCACCTGTAACCTTTCTCTTGACCCTCATTAACCGCAGTAACTATAGCATCTGCATCGCCCTGCGGCATCGAATTTATGCGCTGCACATTGCAGGCATACCAAACGCTGACGCATCCGTGACATAGTCATTGGGGACGTTCTTAAATGACTACCCAATAACTACTCTGTGGTGTCGTCGTCCTCGGCAAGTTGGGGGAACACGGCGTCTTTGGGCATGGTGGCCTTCGTCAGCGAGGTGAGCTTTTTGCTCAGCGACGTATCCGTCTTAACCAGGTCGCTCAGCGTCACGATCTTGTAGCCCTTGGCGACAAGGCCATCGATGATCTGCGGCAGCGCCTCGAGTGTCTGTTCGGAATACTCGTCGCTATCGGTGAGCAGCACGATATTGCCCGGCGTCACCGAATCGAGCACCGTCGAGACCTGCTCGTCGGCACCGTTGAGCAGCCAGTCGCCCGAGTCAATATTCCACGAGACCACGGCGGAGACCAGGTCCATCGCATCAATCCAGTTTTGCTCGTCAAAGGCAGCGTAGGGAGCACGCAGCAGCATCGTCTTCACGCCGGTCGCCGACTTAATCGCATCGGTGCCTTTCGTGATCTGTTCGCGTACCGCCTCACGGTCCTGACCCTTGAGCGAATCGTCGCTGTAGCTGTTGGATCCGATCTCGCACCCGGCATCGACAATCGCCTTGGCCATGGCAGGCGAGGCCTCGGCCGCATCGCCCGAAAGGAAGAACGTCGCGGTGACGCCCTTTTCCTTGAGCACCTGCAAGATCTGCTTGGTAGCGCCGCTCGGACCCTCGTCAAACGTCAGCGCCACGTACTTTTTGTTGCCCTTGGGCGCCACGCTGGCGCACGCAACGACGCAATCGGTGGCGGGCACAACCTCGCCGCGGTCCTGCGTCTTACCCGACTGCTCACCAACCCACACCTCGGAGCGGCCCTGGACACCCCACGTCTGCACATACTCGATAGCGCCCGTGCCCTCGACCTTGAGCTTGGGCTCGATAACCGTAGCCTGAACCTCGTGCTTCTCGTAGGTGTTATGGCCATCCTTGACCGTCACCTTCTCGCCGCCCTCAAGTTCGCGGCTATCCCATTTGTCCTGCTTTACGCGCTTGCCGTCGACCTTCACCGACAGCTTTTCGCCCCCATGGCGCTTGAGCACGCTGTCATCGACGGCCAGCAGGTCGCCTGCGTCGTAGGTGTCAGTCAAATCCTGTTCGTCGATGAGATTCTGCAGCGTAGAGCCCACACGCACCGCGGTCTTCTGGCCGTTGAGCTCCACGTCCACACTGCGGTTGACGTAGCCCACGACGGCAGCGATAAACAGCACGAGCGCACAGCCCACGGCAATGAGCGCATAGGGCAGGCGAGACGAACGACGGGGCGTACGGCTGTTGCCGATGCGAGCGCTGCGGTCGCTAAAGCCGCGGCTATGGTTGAGATACATCGCGCCGGGCTTACGGTGACGCTTGCGCTGACCGCTGGGCAGCTGCCCCAGGTCGCGGCGCGCCGTCGGACGCGCACCCGAACGCCCGTTTAAGTTGGATCCGTTTTGGCGCATGTGCCCTCCCCCATAAACACAGCAAGCCGGAGCAACAGGTCTCCGGCTTGCCTCCCATCATTTGGTACGTCGCTATTTTGTAGCTTTTGACGAGCCGCCGCTCGCCTTTTGGTATTCGTCCTTAAAGGCCTTGAACATGCCGCGCGTCTTGCCGAGCTGCTTGCCCAGTGCGCGACTGCCCTTGTCCACGGCAACCGATCCCTTGTCATCGAGCACCTTGGCGCCCTTCTTGACCTTATCGCCCACCACGACGCTTGCCTCGGCAGCCTTTGCGGCGGCGCCGCCCGAATACCCGAGCGACTTGACCTCGTCCGAGACGACCATCGCGCCGTCCGCATAGCCGCGCAGCATCGTCGGCGGCACCTGCGTGTCACCAACCAAAACACTCGAAGCAGCACCGGCGGTCACATAGAATGCCTGCACGATGCCCGAGCGTGGCTTGAACTCAACGTCCGAGCAATAGCCCACGACGTCGCCTGATTCCGTGCGCACGTCCATACCGACCCAGATGATGCAATCGTCCAAGTTGATGTCGAGGCGCTTGGCGGCGGCGGCATCGTACGTGTCCTTGACGTCATCGACCGCAATGGCGCCCTCGTAGACACCAATGGCGTCGAGCGCTACGAATCGGTCGGGACGCTCGATCATGCCCGCGATATCGGACTGGCGGACCATAAAGCCGACCACGCGCGTACCGCCCGGGGTAAAGACCGGAAAGTGAATCTTTCCGAGCTTTTTAGGGCTGCGCGGCGTGCCGTCCTTTTTGATGCGCTTGTCCTCGGTAGGCTTGCGATAGATCTTGGCGCCGACAAAATCCCCGGCGCGCATTATGCCTCGGTCGAGGGCTCCGCAGCCTCGGTATCAGCCTCGACGGCGTTCTCGACCACGACGTCGGCGGCAGGCGTCACGTTGCCGCCCGAAATGGCGTCGTTGAGCTGCTCGCGCAGCTGGTCCATGCGCTCGCGGGCCAGATCGACCTTGGCGCGCAGGTCATCGGTCTTGGCGTCGACCATCGGGCCAAAGTCATTCACCGCAGCACGGGCCTCCTCGGCGCTGTGCTCGTAGGTGTCGCGCATATTGTCCCAGGCGTCGTTGGCGATATCGGCAGCCATGGCGCGGGTCTCGGCGCCCGAGCGCGGGGCCAGAGCAACGCCGACAATAGCGCCGGCAGCGGCACCAAAAAGTGCGCCGGAGACAAAGCTGAAAGTCTTACCCATGATCATTCCTCTCCTGCGGGCACGTCGGTGCCCACCGTTTGAATGCTGTCCATTATACCCGCAGCGCATCACTTGCCGCTCCGCTCATCTGCGTACGGCAAAGGCGCAGGTACGTGATGGTGATAAACGCGTAGGCCTACTCTTGGGGCATAGCCGGCATGGCCACCGTGGCACCCGGGTCCTCGCCGGCGCCGTCCACGAGCGGCAGACCGCCCTCATGCGCAGGTCCCGCCGGAACCGTCGCCGCACCGCCAAAGACGGCAGCGGAGGCCTCGTGGTTCTCGGCAACCGCGCCCTCGGTATCAATCGCCACCTGGGGCTCGTCGTCAAAGTTGGGGACGCCCTGGGGCTCGGTGGGAACAGGCTCGGCGGTCGCATCGGCAACGGGCTCGGCGTCGGCCGGCACATCGCCCTCGTCAGCGCCCTCGTCCTCGGCAGCATCTTCGCCGTTCGCAGCGGCGACGGCCTCGTGAGGATCCTTGCCCTCGGCCTCGGCGCGCATGCCCAGCACCAGGTTGCGCAGACCCGCGACCGTGCCCTCCACGTCGGGGGCAGGCTGGTCGGCGTGCAGGTACGCCCAGTCCATCATAAAGGTGGCCGAAGACAGCGCACCGATGGCCAGCGCGTCGTCGGGGCACGAAAGCTCAACCTCAAAGACGCGCTCGTCGTGCTCGCTTACGCGCGTGCGGCCGCACGAGATGCTGCCGGCAAGCCCGGTCTCGTTCATGAGCTCAACCGTCACGTGCTCCAGCAGGTGGCAGAGCTCGGTCTGGCCCATGCAGTCCTGGAACTCGCGACCGGAATCACCCAGGCACAGGTGCTTGGCAATCGCCGGCACCAGGTAATACACGCGCGCCGTGGCCTCGATATCCTCCGAGGTCATGAGCGGCATGCCGGGGTTCACCAGCACATGCGCGCAGATCTTGTCCTCGCTGACGGTGACCTTAAGGATGTTGAACAGGCCTGCCATAACTCTCCCCTACTCTTCCTTGCCCTACTCGTCGCCATCGTGCGGATCCACAGAGCCCGCACCCGACGCCGCCGGCTTCTCTGCCGAAGACTCGGAATCCTTCTTATCGGTTTCGGCCGGAGCGATCACGCGGATGAGCGAGATGCGCTGGCCACGCATCGACTGCACTTTAAACTTGTACCCCGCGACCTCAAACACCTCTCCGATGTCGGGCACCGAGTCGCAAAGCTCCAAAATCCAGCCGGCGATGGTCTCATAATCATCGCTTTCCTCGAGCGGCCAACCAAGCTCAATCGCGTCATCGCACGAAAAACGCCCATCAACGAGCCACTCGCGGCGCGAAAGGCGCGTGAGATACTTGTTGTCGGGGTCGAACTCGTCCTCGATCTCGCCGACGATCTCCTCGACGATGTCCTCGATGGTGATGATGCCGGCCGTGCCGCCGTACTCGTCCACGACCACCACGATCTGGTCGTGCGAGGTCTGCATCTCGGACAGCAGCGGCAGGATGTCCTTGGTGTCGGGCACAAAGGTGGCGTCGCGCAAAAAGCCGGCGATGGGCTGGTCGCCCTTACCGTCGAGCGCAGGCTGAATCAGGTCCTTGATGTGCGCAATGCCGGCGACGTTGTCGGGATCCTCGTGATAGACGGGGATGCGGCTAAAGCCGGTCTGGCGCATGGTGGACAGCACGTCGGCGACCGTCTCGTCGTCCTCGCACATGGTGGTGTCCACGCGCGGCACCATGACCTCACGGGCAACGGTGTCGCCCAGGTCAAAGATCTCGTGGATCATGCGCTTTTCCTCGTCGAGCAGGTCGTCCTGCTCCGAGACCATGTACTTGATCTCTTCCTCCGAGACGTTTTGGCGATCATCGGCGCTCTTGATGCGCAGGATGCGGGCCAGGCCATCGGAGCAAGCGCCGGTCAGCCACACGAGCGGACGGGCGATCTTTTGGAACACGGAAAGCGGGCCCACGACCTGCTTGGACACGCCCTCGGCATTGGCCAGGCCGATGCGCTTGGGGACGAGCTCGCCGATCACGATGGATACGAAGGCGACCGCGACGGTGATGATGACCGGCGCCAGGCCGCGCGCGATGGCGGAGAGCGGCGCGATACCAAAGCTCATGAGCCACGTGGCGAGCGGGTCGGACAGACTCGTCGAGGCGACGGCGGACGAGGCGAAGCCCACGAGCGTAATGGCAACCTGGATGGTGGCGAGCAGCTGGTCGGAGTCGGCAGCCAGCTTAATGGCACGCTCGGCGCGCTTGTCGCCTTCCTCGGCCTCGTGCTCCAGCACGGCGCGCTTGGCCGTGGTGAGCGCCATCTCTGACATAGAGAAGTAGCCGTTGATGAGGGTCAAAACGAGGGTGGTGATAAGGGAGATGGTTATGTCCATCGGGAGTTTCTCGAACCTCCAAGATTCGGGACGTCGGATTAAAACGTTGATGGCGAATAGGGCAGTTGCACCCGGCGGGCGCCCGGACGGGCCCGCGGGTGCAGGCGCGATCGCTAGATTACGAAGAGGATCACCGCCATGAACTGGAAGATACTGCCGGCGAGCACCCACAGGTGAAACACGCTGTGCAGATAACGCACGTTTTTGGCGATGTAGAACGGCACGCCCGCGGTGTAGCACACGCCGCCGACAGCGAGCAGGGCAAGTGCCACGGGGTTGAGCAGCGACACGAGCTCGGGCAGCTTAAAGACGACGAGCCAGCCCATCAGCAGGTAGACCAGGCCGCTTACCCAGTGCGGTTGACGCTCGCGCATAAAGCACTCGAGGGCGATGCCGATAATGGCGATGGCCCATACGGCAAAGAACAGCGCAGGGCCGCCGTCGTTTGCGAGCGTGATAAGGCAAAACGGCGTATAGCTGCCCGCAATGAGCAGGTAGATGCAGCTGTGGTCGATGATGCGAAACACGCGCTTGGCGCGCGCGGGCTGAATCGCGTGGTAAAGCGTGGAGGCTAGGTATTCGAGGATAATGCTGACGCCATAGACAATCGCCGCGGCCATGTGGGCCGGGCCTCCGCCGCGCAGGGCGGCGAATACGATCAGGAGCACCAGGCCCGCGATACCCAGCAGGCAGCCGACACCATGGGTGACGGAGTTCATGATCTCCTCGCCCACCGTGTAGTGCGGAACGGCCGCGGCCTTAGGTCGCGGCTTGGAACTGTCGCTCGAATCGGACATGCCGGTTACATCCTCCAACGTAAAGAGTTCTCAACACTATATCAAAGCGTCTAGGTACGTGCGAAATTTGCACCATACGTGACCCTTTGTTTACCCATTCTTTGTCTGTTGACGCATCAACGGCGAACGTCCATAATGCGCTTGCATTAAATGTTGATGTATTAACATCTTATAGGAAAGCTTCTTATGTCTCAAAACGCACGTTCCCATCGAAAGCTCAAGATAGCCGGCGTCGTTGCGCTGGTGCTCGTTGTCGCGCTGCTGGGGTTTGCCGGCAACTTCTTGTTCGACTTTGCCCTGAATCCCCAAGCGCCCTACACCATGAAGATGATGCAGGACAGCAAGGACGCCGAAAAGGGCGAGCAGATGGACGCCGAGGAGGGCGAGGCACGGGCGTGGTTTAAGGAAAACCGCGAGAGCAGCAGCCTCACCGCGGACGACGGGACCGAGCTTGCCGCCTGGTATTTTGCTGCGTCGGAGAGCACACACGACTACGCCGTCTGCCTGCATGGATATACCAACGAGCCCATCGGTATGGCCCGATACGTCAAGCGATTCCACGACCGCGGCATGAACGTACTCGCACCCGCCGCCCGTACCCACGAGCGCTCCGGCGGCGACTATATCGGCATGGGCTGGCCCGAGCGCCTCGACATCGTCGCATGGATCGAGCAAATCGTTCAGGCTGACCCCGAGGCGCGCATCCTGGTCTTTGGCGAGTCGATGGGTGCGGCAACCGCCATGAACGTCGCGGGGGAATCTCTGCCCGCAAACGTGAAATGCATTATCGAGGACTGCGGTTATACGAGTGTTTGGGACGAGTTTTCTCTGCAGCTCAAGGATGTGTTCGGCCTGCCCAGCTTTCCCTTGCTCGATGTAGCAAACTTGGTGTGCAACGTGCGCGCGGGCTACGACTTTCATAAGGCGAGCAGTGTGGAGCAACTCAAACATGCGACGGTTCCCATGCTGTTTATCCACGGCGACCGGGACACCTTTGTGCCGTACAGCATGCTCGACCAAAACTACGACGCGTGCGCCAGCAAGGTTAAACAGAAGCTCACCATCCATGGCGCCACCCATGCCAAGAGTGCGCAAGTTGACCCCGAGCTCTACTGGAACACAGTCGACAACTTCCTCGACGAGTATTTTTAGGCAAATAGGACGGTTTACCAGTCTATCTGACCCCTTAGCACTTCCAAAAAGCCGCCCGCGGGCACTGTGCTCACGGGCGGCTTTTGCTAACGCTGCGCTACAAAAACGCTTGATTTGTCCAATAGCTAGACGCTACTTGACCTCGATGAGCTCGTACTTGCTCGTGCCCAGGCCGATCTTCTCGGCATGCGCGATGCACACGCGCCAGTCGGTGTCGGGATGCGTGATGCAGAAGGGATCCTTGGCCTGCTCGCCCTCCAGATGCTCGTGGTTGTGCTCCATCTTGGCCGCGCTATCGGTGAGCTCGGTGTTGGGCAGCGGCTCGGATGCCATGACGGCATCGGCGCAGGCCTGGTCGATGGCGACCGGGTCGAAGCTCGCGAACATGCCGATGTCGTTGACGATAGGCGTATCGTTTTCGGGATGGCAGTCGCAGTTGGGACTGATGTCCATGGCAAGCGAGATGTGGAAGCTCGGGCGGCCGTCGACAACGGCCTTTGTATACTCGGCGATCTTGCAGTTGAGCACGTCGGCCGCGGCGTCATAGCCGGGCTTGATGCAGTCCTGGTTGCATGCCGCAATGCAGCGTCCGCAGCCCACGCAGCGATCGTGGTCGATGGTGGCCACGTGCACCGTGCGAGTAGCGCCGCTGGCAAGCTCGCGCTCGCGGGTGTCGTTGAACGAGACAGCGTCGTGCGCGCAGATCTTTTCGCAGGCATGGCAGCCAACACAGTGCTCGGTCGCGACGTTCGGCTTGCCGGCGGCATGCTGCTCCATCTTGCCGGCGCGGCTGCCGCCACCCATACCCAGGTTCTTCATGGCGCCGCCAAAGCCGGCCTGCTCATGACCCTTAAAGTGGGTGAGGCTGATCACGATATCGGCATCCATGAGCGCCTGACCGATCTTGGCCTCGTGCACGTACTCGCCGCCCTCGACCGGGACGAGCGCCTCGTCGGTGCCCTTGAGGCCGTCGGCGATGATGATCTGGCAACCCGTGGCATACGGGGTAAAGCCGTTCTGGTAGGCGGTGTCGATGTGCTCGAGCGCGTTTTTGCGGCTACCCACATAGAGCGTATTGCAGTCAGTGAGGAAGGGCTTGCCGCCCAGCTCCTTCACCACGTCCGCGACGGCGCGGGCGTAGTTGGGGCGCAAAAAGCTCAGGTTGCCCAGCTCGCCAAAGTGAATCTTGATGGCGACGAACTTGTTCTCAAAGTCGATCTGCTCAATACCGGCGTGACGAATGAGGCGCTTGAGCTTGTCGAGCTGGCTCTCGCGAGCATGCGTGCGCAGGTTGGTGAAGTACACCTTAGCGGGTGCAGTTGCGGTCATAGATATATCCCCTCGGTCTATATGGCGTTACAGACATAAGAGGATGGTACCAGTTAAAGCAGAGTTAAAGTCAAGTACGGCACCTAGTCATTGGGGACGTTCTTAAATGACTAGTCGCAAGGGACACTCTTTCGCCACCCGGCAGTTGGGGACAGTCCCCAAGTGCCGGCAGGAAAGGAACGTCCCCGAAGGCCGGCATATAGGGACAGTCCTTGCCAACCCGACCGGCAGACCGGCGAATCATCGGCATCTGGTAAGAGGGACGCGCCGTCACGTTTGTGGCGGCGCGCCTTGGTTTGGCGGCGCGTTCTGGCGTGGCCACAATCTGGTTTGATGGCGTGCCCTGGCGTGACGGCGTTGACGGCGTGCCCTGGCGTGACGGAGCGTCCTGGCGCGGACCGCTAGCCCTTTCGCGCGACCAGATGCGCGCGGAATCCCTTCTGTGCCTCGAGCTTGAGCGGGGTGAGCCCGGATTCCTCGACGAGCGCGCGTAGCTCGGACAGCTTGAGGATGCGCACGTCGCCATGGCCCAAGAGGCGTGCCAGCGGTAGCTCGATGTTGTTCATGAGCCAGACCGCGACATCGTTCGAGGTGTAGTCGCGAAGGACCAGTCGCCCGCCGGGCCGAAGGACGCGCGCCACCTCGGCGAAAAACCTCTCCGGATGCGGGTAGTGGTGGAAGCTGTTGGAGCAGAGCACGGCGTCGAAGCTCTGGGGCTCAAAGGGCAGTGCCTCCGCGTCTCCGACGACAAAGCTGACGTTATCGAGCTGCTTTGCCCGGGCGACGTCGATCATCCCGGGTGTGAGGTCGAGTCCAGTCAAGCGCTTGCTGGGGTACCGGGCGTGGAGCAGTTCTAGGACGGCTCCGGTTCCACAGCCCACGTCGAGCGCGTCCTCGAACGGTTCGAGCTCAAGCTCCTCGAGCATTTGCGGATAGTCGTCCTTGCACATCTCGTAAATGCCGGCATGGCCGGATTCGTAGACCTTTGCCGCCTCGGTGAACTCCTTGATGGAGAGCTGCTTGAGCTCCTCTGCCGATCTGGCCATGGGTCTCCTTCTGTTCGGGGAAGTCTGACGTTGCGCGCGTTTGCCCACGTCGGGCCTGGCGGGCAAATAACGCGGGGGCACCCTTCCTTCGGTTCGTGCCCCCACGTGCGGGCGGTTCTCTATTCCTGGACCTTCAGCGCCTCGGAGAGGCTCACGCGCTTGATGGAGCGCGTGTGCAGCAGCGCCACGACCAGGTAGGTCACAAAGCCAATGCCCACGCACGCCGCCATGGACCAAGCGGGCACGTAGATCTCGATATTGCCGTTGTAGGCGAGCAGCATCGAGCGGAAGATGGCCGTGAGCGAGCCAATAATGACCGGCAGGCTCAGCACGAGCGACGCCGCCACGCACAGCGTGATCGAGCGGATGTACAGATGCGAGATCTCGCTATCGCGATAGCCAAAGACTTTCATGTAGCTGATCGAACGGGCGCTGTGGTCGATCACCGCCTTGGTCAGCAGGTACATAAACAGCAGGAAGATAAACACCGCGAGCCCGATCATCATGCCGATCATTTTGCTCATCATGCCGATGAACTGGTCGCCCACGGCACGCATGTCGTCGGGCGTGGTGTCGCCGGCAAAGTAGCGCGCGTCGAGGTCGAGCTTCTCGTCGCTCACATAGCCGTTAAAGTAGGCGGCGTCGTTGTCGAACAGTTCGTTAAAGTCGTCGATACTCATATAGATATTCATGTCCGACTTAGAGCCCCAGGCACAGTCCTTGCCCGCGTACTCAAGGGAATAATGCTCCCCCTCGTACTTGTCGATGAGCGTGACCTTCTGGCCCTCGCTCCAGCCAAACTTGTCGAGCAGGCCGCTGCCAAAGACGACGCGCCCATCGCCAACGTTGAGGTCTTTCCAATAGCGCGAATCGGGCGAGATGCCGTAGACGGAAATCGTCTCCTCGCCATTACCATCGCCGCGGTCGTATTGCAGCTGGTAAACAGCATATTTCTCGGTCTGCGCAATCTTATCTGCACCGTTATCGGTCGTGTTAACCGGGTGAATGTCGTCGTTGTCAGTGTCGATCTTAGAGGCCTTGTCGATCAGGTCGATAGCCTCGTCGCGGTCGCAGCCGAGGGCATCGGCAAGGTCATCGAGGCGCGCATAAAGCGCATCCTTCTTGTCCTGGACGTTTGCAAGCGCATCCTGCGCCGCAGTCAGGCTCTCGGCAGACGGAGATGCGGTCGCGGCATCGGCTGCCGCCCGCGCCGCATCGGCCGCGTCGTCAAGCTCGTCATCGGCATCCTGGGCGGCGGAAAGCAGCGCGCCGTCAACCGACTGCAAGCGCTCGAGTGCCGACCACTGCTCGCGCTCCTCGGCAGTACCCTCGAGCTCCAGCGGCGCCTTGAGCGTGTACTGGTGCTCGGCGACCAGGCCTGTCTCGAGGTTGCCCGCATAGTGCGTCATCGTGGGCAGGATCGCCAGGCCAAAGAGCAGCAGCAGCGACGCAAACGCAATGCCCACGAAGAGCGTGGCGAAGTTGCCTAGGTTGCGCAGGAAGATACGCAGGCGGAAGCGGGAAACAAAACCCATGCGCTCCGGCAGCTGCAAGCCGCGCTTGGTGCCCGATTTGCCACTCGCCTCGTGACGAAGGAACTGCAACGGCGTCTTGCCCATCTTGCGAAGCAGACCCACCAGCGTGATGAGGATGAGCGCGGCGGCGGGAACCACGGCGCACTTCACAAAGATCTCCCAGCTCCAGTACACCTGGAAGGGCGGCAGGCTGTACGATCCGTAATAGAGGCTGCGCATGGGCTCGGTAAAGAACACAACGCCGAGTGCAGTGCCCAAAAGCGCCGCGACCACGCCCACGATGGCGGGAAGTGCCAGGTAGTGCAGCACGATCTCGCGTCGACGATAACCGCTGGCGAGCAGCGTGCCGATGATGGCGCTCTCCTCCTCGATGGTGGCGTCGGTAAGGACCACAAAGACGAACGCCATGATCACGATGATGATGTCGAGCAGCGTCATCCACATCATAGAGTCGCCGTCCACGTCATCGCGCGCATAGCCAATGCCCTGATTGGAATCGGCGTCGATCAGATCATCCACGCGCGCATCGGCGTCGGTCAGTGCCTCGACCATATCTTGCTCGGCGTCGATGCGGTCCGCGGTGGGGAGGTCGCGATCGGTAAAGGTGAAGGAGTAGGTGTAGGCGGGTGCGCCGCCGGCATCTTCGAGCGCGGCAAAGCCGGCATCGGTGACCTCGGCCACGCCGTACGTGATGGTGTTCACCGTAAAGTCCGAATTGTTGAGGAACAGCGCCTGGCTATCGGGCTGGGTCATGATGCCGCAGATGGTGTAGGTGCGACCCTCGAGCTCAACCTTATCGCCCACGGCGAGGTCGTTGTTGGTGGCAAAGACGCGGTCGATGGCCACCTCATCGTCCGTCTTGGGCTCCTTGCCCTCACAGTAGGACGCGATATCGACCTTGGTGCGGTGCGCATAGGTGCGCAGCGTGCGCTTGGTGCCGTCGTCGCCGGCGGTCTTTTTGATGATGGCGTCGATGGAGAAATTCTTGTAGAGCGTAACGCCGCCGACGTCGCCGGCTGCATCCTCGGCCGCCTTGAGCTGGTCTTTGGTGGCCTCGAAGGAGGTGGTCACGCGGCCGTCCTCAATCGTGTACGCATCGCGCATGTCGTCGATAAGGCAGCCGATGGAATGCGCTGCGAGCAAAAAGCCCGAGGTGAGAGCGATGCTTCCGCACATAAGCAAAAAGATGCCCAGGTACTTGCCGATATTGCGGCGCAGCTCGCGCGGGAGACGTTTTGCGAGAGGTGTCATGGCGCCGCCTACCAATCGAGCTCGGCGGCCGCAACGGGCGACTCGTTGAGCTCATCCTCGACGATGTACCCGTCGCGCAGGCGCAGCACGCGATTGGCCATGCGCGCGATGGCGGCATTGTGGGTGACAATGATGATGGTGCAGCCGTAGGTGCGGTTGACATCCTCCATGAGCTGCAAGATTTCCTTGGACGTCTTGTAGTCAAGCGCGCCCGTGGGCTCGTCGCACAGCAGCAGGCCCGGGTTTTTGACGAGCGCGCGGCCGATGGCGCAACGCTGCTGTTGGCCGCCCGAGACCTGGCGCGGGAACTTGTTGCGGTGCTCGTAGAGGCCCAGCGAGCGCAGCAGGTCGTCAATGTTGAGCGGGTTTTTGGACAGGTGCGCCGTGACCTCGATGTTCTCCTTGATGGTGAGATCGGGCACCAGGTTGTAGAACTGGAAGACAAAGCCCAGCTCACGGCGGCGGTACTCGCCCAGGTCGGTAGGTTTGAGCACCGTGAGGTCGCAGCCGTCCACCATGATGGAGCCGGCGTCGGCATCCTCCAGGCCGCCGATCAGGTTAAGAAACGTCGACTTACCCGAGCCCGAGGGCCCCAGCATGACGCAGATCTCGCCGCGGTTGATGGACGTGTCGATGCCATCGAGTACCGTCAGGCGCGCATCACCGTCGCCGTAGTGTTTCTTGAGCCCTTTGACCTGGACATAGGCTTCCTGCGTTGCCATGGTATCCCCCATTGTTAGCCTCGTACTACTTTATGAACGTAATAGTAAACCTTGGCGAACTATTTTGGGGCGAGGTCTAGGATTTATTTCAGACTAGGCGCGGGATTTGGCGCGTGAGAGGGCCAGGCCTACGGCGGCAATGGCGGCGGCGAAGAGCACGGTGACGCCCAGGTCGCAGGCGATGTCGCCCAACACGGTGGACGTCAGATCCGAAGCGAGCGCCTTGCCGATCGCGTCGTTCACCCAAAACGTCGGCACAAAATGCGCCACGGTCTGCACGGCCGAACCCATGAGCGACAGCGGCATCCAGGCGCCGCCCAAAAACGTCATGAGCATGCCGAGTAAGTTGCCCACGCCGTTGAGCAGCTCCTCGCGCGCGCCCAGGCTCGACAACGCAAAGCCAACGGCCAGCGGCGTGCACGCCAGGGCAAACGTTGCCGCCAGCGCCAGGCACACGCGACCCACGCCAACCTCGGCGACCGCGCCGGCAAAGCCCACGACACCCATCATGCTCGACACAAACCAGATGCAGACGGTGATCACAGCGGCGGCAGCAAACACGGCAAGCGAACGCTGGCGCTCGGAGACCGGACCGGCCTCCATGCGGCGTACGCGCTCGGGCTCGTTCATGCCCGAGAACACCAGTCCCACCGACACGATGACCGACGAGATAATCGCGTACGCGCCAAAGTTGAAGTACGACTCGAGCGTGGCGGCGGCAGTCGAGTCAACCTTGACCTGCTCGACCTCGACCTTGGCGCGCTTCGCGGCGGCATGCTCGGCCGCCTTGGCAACATCGCCGTTGGGGGCAGCGGGCTCAAGTGCGGCCGCAGTGCCCGCGAGCGAGATCCAGCGCGAGGCCTCGGCAGACGAAAGCGCCGCCGCCATGGTGCCGGCGCCGTAGGTCACATCAAGCCTGGGCAGGGACTCCCCCGCGCGGGCGGCTGCAACGAGGTCGTCCTCAAACCCCTCTGGGATAAAGAACACGCAGTCGGCGCTGCCCTTGGCGCTGTTGCTCTTGGAGAGCGCGTCCGCAAGGTCGTATGTGTCGTCACCAACGCCCGTGACCAGCTCAAAGCGCGAACCCAGATGCTTGGTAAGCGCACGCGAAAGGTCGCTGTCGTCGCGGTCGACCACGATCACGTTGGCGTCGTAGGGCTTATACTCGGTGAGCTGCGACGAGTTCCAGCTCACCGATGCCGCGATAAACACACCCATGAGCGAGATGAACACCGTATAGATAAGCAGATAGAGCGGGTGTGCGAGCGCCATGCGAAGCGCGGTCTTAAAGGTGCTCATAGCGGCTCCTTCCAAAGATCAGCGTGGCGGCGGCAACGAACAGCAGCGCCATAAGGACCAGCGCGCCGGCGCGAACGGCAAAAGGTCCCAGGTCCTCAAAGAAATACAGGCGGTTGAACATGTCGCAGATAAGCTTGACGGGATTGAGCCAGCACTCGGCCGGGCAGGCGCGGGCGACGTCGTCGGCAAGCGCCATCGCCGGCTCGCCGTAGAGGCCGGCGAACAGGGCGCACGTGGTAGCAAAGCCCGTGAGGATGCCGGACTTGGACGCCTTGCCGCCCTTAACGGGAAACGTGCCCACAAAAAGGCCCAGGCCCGTCGCGGCAAGCGCGGACACGGCGCCGCCCACCAAACACAGTCCCTCGCGCCCGCCAAAGTCGACGCCCACGACCAGGCGCACGTAGCCAATCGCGATCGTCATCGAGGCAAAGGAGACCAGCCACGAGCCCACAAAGATACCGGCCAGTGACGCCGTCTTGGAAAGACCGCCCACGCAGCGACGTGCGCCAAGGCCCGACAGATTGGGTTGCAAATCGACGACGCTCAAGGCGGCAAACTCGGCAGACATCATCGCGACCAGGCCAAAGAGCGCGTAGTAGTAGATGACCGTGCCATCGGGCGTGGCACGCGTCAGGCTCACGCAGTGGATGCCGCCCTCGAGCGACAGGGCGCGCGCAACCGCCTCCGGGTCGGCGAGCGCCGCCGGGTTGTCTTGGGCAACCTGGGACATGAGCTCGGCATTTTGTGTATACGAGCTTGCCACCGTCTCCAGAATGCTGCGGTCGGTGAGCACCGTCGACGCGCGCGAGCCGTCGTAGCTCGAAAGCAGCGTGAGCTTGGGCGTGCCCGCGGCATCGACCGTGTAGATGCCCGCGACTTCGCCGGCCTTGAGCGCACGGTTCGCATCGGCTGCGTCGTCGCACTCGTGAATCTCGAGCAGCTGGTCGTCGCCTTCCTTGGCAAGCGACGTCGCCACGTCCTTAAAGGTCGAGGCGTCCCAGGCCTCATCCACTACGACGGCCACCGGCACCGGGTCGACTGTGCCGTCGGAGCTCAGATTCGCAAACATAAACATGAACATCGTGGAAAGCGCTATGGGAAAGACCGCGCCCCAAACCCACGTGCTCGGCCGGCGCAGCAGCGTCTTGACCGTAATGATAATGGTGTTGAACATAGCTGCCCCCTAGTCGCGCAGCTCGCGGCCGGTGATCTCGAGGAACACGTCGTTGAGGGTCGGCGGCTCGCTCCACACGCGGCCGAGCGCAACGTCGGCAGCGCGCAGCGTGTCGAGGATGTCGACCAAATTGTGCGGGCTCGCCTCACAGGTGCAGATGAGCTCGCCGCCGGAAAGCTCAACCGAAAGCACATGCTCGAGGGCGCGCAGCCGCTCGACTGTGGCGGGCTCGACGGCGCCGACCTCGACGGTCACGCGCTCACCCATCTGAATCATGCGCTTGAGCTCGTCATTGGTGCCCTGCGCCAGCACGCGGCCACCGTCCATGATCATAATGCGGCTGCAGATTTGCTCGACTTCCTCCATGTAATGGCTGGTATACACCACCGTGGCGCCCTCGTCGCGCAGGCGGCAGATGCCCTCCAGGATGGCGTTGCGGCTCTGCGGGTCGACCGCCACGGTGGGCTCGTCAAAGAAGATGAGCTCAGGCTTGTGCGCGATGCCGCAGGCGATGTTGAGGCGACGCGCCAGGCCGCCCGAGAGCTTGCCAGGGCGGAACTTAGCAAAGTCGCCCAGCCCGACAAAGTCGATCGCCTCGTCCACGAGCGCGCGGCGGCGCTTGCGGTCGTTGACGTAAAGGCTGCAGAAATAGTCGATGTTCTCGCGCACCGTAAGCTCGTCAAACACCGCCACCTGCTGCGGCACCACACCGATGCGGCGCTTGAGGTCGTAGCGGGCGGGCGTCATGGGCTCGCCGAACAGCTCGATGGTGCCTTTGTCGTAGGCGAGCAGCTGCAGAATGCAGTTGATGGACGTGGTCTTGCCCGAGCCGTTGGGGCCCAGCAGGCCAAAGATCTCGCCGGGGGCGATGCTCAGGCTAAAGTGGTCGAGCGCGATAAGGTCGTCGTAGCGCTTGACGAGGTTTTCGACGTGGACGATGTCTGTCATGAGGCGGCCCTTCTGTTGATTGCGGCCCGGTACGATTGCATCATCGCAGGAGCGAGCGGCGCGCACCAGTGAGCTTTGTCACGAGTGCGGAGCTTGGCCGTGCGGCCTGCCGACGTCCCCGCTTTGCCGCGTGGGAGGAATGTCACGGTTGCGCAGGCGGTCCCTCCACCACGCGCGGCTTCGCGTACAATACCCGTATGAACAGGCTTTTCGACAAATCGATCGTGCTGGCGTGCTGTATTGCGGCCGCCATGGGTCTTGCTGTGGACGCTCGCCTGGTCGCGGCGTTTTGCCTTGGCGTTATTGCCACCTCGCTGGCCGAGGTCGTACAGGGAAACCGCGCCCGCCGTGTGAGCGAGGCCGCGAGCTACGCCTGCATCATCGCGGCTGTCTTCGTGCCGCCGTTTGTGCCGTTTGCGCCTCTCGCTCTCTATGACATCGCGCGACGCGTTCGCCGTGAACGAATCTGGCCCGCGCTGGCGATTGGCGCCGTGTTTGTCTGCGCGCTTGTCGCGGACCTTCGTGGTGGCGTGCTCACCACCCGAACGCTGCTGTTAACCGCCATCCTTTCGGTTGCCGCCACCTTGCTATCGCTACGCACCGCCCAGTTGGAGCGCGAGCAGCGGCGCATGCGCCGCACCCGCGACGAGCTGCAGGAACGAGCCCTCGCGCTCGAGGCGCGCAACCGCGATCTTGCCGATCGCCAGGACTACGAAGTCGAGCTCGCGACGCTCGCCGAACGCGCCCGCATCGCGCGCGAGATCCACGATAACGTCGGGCACCAGCTCACGCGCGCCTCACTGCAGGCCGAAGCCCTACGCGTGGTCCACGCCGACGAGCCTGGCGTCGCCGCCGATTTCGCCGACGTTAAACGCACGGTTGACGAGGCGCTCCAGCTTGTGCGCACCAGCGTCCACGCGCTCAACGACAACGCCGTCGACCTTTCCGTGCAGCTCGAACGCATTGTCGAAGGCACACGCTCGGACGGCGGCCCGCAGATTGAGCTTGAAGTTATGGCCGAACATGCGCCCGCAAACGTCGCCAACTGCTTTGCAGCGGTCCTGCGCGAAGCGCTCTCCAATACCATGCGCCACGCTTGCGCCCAGACCGTCACCGTACGGTGCATGGAGCATCCGTCGTTTTACCAGCTCATTGTTACCGACGATGGCGTGGGTGAGGTCCAAGCAAGCGGCCGCGGCACCGCGGAGGGCATGGGGCTCGCCTCCATGCGCGAGCGCATCGAGGCGCTTGGCGGCACCTTCACCGCCGGCCCGCGTGCCGGCGCCGGCGGCTGGCGTGTGTTTGCCACCGTTCCCAAACAGCAAGGAGATGAGGGCCGATGAGGCTCATCGTTGTCGACGACGACCGCTTGGTGGTCGATTCGCTCAAGATTATCTTGGGCGCCCAGCCGCAGATCGAAGTGGTGGGCACCGGTGCCAACGGCAACGATGCGGTGGCGCTCTACGCCGAGCACGCACCCGATATTGCGCTGCTCGACATCCAGATGCCGGGACGCGACGGCCTTTCGGCCGCGCGCGAGATCCTTGAGCACGACCCTGCGGCGCGCGTGGTGTTTCTGACGACGTTCTCGGATGACGAGTACATTGTGTCGGCGCTCAAGCTGGGCGCCCGCGGCTACCTGATCAAGACCGATGTCGCTGCCATTCCGCCGGCGTTGGCGCAGGTCATGGACGGCAAACGCGTGCTCGAGGGCAAGGCGATCGAAGATATCAACTTTGATGGGGCGGACGTCGAGGCCGGCGCGACCCGCCGGCCCGCCGCCTTTGCCGGTCTGACCGACCGCGAGTTCGAAGTCGCCGAGCTCATCGCCCGCGGCCTCGATAACAAGGAGATTGCCGCCACCGCCTATATGGGCGAAGGCACCGTACGCAACCACATCAGCTCGATCCTTGCCAAAATGGGCCTACGCAACCGCACGCAGATCGCCATCGCCTACCTGCGAGGGTAATTACCCAACGGCCAACCGCTCCGACAGAGCAAAATAGCTGTTATCGATTTAATGCCATTTCAAAACTATGCCGGTTTACTACGATAAAAACGAGATTCCCGACCACGCGTGATTTTTTCGCAAAACTACAAGCCGTCTACCTGCGGTTTTGATTTTGCCAAATGCGGTGTGGTTGGAGGTGGGCGATTTATCGTAGTAATCCGGCATAGTTTTGTTCGCGACGGCACAACCGCGCGTTTAAGCGCGGGGCCGGTGGGGCATTTTTGCCCCACCGGCCCCTATCCCAGCTCTATTCCGGCGTTACTCCGGCTTGGTTTCTACCGTGGGAGTCTTATCCGCCGCAACTGGAGTACGGGCGGTGTCCATAGTCAGGCAGTGCTTGGGGCAGCTCTCGATGCACTCGCCACACACCACGCAGGCGTACGGGTCGATCGACCAGGTACCGCCCTTGCGATCGACCGCGAGCGCGCCCGCCGGGCAGCGGCGCGCGCACATGCCGCAGCAGATGCACACGTCCATGTCGTTGACGATATGCCCGCGCAAGCGCTCGGGTGCCGTCAGCTTCTCCTGCGGATAGCGCACCGTGACCGGCTGCTTGACCATAGAACCTAAGGCCGTCTTGGCAAATGTCAGTAAACTCATGCCGCGCCTACCTTTCCGTGCAGCTAATGCAGGGGTCGATGGTCAGGATAATCATGGGCACGTTGGCAAGGAGCACGCCCTGCAGCGCATGTGTCAGACCCGCCAGGTTCTGCGACGTCGGCGTGCGCACGCGGAAGCGGTCCAGGTTCTTGGTGCCGTTACCGCGCACATAGTAATACGCCTCGCCGCGCGGCTGCTCAATCACAACCTCGCCGCGTGCGCCGTCGGCCGGCGTGAGCTTGGTGCGCCCGCCGATCCCGTCGTGCGGAATCTTGCCCACAAGCTCCTTAATGATGTCCATGGCCTGCGTGACCTCGGCACAGCGTACCTGACAGCGGGCATAGCAATCGCCATCGGTAGCAACGATGGGCTCAAACGCAGCCAGATCCGCATAGGCACCGTCGTCAAACATGCGCACGTCGTAATCCACGCCCGATGCGC
>CATZMG010000026.1 GCA_958421655.1 uncultured Collinsella sp.
AACCCTGGACCTTGGGATTAAGAGTCCCCTGCTCTACCAACTGAGCTAACGACCCGATATCAACACAAAGTAAGAACTGGGGTGGGTAAAGGGACTCGAACCCTCGACCTACGGGACCACAACCCGTCGCTCTAGCCAACTGAGCTACACCCACCGTGTCCTGTGCGCTTCGCGCTCAACTATTATTGCAAGGAACGCCACACGATGCAAGCCCCAATTTTCAAGAATTTTGAAAAGAGTTTTTCGAGACCATTTCGAGCAAATCCCACCGGTTTCATAGGAGTAAACTTGCCCCACTGCAAATCCTCGAAAGGACCGTCATGAAAGAACTCTCCAACCGCACGGCAAGATTTACCGATTCGGTCATCCGCCGCATGACACGCATCTCCAATAAGTACGGCGCTGTCAATCTCTCGCAGGGCTTCCCTGACTTCGATCCTCCGGCGCAGCTGCTCAACAGCCTGAGCACCATCGCCGCCGATCCCAAGCCGCTCTATCACCAGTACTCCATCACCTGGGGCTCCCAGGCCATGCGCGAGGCGCTCGCCGCCAAACAGGAGCACTTTATGGGCATGCCGGTGAACCCCAACGAGAATATCGTAGTCACCTGCGGCTCTACCGAGGCCATGATGGCCGCCATGATGACGGTCACCAACCCCGGCGACAAGGTCGTCATCTTCTCGCCGTTCTACGAGAACTACGGCGCCGACACGATCCTTTCGGGTGCCGAGCCCATCTACGTGCCGCTCAACCCGCCCACATTCGACTTTGACCGCGAGACACTCGAGGCGGCCTTCCGCGACAACGACCCCAAGGCCATCGTCCTGTGCAACCCTTCCAACCCCTGCGGCAAGGTCTTTACACGCGATGAGCTCACCTTTATCGCCGACCTCTGCAAAAAGTACGACACCTACTGCATCACCGACGAGGTCTACGAGCACATCGTCTACGCGCCCCACGAGCACGTCTATATGGCCACGCTGCCCGGCATGTTTGAGCGCACCATCAGCTGCAGCTCGCTGTCCAAGACCTACTCCATCACCGGCTGGCGTCTGGGCTACACTATCGCCCCTGCCGAAATCACCGAGCGCATCAAAAAGGTCCACGACTTCCTCACCGTGGGCGCCGCCGCTCCCCTGCAGGAAGCCGTCGTCACCGCCCTCAAATTCGACGACAGCTATTACGATGAGGTCCTCGACCTCTACACCGCCAAGCGCGACCTGTTCTGCCAGGGACTCGACAGCATCGGTCTTGAGCATAACGTGCCGCAGGGCGCCTACTACGTCATGATGGACATCTCTGGGTTTGGCTATGACAGCGACCTCGAATTCTGCGAGGACCTCGCATCCAAGGTGGGCGTGGGCGCCGTGCCCGGCTCGAGCTTCTTCCGCGAGCCCGTCAACCATCTGATTCGTTTCCACTTTGCCAAGCGGGACGAGACGCTTAACGCGGCACTGGAGAACCTCAAGTCTCTACGTGATAAAATCAAGCCGCGCGGGTAAGGACGGCCCGGCAGCTAAAGTAGCCAAAGAAGCCTCGCACCGCCCGCCACGTTGCGAGGCTTCTTTTTATAGCGCTTTCTTAAATGGTTTAGAGCCCTATACTTTAGTCACGGAGCAACTCGTCCCAGAGAGAGGAATACTATGGCAGAACAGCAGCTTATCGGAGCGCTCGAGGCCGGCGGCACCAAGATGGTCTGCGCCACGGGCTATGCAGACGGTACGGTCCTGGAGCGTGAGCAGATCGCGACCACGACCCCGCAGGAGACCGTTGAGGCCGTCAATGCATGGTTTGCCGACAAGGGCATCGCCGCGCTGGGCATCGGCGCCTTTGGCCCCACCGCAGTCAACCCTGCCTCGCCCCAATACGGCAAGATCCTGGAGACGCCCAAAACGGCATGGCGCTACTTTGACCTGCTGGGCACTATCCAAAACGAGCTCAATATCCCCTGCGGCTACGACACCGACGTCAACGTCGCCTGCCTGGGCGAGGTCACCTTTGGTTGCGCCCAGGGCCTCACTGACGTTGTGTATCTGACCATCGGCACCGGCGTGGGCGCCGGCGTGCTCTCGGGCGGTAAGCTCGTACACGGCATGATGCATCCCGAGGCCGGCCACATCCTGGTCACGCGCGACCCGCGCGACACCATTGGCGAGCACAGCGCCTGCCCCTTCCACGACAATTGCCTCGAGGGTCTCATCGCCGGCCCCGGCGTTAAAAAGCGCTGGGATGGCAAGAGCGCCGGAGACATGGCCGATGACCCGGAGGCCATGGACCTGCTCGCAGGCTATCTGGCACAGGCGCTCATGACCTACACGCTGTGCTACGCGCCGCAAAAGATCATCATCGGTGGCGGCGTGGCCGACCACACCCCCATCGTGCCGCTCGCGCGCAAGAAGTGCGCCGAGATGCTCAACGGTTATATCGTCACGCCCGAGGTCAACGACATCGATACCTATATTGTCAACAACAGCCTTGAGGGCAAGCAGGGCATCATGGGCTGCCTGGCCCTGGGCGCGCAGGCGCTTCAGTAACAGACGCACCCACAGGGCGTGGCGCGCCCGGCAAATCCAACCTACGGAACGACGCCACCACGCCCTATATAAGCCCTCTAATAAAAAAGGCCGCCTAGCACCAAGCATACGTCCTAGGCGGCCTTTTTGGCACATATGAGCGATCGTAGTAGATATCGGAGCACAACGCCCGTTACCGCTCCACAGCAGTCGATCATCACATCGGTGATCATGCCGGCGCGTCCCGGCACAAAGAGCTGAATCGTCTCGTCGATCGAAGGAATCAGCAGCAGGAACACCGCCGTGGGCAGCAGCACGTCAAAGGTGCGCCGGCCCTCAAAATCAAAGGCGTGCGTTGCCAAGATGCCGAGCACCATATACTCGGTAAAATGCGCGCACTTGCGAACAACAAAGTTGGTCACCCATTCATATGGAAGTCCCACGCCGTGCAGGAAACCGCGGATAGCTTCCATGACCGTTAGGCTCAGCGAGCCCGACCCCGAGCCGGGAACCAGCGAATTGCCCCAGATCAAGAGCGCCATCAGGCAGGTCACGACCGCCCATTTTCGATTGATCTTAACCATGCAGAAGTTATGCCTCCGCGCAGAGCGGCGCGAAGCTGGCGGTACCGCCCTCGATAACGCTCAGGTAGGCACGGCCCGTACGCTTGGCGGTAGAGGACTGCAGGCGCTCGATCTCTTCCTCGAGGATCTGATTGACGCGCTCGTGACGACGGTTTTCCATAATGCCGGCGGCAATAGCCTCGGCCCGCTCGATGCTCTCGCGCGAGATACGGGCAGTATCCTCGGGGAACACAGCGCTGTGACGGCCGACATAGGCGGGGGCAGCAGGCTGAGGGGCAGCGACGGGAGCGGGGGCTGCAACAGGAGCAGGCTCGTCAATCTCATCCAGAATCGCGGTGGCGGCGGCCCACATGTCCTCGTGGCCCGAGTAATCAGCCATGGGGACATCAACCTCGAGTGAGGCATCCGGAAGGTCGCCGGTGTCGATGCGATCTTGGGCATCAATCGATGCAGTGATGGCTGCAGGCTCATCGAGGTCATCGAAATCGATATCCGCGGCACCGGAGATGATAGGCATGCTGGCGAGGTTTACATTGTACGGCGCAGCCTCAGCCGCCTGCTGCTGGGCAGGAGCGCCCCACAGCGAGCTTTCGGCGGCACGGCGGGCGGCAACGGCCTCCTCGTCCGCGGCCATGGCTTCATCAACGTACGAATTGTCGGCAGAAGCGTTCGCGTCCGCCGAGGTAGCGCTGTAGGCGTTATTGGCTGCCGCGTTGGCGACGAGTGCCACGAAAGCCGCCGTGCTGCCCGCAGGGGCGGCCTGGGAGCCAGACACGGCGCGTGCCGCGGCGGCGATGTCGTCGCGATTGAAGGAGCCGGTCTGCCCGCCGTTGGTGAGCTCGTCGATGGCGACTTGATAGACGTCGCGCGAGTGTGCAGGGTCGCAGCTCACCGGCGAATCGTCGTCAAGCATACTGTCGATCATGGACCAAGCCTCGTCCTCGTCCATAGCATCTGCGGCTCGAGCGATGGTAGGGACACCATCATCGGCATGACGGCGCTGGAACGCACCAGTCAGGCCGGAAAGGAATGCCGAGGTAGACTGCTCCGCCTGAGCCTGAGAATCAGAAGCCGCAGCGTAAGGAGTCGCATCCTGCTGCTGAGCTGAAATCGAGGCGGTCTTGAACTCGCTTTGATGCTGATTGAGATTGGCGGCACCGCCCATGGCATCGGGCTGGAACAGACGCTCTTCACGCTGCGCACGATACTCGGAGATGCCCAGCGAGGCGGCATAGATGCCCACGCCCGCCACCGCGCCCACGGCGAAGGGAACCGCACCCGCCACGACCGTCTCGTTCACAGACGAAAACGGCAGCGTCGCGGCATACATAACCACGGGAGCGGCAAGGCCGATCCCGCACGAAAGTCCGGCAAGGACTGCTCGTTGTGTTGCATCAGAAGAAGCCATGAGCTCTCCCCATCTTCCAGCACCCAAATCGCATCATTCAGTTGGCTGCGCGAGAGAAGATGAAGCGGGGCTATGCCCCAAAGCAACGGTATATGGTTCGTTTCATCTGCGTTATCCGTCGCGAAGCTTAGAAGCTATTATGCGAAACCGCCCTGTCGATTGCAAGCGACGATGTCGGATTGAAACGGGAAACCTGCTGCTTGCCAGTCTTATGGTCAAAAATAAGCGCGGAGCGGCGATATAGAAAAGGGCCGAGGCTCAAAGCCCCGACCCTTTATTGCATTGATGACTATCGCTGCGTGTGGATGACAACCTAGAACGTCTGCTCGTAGTCGCTGTGCTTTTTGGCCGAACGCACCAGGAACTCCTGGTTGGTGTTGGTGCCCTTAAGACCCTTGATAAACGACGCAGCTGCGCGCTCGGTGTTGTTCATGCCGGCAAGAATGCGACGCAGGCCAAAGACAAACGGACGCATCTGCTCGTCAACCAACAGGTCCTCGTTACGCGTACCGGAGGCAACGGGGTCGATAGCCGGGAAGATGCGGCGGTCGGCCAGGTCGCGGTCGAGCTTGAGCTCCATGTTGCCGGTGCCCTTGAACTCCTCAAAGATGACCTCGTCCATCTTGGAGCCGGTGTCGATGAGGGCAGAGGCCAGGATGGTGAGCGAGCCACCGTTCTCGATATTGCGGGCTGCGCCCAGGAAGCGCTTGGGCGGATACAGTGCCGCCGAATCGACGCCGCCCGAAAGGATGCGGCCTGAGGCGGGCGCCGCCAAGTTGTAGGCGCGGGCAAGACGCGTGATGGAGTCGAGCACCACCACGACATCGCCGCCCAGCTCCACGATGCGCTTGGCGCGCTCGATGACGAGCTCTGCCACACGAGTGTGGTTGTCGGCGGGCATATCGAAGGTCGACGCCACAACCTCGCCCTTGATGGAACGCTGCATATCGGTAACCTCTTCGGGGCGCTCGTCGACGAGCAGGCAGATGAGGTGCACCTCGGGGTTGTTAATCGAGATAGACTGGCAGATCTTCTTGAGGATTGTGGTCTTGCCGGCCTTGGGCGGGGACACGATCAAGCCACGCTGACCCTTGCCGATCGGCGACACGATGTCGATGGCGCGACCGGTAATGGAGTCCTTGCCATGCTCCATGCGCAGCGGCTCGTTGGGATAGACCGGGGTGAGGTCACCGAACTTGGGGCGGTTGCGAATCTGCTCGGGGTCTAGACCGTTGACGGTCGTGATTTTGGCGAGGCCGGCGCGCTTGTCGCCGCCGCGCGAAGGACGAAGCGAGCCCTCGATGACGTCGCCCGTGCGCAGACGCGCGGAGCGGATGAGGTAGGCGGGCACGAAGGCGTCGTCGTTGGACTTCATGTAGCCATGGGCATGGATGATACCGGAGCTGTCCGGACGAATCTGCAGGATGCCCTTGATGTCGCGGAAGCCCTCGGCCTTCGCGGCGGTGACGTAGATCTCCTCGACGAGCTCGGCTTTCTTCTTGCCGGTCGTCTCAATCTCGAACTCCTTGGCCTTCTCGCGCAGCTCGGCGACCTTCATGGCCGCGAGCTCCTCGCGCGAAAGCGTGGGCTCGGTGGGAGCGGCATTACGCTCCTTGTTGCGCTGCTTGCGATCGCGCTGGCGGTTGCGGCGGTCGTTGTTGCGCTCGTCCTTGCGCTCGTTGCGCTCGTCGTTGCGCTTGTGCTGGCGACGGTTGGGGCGAGCGCCGTCTTCGGCCTCGGCGGGCGCGGCGCCATCGGTTGCGGCGGCATCGGCGTTAGCCGCAGTATCATCGCTGGCCTCGGCCTTGGAATCGCCCTGCAGCTCGGCCTCGGCCTGCTGCTCGGACGCCTTGGCCTTAGCGGACTTCTTACGACCGCGCTTGGGCTTCTCGGACGCAGACTGTTCGACGTCTTGGGGCTCGGCGGCATCAGTCGATGCATCGGCGGTCGTCTCGGCGGAATCCTCGGACGCACCCTTCTTGGCAGTCTTGGCCTTGGACGTGCGCTTAGCAGCAGTACGATGGCTGCGACCAGGACGGACGTCGGCGGGCTCGACATCGGCGGGAGCGGCCTCGGAAGTCGTAGCATCCTGGACGGGTGCATCGGCAGCGGTTGCAGACTCGGCGGTCGCCGCAGCATCCCGAGCGGCTGCAGCTGCGGCTGCGGCCTTCTCTGCCTCGACGAAGGCCTTGGGCTTGCGACCGCGACGGTGCGGGCGCAAAGCCGGATCGACAACGGGAACTTCGCTGGCCTCGACAGGCGCAGCGGACTCAGCAGGCGATGCGCCCTCCCCTGCCGCGGAACGAACCGAAGCCTCGGTGAGCTCGAGGGTTACCTGATCGGCAACCTGCTCGGCCTTAGCAGCCGTGCGACGGCGTGTGCGCGGTGCCGGCTTCTCGGTCGGCTGGTCGGCGGCAGGGGTCTCGGTGGCGGCAGGCGTCTCGGGCACAGACGGAGCTGCAAGCTCGGTCAGAGCCGCGGCCTCGCGCTCGGCAGCACGACGGCGGGCGCGCACCACCTGAGCCTCGCTAATCTGCGCCAACGCACGTGCCTGCGCGACCTCATCGGAAATCGGCGCCGAGGAGTCAGCTGCAACGGTGCGCTTGACGCGCGTCATGCGCGTGGTACGGCGCTTGGGCTTGGTGACCTCCTCGCCGTCAGCAGCAGGCTTGGCCGTGCGGCGCGTACGCTTGGGCTTTGCCGGAGCAGCCTCCTCACCAGTTGCAGGCACGGCCTTCTCAGCCGTTGCAGGCGTAGGCGTCGAAGCAGCCTTAGGCGTCTCAGGAGCCGAGGCATGCGCGGGCGCCGCGACCTGGTCCGACGCAACCGGTGCAGCGGGAGCGGCTTGCGTCGTCGTTATTTCGTTTTCTTGCTGTTGATCAGACACAGTGTTTGCTCAACTTTCTTTTCAAGCCCTGTGATCACATGCTCCCTGCATAAACCTTCAGGGCGGCTAAACAGTCTAGTTCCGTTCAAAACGACGGACATCATTGATCTGTATCGAGATGATTGCGTCATATACGCAGCGTTAGTGTAACACAACCGCCGCCACCTGCAACTTAGTCATTGGGAACGCTCTTAAACGACTAGTCAAAAGGGGCACTCTTTGGTTTAACACCCACAAATCTGACTGCCTCCGCCAAAACTATGGCGGTTTACTACGATGAATCGCTCAACCGCGACCACTCCGAAACTTGTTGAACTAAAACCGCAGGTAGATGCCCTGCACTTTTTTGCGAAAAGCTGGCGTGGTTGGAATTTCTCATATTCATCGTAGTGAACCGGCATAGTTTCGTATTTCCAGCAGTTCCAAATTCGTCAATACGTCGGCGTTTGCAAAAAACCCGACCTCCGCATGGAGATCGGGCTTATAGGGCTCAGCAAAGCCGAACCTACACGGTTAAATGACCCGCAGCTTACATCTGCTCGGGAGCGGAGACACCAACAAGGGTGAGCACCAGGGCGAGCGTCACGCGGACGGCATCGCAAGCGGCCAGACGGGCACGCGAAAGCTCGGGGTCGACGGGACGGCCCTCGCTCGGCAGCACCTGGCAGGCAGCGTAGAAGCTGTGGAAGTCGCCGGCAAGCTCCTCGGCAAAGTGCGTCAGACGGAACGGGGCGCGGTCGCGAGCGCAGCTGGCGATGAGGTCGGTGAGCTCGTTGAGCTTACGCGAAAGGGCAAGCTCGGTCGGGTCGGTCAGCAGCGAGTAATCGACGTTCTCGCCGATGGCCTTCTCGGCGACGGCCTTCATGCCCATCTCGTCAGCCTGCTCGGGCGTAACGTCGGCGGCACGGCGCAGGATGGAGCACACGCGGGCGTGAGCATACTGCACGTAATAGACCGGGTTGGAGTTGTCGCGCTTCTTAACGGCCTCAATATCGAAGTCGACCATCTGGTTGGAGCTCTTGGAGATGAGCGTGTAGCGAGCGGCATCGGAGCCGACCTCGTCGACGAGCTCCTGCAGGGTCACCATGGTGCCCTTGCGCTTGGACATTCGGACGGGCTTGCCGTTACGCAGCAGGTTGACGAGCTGGCCCAGCAGAACCTCGAACTTGCCGGGATAGCCAAGAGCGTCGCAGACGCAGCGGACGCGCTCGATGTAGCCGTGGTGGTCGGCGCCCCAGATGTCGATGACGTGGTCGACGCGCTGGAACTTATCCCAGTGATAGGCAACGTCGGAGGCGAAGTAGGTGTACTCGCCGTCGGACTTGATCAGAACGCGGTCCTTGTCATCGCCCAGGTCGGTGGAGCGGAACCACAGGGCGCCGTCCTTGGTGTAGAGATAGCCCATCTTGTCGAGCTTCTCAAAAGCGCGGTCGACGGCGGAGGTGCCGGCGGTCTCGCCCTCGGTGTCCTTCACATACAGCGAGCGCTCGGAGAACCAACGATCGAAGTCGCAGTTAACGGCATGGCAAAGGTCGCGCATGTTGTCGACCATCTTTACATAGCCGCGCTCGCGGAAGCTCTCCATGCGCTCCTGCGGATCGGCGTTGACCCACTTATCGCCATCGGTGCGCCAGAACTCGGCGGCCTCGTCGATGATGTAGTCGCCGCCGTAGGAGTCCTTGCCCAGGGTCTCGGCAAAGTTGTCCTGATACGGATGGGTCTCGGGATGCTCGTCGTTCTCGTCGGCAACAAAGGCGTCGCGGTCGGCGATCAGCAGCTTGTGAGCCTCGTCGATATCCACGCCCTGCTTGGCGATGATGTCGGCAAGCTGCATATAGCGCGTGCTGATGGAGTTGCCGAAGGTGTTCATCTGAGAGCCGTGGTCGTTGATGTAGAACTCACGCTGGATGTCGTAACCGGCGTGATCCATAACGCGGCAGAGCGAGTCGCCCAGCGCGGCCCAGCGGCCGTGGCCGATGTGCATGGGGCCGACGGGGTTGGCGGAAACGAACTCGACCTGGGTCTTCAGGCCACCACCGACGTTGGACTTAGCGAAGTCCATACCCTTCTCGCGAGCCTCGCCAAAGATGGCATTCTTGACGGCAACGGAGAGGTAGAAGTTGATGAAGCCGGGGCCTGCGATCTCGACCTTCTCGATCGCGGGGTCCTCGGGCATATGGGCAACGACGGCCTCGGCGATCTTGCGCGGGGCACAGTGAGCCAGCTTGGCGGACTTCAGGGCCATGGTGGAGGTCCACTCGCCATGAGAAGTGTCAGCCGGTCGCTCGATGGCGCAATCGTCAAGTTCAAATGCGGAAAGGTCGCCGGCCTCCTGGGCCGCAGCAAGCGCAGCGCGTACCAGCTCTTCAATCTTCTCGGGCATAGGTCCTCCTTGTGTTAAAGCCCCCGAGCTCTTGGTCACTCGTAGGGCAAAAGCCAGAGTTTGTAGCACTCTATCACAAGCGGTAGCTACTGTCGCAGGGTAAAGCTAATAGATATTGCATATGCACAAAATTGACTACAGCTTGTATGGAGTCACTCAAAGATGCCAGTCTGCCTGCAAATTATGCACGCGTTGAAAATGCATAAAGGTGTGAATGAGCTGCGTCTTTTATCGAATACTCTTACCTATCAGAGTTGTGTGCTTTTCCTGCATAAAGTGAGGATTTGCGCACGTCAGCGTGTTATTCTAGACATACGTAAATTCGTATAAGTTGGAGGTAGCATGTTCTCAATCGGTCAACACGTCATTCATCCGGGTCAGGGAGTCTGCACCGTCGTCGGTTTTAGGGACGACACACCGCAGCCCATGCTGCTGCTCGAGACCAAGCAGGGACACGCGCAGATGATCCTCATGTACCCCGTGGCGCAGGCCGACCGTTTGCACGCCGCCATCTCTCAGCAAGATGCCGAGCACCTGCTGAGCCACTACGACGAGCTGGAGTGCGACACCTTTACCGAGCGCAACAGCTCACTTGAAGAGACGCACTTTAAGCAGCAGCTCAAGCTGGGTGCGCCCGAGACGGTCCGCGTGGCAAAGACCATGATGCACCGCATTCGCCAGGCCGAGGAAGCTGATAAAAAGCCCAGCTCCTACTACATGCGCGTACTCAAGGAAGCCAAGCGCCGCTCCATCGAGGAGTTCGCTGTGGCCTTGGGCGTCACCGAGGAGGACGCTGAAGCCCGCCTAGCGCAAGCTGCCCTCAACTAACCCAACCGCGCCAAAAACCACCATAAAGGGGACAGGCACCTTTGTGGTGGTTTTCTTGTTCTAGTAGTATTCATTCTCATCGATACCCACGAGCACAAGGAGTCTCTTATGGCAGAGCCGCTTACCGCCGGAATCACCCGCGACCGCGCGTTCGAACTGCTCAACGAGCACAACAAGGACCCGTTCCACATCACCCATGGCGAGACGGTCGAGGGCACTATGCGCTACTTTGCGCGCGAGTTCGACCCCGAGAACGAGGAGTTTTGGGGCATCGTCGGTCTGCTGCACGACCTGGATTGGGAGGAGCATGAGGACGACCCCATGAACCACACCATCTATGCTGCCGAGATTCTTGAGGGCGAAGGTGCGTCTCCCGAGCTCATTCGCGCCATCCAGACGCACACGTCGGACTTCAACACCTCGCTGCCCAAACCCGAGCTGCAGATGGAAAAGATCCTGTTTGCCTGCGATGAGCTCACCGGCCTGATCGGCGCCGCCGTCATCATGCGCCCGAGCAAGAGCGTTATGGACTTTACGACCAAGTCGCTCAAGAAGAAGTTCAAGGACAAGCGCTTTGCCGCCGGCTGCTCGCGCGACGTGATTTCGCAGGGCGCCGAGATGCTCGGCTGGGAGCTCCCCGAGCTCTTTGACCGCACCATCGCGGCCATGCAGTCCTTCGCGCCCGATCGCGATACCTTCCAGGCCTAACCTGCCGCTTCACCTAAATAACCACCACAAAGGGGACAGGCACCTTTGTGGTGGTTTTTCTTTGCGCGGGCGTTAGGGGCGGACCTGACCGGTGCCTCGGAGCCTGTATTTGTAGGTGGTGAGGGCCTCGGCGGCGAAGGGGCCGCGGGCGTGGAGCTTTTGGGTCGAGATGCCGATCTCGGCGCCCAGGCCAAACTCGCCGCCGTCGGTGAAGCGCGTGCTGGCGTTGGCGTACACGGCCGAGGCATCGACCGCATCCAGGAAGCGCTCGCAAGCATCCGTGTCCTCGGCAACGATGGCCTCGGAGTGCATCGTGCCGTAGCGGTTGATGTGTGCGATGGCCTCGTCCTCGTTTGCCACGACCTTCACGCTCATCTCGAGCGCCAGGTACTCGCGACCCCAGTCCTCCTCAGTCGCGGGGACGTAGTCATCGCCCTCTACAAAGCCGGCGTCGACGCACGCGGCGCACGTGACCTCGTCGCCGTGAATGAGCACGCCGTGGTCGTGCAGCACGGCAACGACCGCAGGCAAAAACGCATCGGCCACAGCACGGTCGACCAGCAGCGACTCGGCGGCATTGCACACGCCTACGCGCTGGGTCTTGGCATTAACGATAATGTTGAGCGCCTTATCAAAGTCGGCGGATTCATGCACGTAGATGTGGCAGTTGCCCGTGCCCGTCTCGATAACCGGAACGAGCGACCCGCGCACGCAGCGCTGGATCAGGCCTGCACCGCCGCGCGGAATGAGTACGTCGACAATGCCGCGGAGCTTCATGAGCTCGCCAGTGGCCTCGCGGTCGGTGGACTCGATCATCGACACGGCCTCGCGCGGGAAGCCCTTGGCCTCGAGCGCATCGGCCAGCAGCTCAGAAATCATGGCACACGAGTGATAGGCCAGCGAGCCGCCGCGCAGAATGCAGGCGTTGCCGGTGCGGATGCAGATGCCCGCGGCGTCGGCCGTCACGTTGGGGCGCGCCTCGTAGACCATAGCGACCAGGCCCAGCGGCACGCTCACACGGGTCAGGTCCACGCCGCTTGCAAGCACGCGGTGGTCGAGCACGCGGCCGACGGGATCGGGCAGCTCGGCGAGCTTTTCCAGGCCGGCGGCCATGCCCTCGACGCGCTCGGGCGTCAGCCGCAGGCGATCGAGCAGTCCGGCCGAGGTGCCCGCATCGCGCGCAGCGGACATATCGAGCTCGTTGGCAGCGACGATGGAGTCGACACCGTTGCGCAGTGCTGCGGCCATGGCGCGCACGGCCTCCTGGCGCTGCTCGTTGCTCGCCGCGGTAAGCGAGGCCGACGCTGCCTTGGCGGCAACGGCAAGATCGTGGACATACGTGGCTATATCGACCGACATGGGCGGCCCTTTCTCCTAGAAGTTTGCAACCATGGTAGCCGATTTGCGCATGGCGTCGCCCGCGGCGGTAGAATTGGTCAACCCGAAACACCGCAACGAACGGAAGACTCACATGGCCCTCATCACTTCATACCACGTTCCCGGCCTTTACGTCGAGGACCACAGCATCGACGTCCCCCTTGACTGGCGCGGCCTAGAGCCGATGCTTCTGGCCGTCGGCAGCACCATGCGCCGCGGCGCTATGCCGGCACCCATCGCCGGCGCGCCCGAGAGCATCAAGCTCTTCTACCGCGTGGTTTGCGCACCCGACCGCATCAACGACGATCTGCCGCTGCTCCTGTTTTTGCAGGGCGGCCCCGGCGGCGAGAGCCCGCGTCCGCTGTCGCCCACAAGCGACGGCTGGATCGAGGAGGCCGTCAAGCACTTCCGCGTGGTCCTTCCCGACCAGCGCGGCACCGGACGCAGTAGCTGCGTGGACGGACGCACGATCAAGGCACTGGGTGATCGCGCAACGGCCGCTGGCGCCGATACAGCACGCTCGCAGGCGGACTTCCTCAAGCGCCACCTCGCCAGCTCCATCGTGCGCGATTTTGAATACCTGCGACTGGTGGGCTTTGGCGGCAAGCCGTGGGTCACGCTCGGCCAAAGCTACGGCGGTTTTTTGACGCTGAGCTACCTGTCGCTCTTCCCCGAGGGCGTGGCGGCGAGCTTTACCTGCGGCGGAATCCCCCACGTGCCGGCGAGCGCACGCGAGGTCTACGCGCACACCTTCCCGCGCATGGCCGCCAAGACGCAGCAGTATTATGACCGCTACCCCGCTGACGTCGAGCGCGTGGCAGCCCTGGCCGATGCGCTCGAGGCTCAGAAGCCCGTGCTACCCGACGGCTCGCCGATGACAGTCGAGCGCCTACAGCTCATGGGCAGCGACTTTGGCATGAAGCCGAGCTTTGAACGCATGCATTGGATTATCGATCATGCTTTTGTTGATGGCGACGGCACGCTGACCTGCGACGCCTCGGTATCTGACAGCTTTTTGATGCGCGCCTTCGAGCGCACCAACACGCGCACGAATCCGCTGTACTGGACGCTGCAGGAGTTCATATACGCCGACGGTGACACTATGCCCATTGGCTGGGCCGCGGCTGAAGAGAAGGCTCACCGCGCCGAGTTCGACACCCTCGCGCGCCCGCTCATGTTTACCGGCGAGGCCATGTTCCCGTGGATGTTCGAGCAGATGCCCGAGCTTAAGCCGTTTAAGCCTGCCATGGACCTGCTGATGGAAGACACCAGCTGGGACAAGATCTACGACCCGCAGCGCCTGGCCTGCAACGAGGTGCCGCTCCAGGCCGCGGTGTATTTCGACGACATGTACGTCGATTCGGGCCTGCAGCTCGATACGCTCAGCCGCGTGGGCAACTCGCACGCCTGGGTGACCAACGAGTTCGAGCACGATGGCCTGCACGGCAGCGTGGTGTTCAAGCACCTCTTCAACGAAGCCCTCAACCGCGGAGACCTGCGCCGGATCTTCTAGCTAAGGAGTGTCCCAAAGTGCCGGCACAAAAGGAACGTCCCCAAGTGCCGGCAGTGGGACCCCGCCGCCTCAACGAGTTGCGGTGAAATAAGGACTGTTAAAGGCTTTAAAGCCGCCAAACCATCCCTATTTCACCGCAACTTACGATATGCCGGCGTTACGGCCATCGCAGGTAGAGAACGGAAAGCGAAAACGCCCCTAAGCGAGCAAGGTGACGTGAAAGAGGAGGGCATTGACCTTTTGGTCATGCCCGACGATTGAACGTCAGATTGCCGCTTAGGGGCGTTTGCAGCGTCAATTGGTTAAGCGAAGACGATTAGGTTATCCCTGTGTATCGCGGGCTTCTCGGCCAGGTTTGCAAGCAGGCGGTTGCTGGCGATCTGGTCCTGACGGCGGCCGGCAGCAAGTTCCAACACGTCCGAATCGGCCTCGGCGATACCGCGCGCAACAACCATGCCACTCGGGTCGCACACGTCGAGCACATCGCCCTCGGCAAACTCGCCATCGACCTCGCGAATACCCACCGCAAGCAGGGACGACCCGTGGCCGACCAGCGCTTTCGCGGCACCGTCATCGACCGTCACCGATCCGTGAGCATTGTCGCCCAGCGCGATCCACAGCTTGCGGGGCGCAATATCCAGGCGCTCCGCCGGCGGGTCGAACAGCGTGCCCACGCTCTCGCCGCGGGCCAGACGCACGAGCGCATCGGGCTCCTCGCCCGAGCAAATCACGCTCTGAATGCCGGCCGTCATCAAAATGCGGCTCGCGCGAATCTTGGTGATCATGCCGCCCGTACCCACCGAGGTCGAAGAATCGCCCGCCGAGGCAATGATCTTGGCATCGATCTTATGCACGACCGGGACAAACTCGGCCGTCGGGTCCTCGTGCGGATTGGCGGTGTAGAGGCCGTCGATGTCGGACAGCGTCACGCACAGGTCGGCGGAAACCAGGCAGCTCACGAGCGCCGCCAGCGTGTCGTTGTCGCCGAACTTGATCTCGTCGACGGTAACGGTGTCGTTCTCGTTGACGACCGGCACCACGCCCAGCTCCACCAGACGCAGCAGGGCGTCGCGCGCGTGTAGATAGGACGTGCGACGCGCCGTGTCGTGACGCGTGAGCAGCACGAGCGAGGTGAGCAGATCCCGTGCATGAAACTCCTCGTCGTAGGCAGACGAGATGATGCACTGACCGGCCGAGGCGCAGGCCTGCAGGCTCGGCAGGTCACCGACCGGCTTGCGATCGAAGCCCAGCACGGGATAGCCACAGGCAATAGCGCCGGAGCTCACCACGACCAGACGCCAGCCGAGCTTGCGCAGGGCCGCGGCCTGATCGGCCAGCCCGCCGATAAAGGCGCGGTTGACCTTGCCATCGGCGCCCACCACCGTGGACGAACCGATCTTTACCACCATCGTTTTATAAGAAGTCGTCATACGTCAAACCAATCGAATGATGAGCGAGCGGGCGAACAGGCGAGCGAGTAAATGGTCCGTTTTCCTCCGTCGCATGCGGATCATTTTGCCCAGGGGAAAGCCGACGCCGCGGCCATGTTCTTGCGCACGAGCTCGTCGCGCACCTGAGCCAGGCCCTGCTCCATGCCCACAACATAGGTCTGCGGGTACAGGAAGCGCTTGAAAGCTGCGTCCAGATGATCGAGTGCCCAAGCACAGCGCTCGCGCGCGTCCTTGATGCTCTCACGCGGAGCAACCGCACTGCCGTCGCGCACGATCGGCACCAGCAGCTCACGATACTCAAGCTCGGACACGTCGGTCACCAGCGCCGCATCGTTTACGGCCACGAGGGTATTGCCGCGCGCGGCGCCCTCACCTGCCAGATGGTCCTCGTCATAGATCATGTCGCAGACCGGGCCGCCAAAGCCGTCGTAATAACGGCGCACGCGCTGCACGCCGGGAATCGTGCGCTTGTAGGGCTGCTCGGAAAGCTTCACCACCGGCGTCCACGGGTCCGTCTCGCTCGCGCGGCGGGCCGAAAGCTTGTACACGCCGCCCAGCGCCGGCTGATCGTAGCAGGTCGCGAGCTTGGTGCCCACGCCAAAGCTATCGATGGGCGCACCCTGGTCGAGCAGCGACTGAATCGTGTACTCGTCCAGGTCGTTGGAGACCGAAATCCCCACATAGGGCAGGCCCTCAGCATCAAAACGGCCGCGGACATACTTGGACAGCTTGGCGAGGTCGCCCGAGTCGATGCGAATAGCCGACAGGCGCTCGCCCACCGCCTCCATCTCCTTGGCAACCGTAATGGCATGCTCGCAGCCCTCGCGTACATCGTAGGTGTCGATGAGCAGCGTACAGTTCTTGGGGCTCGACTTGGCAAATGCGCGGAAGGCCTCGAGCTCGGAATCGAAGCTCATCACCCAGCTGTGCGCATGCGTGCCAAAGACGGGAATACCGTAGCGGCGACCGGCGAGCACATTAGACGTAGAGGAACAGCCGGCAACGTAGCTCGCGCGCGCGACGGCCAGGCCGCCATCGGGACCCTGGGCACGGCGCAGGCCAAACTCGGCCACGGGACGACCGTCGGCCGCCAACACCACGCGTGCCGTCTTGGTGGCAACAAGCGTCTGGAAGCCGACGATGTTGAGCAGCGCGGTCTCGAGAAGCTGGCACTCCAGCGACGGGCCGGTGACGCGCACCATGGGCTCGCGCGGAAACACGAGCTCGCCCTCGGGCACGGCGTCAATGTTCACGTGCGCACGGAAGTTGCGCAGGTAGTCGAGGAATGCAGGCTTAAACATCGCGCCGCCGGCCGGAGCCTGGAGCGAAGCTAGATAGTCGATGTCCTCGGGCGTAAAGCGCAGGTTCTCGACAAGCTCGGGCAGCTCGGCGGTGCCGCACATGACGGCATAGGCGCTGCCAAAGGGATGGTCGCGGTAAAACGCCGTAAAACAACCCTGCTCATTGGCCTTGCCGCTCTCCCACAGGCCCTGGGCCATAGTGAGTTCGTACAGATCGGTGAGCATTGCAATGTCGGTGGGATGCGAGATGTCGGTCAAAGCCACGGGGCGACCTTTCGGATGTGTGGTGCAGAATTTGAGGGTTGGACGAGAGCAGAGCATGCGGACATGACGCCCGATGCGAATCGGTTAGAACAGGCCCATGCTGGTCAGGATCGTGTAGCCCATAAAGATGACAAACGCGATGAGGGCAAGGACAATGATGATTTTTTGAGCCGGCGCCATGCCAGGGATCTCGTTCTCGCCCGTAGGCTCCTTGGAGGTAACCATGCGCTGGGCAAAGGTCATCTCGTCACGGCTCGACTTGGGCTCGACGGACTTGGGACGAGCGGCCTTTTTAGGCTGAGGTTTGGGCGCGGCAGGTACAGGCTTCGCAGCAGCGGGCTTGGGTGCGGGCGCGGGCGCCGATGCGGATGCGGCGTTCGTGGCGGCCTCCTCGGCCTTCGCACGCTCGGCACGCAGGGCAGCCAGCTCCTCACGCTCGCGACGGGCCTCTTCCCGAGCCTCGCGGCGGGCCTTCTCGGCGCGGAGCTCTTCCAACTCAGCGCGCTCCTCGTCGGACAATGGTTGGGACTCAAACTCGGCCATGGTGCAGCCCTTTCTTTTAAAAAAGCCGCCGACACAATGTCAGCGGCTTATCAAATCCAAGGGTGGAGACGAAGGGAGTCGAACCCTCGGCCTCTGCCATGCGACGGCAGCGCTCTCCCAACTGAGCTACGTCCCCAAGACAAGTCGATATTTTACCTACGGCTCGCCAACTGTCAACGCCCAATAACCAGTCTTTTTGGGGCGCGGCTATTTTGACAACTTTTCGAGCAGGCGATCCTCTCGATGATTTTTTAATCCCCGTCCCAGAAAAATCATCGACGAACGCACTACTTTGCGCTGGTAAGAACACCGGTGGTGTCGAAGGCCGGGGTGAAGCTCTCGTCTACCGCGCCGCCCTCTTGCCAGAACATCGTCGTAAAGCCCAAGTCGTCGGCATGGTCGAGCACCTGCTCGTACTCCTCGCGCGTCACGGCGCGTGCCAGATCGCCGCCCTGCTCGCGCATAAGCGCATTGGGCGTGTACTGGTTCATGACCGAGATTGGCACATCGCCCACCGTCTGCCACACTAGGTCCAGTACGCGACACGAATCGTCCGCATGCCCCGGAAGCACCAGGTGGCGCACGATCATACCGCGCTTCATAAGCCCGTCCTCGTCCACCAACTCTCCCCCGCGGCGCTCGATTTCGCGCGCCATCTGGGCCAGGCCCGACACGGCCACACGCGGGTAATCCTTTATATGAGAGAGCGACTGCGCAAGCCCGGCATCGGCATATTTAAAGTCGGTAAGCCACACATCGACCAGGTCGCCGAGCGCCGCCACGGCACTCGCGCGCTCATAACCGCTCGTGTTGTAGACGATTGGGATGATCAGCCCGCGCGCCCGTGCCGCGGCAATCGCGGCAGGCAACAGGTGCGCATAGTGCGTCGCCGTCACCAAATTGATGTTGTTGGCACCCTGGTCCTGCAGTTCCAGCATAATCTCGACCAGGCGCTCAGGCGAAATCTCAAGGCCAAAATTGCCGGTCGAGATCTCGTGGTTCTGGCAGTAAATACATTTAAGCGAGCAGCCGCTAAAGAAGATCGTGCCCGAACCGGCCTCACCCGAGATAGGCGGCTCCTCCCACATATGAAGCGCCGCGCGGGCCACCCTGAGCGTGTCGTTAGCACCGCATACGCCGCGCGCGCCCTCATCGCGCGCCGCACCGCAACGGCGCGGACACAAATGGCAGGCGGGCGAAAAAAGTTCGGTCAACGACGTCGGCATAAAAACATGCTCCAAAACAACGATTCAGCAGCTCAAACGTAAAGGGCCAGGCCGCGTAGACGACTCCGTCCCTAAGGCGCCGTAATCGTCCGACACGATTTTTGTAATGTCAAGACTGGAATCCACAAAGTGCCGCTTTATGATGTAGGTATTCCGCCCCCCGCGGAGCAACTGGGTGAACCGTCGCGTTTATTTAGGGAGCCCACACAGTCGTGCCTAGTACAGGTATCCTTCGTTGTTAAGGACGCTGGAACAGTCGATGAGGGCACCCACCTGTTTTAGGTGGGTTCATTTTCGTAACGTGGGGGGTGGTTTTCTTTTGCCGAAAATCGCCATTACAGTCCATATGGATCCCCGCCGGCATCCCGACAAGCCATCGACAACATCCCAATATCTGGTAAGCGCGTGATTATCGCTGCGTGCAATTACATGCACCCCCCTTGGTCGAGTATTATGGTTCGGCTATGCCCTTTGCGCATGGCGTTCTTCTGACCTTTTCCTTCGACGCTTGGCGGTTTTTAGATTCATGGCTTCATCCCCGAGCTACATACCGTACCTATGCGTGGCAGCGGCGGCCTTTATCACGACCTTCCTCGCGGTGCCCCTGGTCAAGCGCTTGGCAATTAAACTCGATGCCGTCGACTATCCTTCTAAGCGCCGCATCAACACCAAGCCCATCCCGCGTTTGGGCGGAACGGCGGTGTTTTTGGGCCTGGTAGTTGCCTGCATTGTGCAAATCCTAGGCACCTGGCACCTAGGCTGGCCACCCGTCCTGGTGCCGCACCCGCGCCTTCACATTAGCTATCCCATGCTGGCGCTCTCCTTTACCGTCATCTTTGCGACCGGCGCTATCGACGACGTCTTCCAGCTCAAGCCCAAGCAAAAGCTGGCCGGACAGGTCCTCGCCGCGCTCATCGCCTGTATCGGCGGCCTGCGGATCGGCGTCATCGTCAACCCGTTTGCCCCCGGCGAAATCATGCTCGGGTGGCTCGCCTACCCCATCACCGTAATCTATCTGGTGGCATTCACCAACATCATTAACCTCATCGACGGCCTCGACGGCTTGGCCACGGGCATCTGCGGCATCGCGTCGTTCACCATGTTTTCGATGGCCGTTCTCTCGGGCCGCATCGACGCCGCCGCGCTCTCCATTGCGCTCTTTGGCGCCTGTCTGGCCTTTTTGCGCTACAACTTCAACCCCGCAAGCATCTTCTTGGGCGACTCGGGGTCGCTGCTTCTGGGCTTTGCGCTGGGCTCCATCTCGCTGCTCAACGTGAGCCGCACCGCCGCACTCACCTCGCTTATCATCCCGCTCATCGTTGCCGGCGTGCCTATCATCGACACGTTTAGCGCCATCGTGCGCCGCAAGCGCGCCCACATTAGCATCGGGCAGGCCGACAAGGGCCACATCCACCATCGCCTGATCCAAGAAGGCTACAACCAAAAACAGGCTGTGCTGCTCATCTATGCCTGGTGCATCATGCTTTCGGCCGGCGCCGCCGCGATTAACCAGGTCGAGGTGCCCATGCGTGTGCTCATCTTTACCGTGCTCGCCATTGGCTCGGCGGCCTTTGCCAAGCATCTACATCTGTTTGAGCCCGTGCTGCGCCACCATTACAACAAGCGCACGCACGAGGACGAGCTGGTCACCCCCGACGACCCCGCTTTTAAGCAGGAGGAGCAAGCAGCCGAGGAACGTAAAGAAGAGCGCCACCACAAGCTCTAGGGTAAGCCGCCGAGAATGTGCCAAGGCACCGTTGGCCAAGCGCGGCCGCGCCGCGCCCATCGCACAAGCCACCCCTCTCCCGCCCCTCGCCTACTTACGCCCCGCCCCTCCAATAAACGCGTTATCATCTTGACCCATGAAGAAACGTTAGGAGCAATCATGCCAAACGAGAACAGCTACGAAGTCGCGCTGCAAAAGAGCAACGCCATTCGCGAGGGCCTGACCAAAACGCCCGAGAAGTTCACCATGCTCACCGGTGATCGCCCCACCGGCCGTCTGCACCTGGGCCACTACTTTGGCACCCTCAAGGGCCGCGTTGAGCTGCAGAACATGGGCGCCAAGACCAACGTGCTCATCGCCGACTACCAGGTCATCACCGACCGCGACACCACCGAGCATATCCAGGACAACGTGTACAACATGGTCATGGACTACCTTGCCTGCGGTATCGACCCCGACAAGACCATGATCTACGCGCACTCCGCCGTGCCCGCAGCCAACCAGCTCATGCTGCCGTTCCTGTCGCTGGTCTCCGAGGCCGAGCTGGCGCGCAACCCCACGGTTAAGGCCGAGATGGAGGCCTCGGGCCACGAGCTCACCGGCCTTCTGCTCACCTACCCGGTGCACCAGGCCTGCGACATCCTGTTCTGCAAGGGCAACGTCGTGCCCGTCGGTCGCGACCAGCTGCCGCACATCGAGCTCACCCGCACCATCGCACGCCGCTTCAACAACCGCTACGGCAAGGTATTTCCCGAGGTCGACGCGCTGCTGTCCGAGACCCCGCTGCTACCCGGCCTGGACGGTCGCAAGATGAGCAAGAGCTACGGCAACGCCATCAATATTTCGATGACCGCCGAGGAGACGGCCAAACGCATCAAGAAGAGCCAGACCGACTCCGAGCGCATGATCACGTTCGATCCCGAGAACCGCCCAGGCGTGTCCGGCCTGCTTTCGACGGCTGCAATCTGCACCGGTCGCTCCGAGGTCGAGATTGCCGAGGAGATTGGCATGGGCGGCTCCGGCCAGCTCAAGAAGTACGTGACCGAGGCCGTCAACGAGTACTTCGCACCGATCCGCGAGCGTCGCCAGCGCTACGAGAACGATCTGGACTATGTGAAGGACGTCCTGCACGAGGGCAACCGTCGCGCCAACGAGATCGCCGATCAGACCCTGGCAGAGGTTCAGGACGCCATGGGCATGGTGTACTAGACCGATCTGCTGGCTTGAGCTTTCGATTGCTTTAGGGCGGGCGCTACGACGTCCGCCTTTTTTGATGCCCGACCTGTTCGGCTCCGCCCATCGCACTCCCCCGACAAACAGGAACAGGCCCGCCGGCAGTTAGTTGCCAGCGGGCCTGTTCCCGAAGTACACCGTTGAATCGCACAGAGGGGAGGAATGCGAATCAAACTCAACAGGGCAGGCTTTTTCATCGCCTATTGCCTGCTCCGTTGCTGAAACCAATATAGTTCACCGTGGTTTACTTTCTGACGGCAAAGTACGCCAACACACCTTCTCCATAAGTTAGCTCTGGTAAACCTACAGCGTAAAACCACCACAAAGGGGACAGGCGCCTTTGTGGTGGTTTTCGCCACGGCAGAACCGCTAGAGCCCGGCAGGCCAGCGACAGGCGGCCAAGTCGACGTGCATGTCGTCCTTAAACGCCACACCCTCCCCTAGCAAAAGCTCACGTTGAGCATCGGGACCGCCAAAAGCGAAGCCCTCGCAAATGCGACCGTCGGCAAACACCACACGATGGCAGGGAATCTGGCCGGGGCGCGGATTACTATGCAGGGCATACCCCACGTACCGCGCACTTCGTGGACGACCGGCAAGCAGCGCCACCTGGCCATACGTGGCGACCATCCCCTCGGGGATCTGCTCGACCACCTCGTACACCCGTTCAAAAAAGCCCTCAGACGCCATTGCTCGCTCCCTTCCACCCGGAAAAGCATAAACCACCACAAAGGTGCCTGTCCCCTTTGTGGTGGTTTATGGCAGGTCGGTTAGTTGGCGGGCTGGAAGAAGGCTACGGCTACGGCGCCAGGGCCTACGTGGGTACCGATGGTGGCGCCGATGGTGTGAACGGGCAACTCGCCCTCGGTGTGGCCAGCCCAAAGTGCCGCGCTGTCCTCGATATACTTCTTGAGCACCGCATCCGAAAGGCCCGTATAGCCGAGCGCCAGCGGCATGGAAAAGTCGATGCCACCCGCCTTTTCGACCTTTTGGTTGAGCAGGTTCCGGCCGTTCTTGGAGCCACGAGCCTTGCCCAGCTGCACGATCAGACCGTCCTCCGCTGCCACCACGGGCTTCACATTGAGCAACGTGCCCACAGCACCAGCCGCAGCAGACAGGCGACCGCCGCGAACGAGGTACTCAAGCGTCTCGAGCAGGCCGATGACGACTACACGGTCGCGCACGGCCTCGACAGCCGCCGCGATCTGAGCCGCGCCCTGGCCCTCGTCCACCAAACGCAGCGCGTACTCAACCAGCACGCGCTCGCCCAGAGTGACGTTGTTGCTATCCACCACGTACACGTCGCCGCCCGGCGCCTCGGCAAGTGCGGTACGGGCACTTTGGTTGGTGCCCGAAAGCTTAGCGCCCACGGTAATAATCACTGCCTCATCGCCGGCCTCACGCGCCTCGGCAATCGCCTGCGAAAACGCGTACGGGTTGACCTGGCCGGTCTTGGGCAGCTCATCGCGCTCCACGAGCATCTCGTAAAAGCGCTGGTGATCGATGTCGACGCCATCCATGTACACATCGGTGCCAAAGGTGACGGACAGCGGCAGAACACGCAGAGCGGGGTGCTCAGCCGGCGACATATCGCTCGCGGAATCGGTAATAATACGAATGGACATAGCGAATCCTTTCTTGCGCAGGTCCCGCGCAGGGAATTTTGACAGCAATGCCCCAGCACGGCATACGCGCTCAAACGGGACTATGCAGTTGTTAATTGGAAGCAAATGCCTTGGCGGCCTTAGATCTCGCGCAGGGTGTTGAGAATCGTGCGCAGCGACGCATACATCTGCTCGCGCTGCTCCGCACCCATAGCCTTACCGGTGGTATCGAGCACCTCGCGAATGATGCGGTCCGCCTCGCTCATGCTCTCGCCGCCCAGAGCGGTCAGGCGCACCGGAGCACGATACTTAACGGCGGCATCGCCCGAATCATCGACCTCGACGTAGCCGCCCTCCTCCAGATGCGCGAGCGTACGCGAGACAGCGGCGCGGGTCACGCCTGCCATGCGAGCCAGGTCAGCGCCAGTCAGGCCGTCCTTGCTGCGCTCAAGATAGTACAGACACATAACGTCGGAGCCCTTGAGGCCCAGCCTTGCGCCCTCGGACGTCTTGATACGCTGAATCTCCTTGTAGAGCCCGCTAATCAGTCCGACAAAATCCTCGAAACGTGTCTCGTCGCTCTGCTGCATGGGAGACGACCGCCTTTCGCTTGCATAATGCTAACGGGTAAACATCTTAGTCGCATAAGGCGACACCCGTACCCAAATACCCCATTTGTTAACCCATCAACATAAAAACCACCACAAAGGGGACAGGCACCTTTGTGGTGGTTTGGGGCATCAATAGGTTCTAGACGCCGCTACAGCTCCACGCAGGGATTGTCGCGAGTCACAAGCGTCTTAACGACAACCGTCGCTCCCAGATAACGCTCGAGCAACTCAGCGAGGCGATCGATCGCGGCCTGGCAGTCCTTCATTCGCTCGGGCTCCACGCACTCAATCGCCAGGAACGCATCGGCCGAATCATCGGACAGAGCCGTTCGAACGCCGTCGCGCCAGTTCCAGCAGCGGCACACGGCGCCCGCATCATCGATATAGGCCAGCTCGCAGGGCAGCGTCGGATCGTCCGCCTCCTCGCCAAGCGGCAAGAACGCGTCGCCACCGTCGGTCACCTTCAGGCGAAGGTCTCCCTCGATCGCATGCAGATCCTCGCCTCCCACGGGCAGCGCGTAGGTCAACGACACCGTGTTGTAGATGTCCACCGCGGGTGTAATGTGGCCCACCGGCTTGCCTTTGAGCACGCGCTTGAGCAAGTTCTCGATTGAACAACGCGCGCCCTTTTTGGTCTTGAACAGACGATAGGCCTCGCGCCATGCCTTGACCGGCGCGTTCTCGCTGATAGTATCGCTGGTCAGATGACGCTCAGCATCGATATTGGCGCGGTCGAGCAACGCCGCAATCGCATCCACGTCCTCTTGAGGAATCTGAGCCGCGGGCTTCATGCCCTCCACGACCACAACACCAACCGCTGCCTGCGGAAACAGCTCCCAGAATGAATCCTCGGCAATAAAGCTCTTCATACGTGCTCCCTTCACGATTCGCGCCAACGCGAGCGCCTAAACAAAAAGCGCCCTTACGACGGCCACCTTCAAAGTCCTACGGTGCCGTCACAAGAGCGCTTGCGCTGTCCCCATCCGGAGAAGGGGACGATATGTCAGGCGTATTGTAACCCGAGTCATCTGCGCGAGCAAAACCACCACAAAGGCGCACTGGCTCCCTTTATGGTGGTTGTGGGTCTAAAGCGACGCTAGTGGCGGAGTCCCAGCAGGCCACGGCCGCGATGACGGACGTCGGCATGCACCTGAGCGTGCGGACCGGCGGCCTTGACGGACTCGGGCAGGTGCGAGTACTTCTTCTCGAAGTTCTCCTCGAACATCACGGCCAGGTTGTGCGCGGCCTCGTCGTAGCGAGCGGTGCTCTGCCAGTACTGGCGCGGCACCAGAATGCCGTCGGGCACGCCATGGCACGTGGTGGGAATGTCGACGTTAAAGATGTCGTCGTGCACGAACTCGCTGTCCTCGATGGTACCGTCGAGGGCGCGGGCCACCAGGGCACGCGTGTAGGCAAGCTCGATACGATGGCCCACGCCGTAGCCGCCACCGATCCAGCCGGTATTGACCAGGTACACGCGGGTGCGACCGTCGGCAATACGCTCGCCGAGCATCTTGGCATAGACCATGGGGTCGAGTGGCATAAACGGCTCGCCAAACAGCGAGGAGAACGTGGGCGTGGGTTCGGTGACGCCGACCTCGGTGCCGGGGATCTTGGCGGTGAAGCCCGTCACAAAGTGATACATGGCGGCATCGGCCGTCAGACGCGAGATGGGCGGCAGCACGCCAAAGGCATCGCAGGTCAAAAACAGCACGACGCTCGGGGTGGTGCCCATGCCCTTGGTCCACGCGTTGGGGATATGCTCGACGGGATAGGCCACGCGCGTATTGTGCGTAATCGAGACGTCATCATAGTTAGGCTTGCGGTTCTCATCGAGCACCACGTTTTCGCAGATGGCGCCAAAGCGAACGGCGTTGAAGATCTCGGGCTCGTGGAACGCGTCCAGGCCCTCGCACTTGGCATAGCAGCCGCCCTCGATGTTGAAGATGCCCATGTCGGACCAGCCGTGCTCGTCGTCGCCGATCAGCAGGCGCGTGGGGTTGGCCGAAAGCGTGGTCTTGCCCGTACCGGAGAGGCCAAAGAACACGGCGGTCTCGTGCGTGACGGGATCCATACTGGCCGAGCAATGCATGGGCAGTACGTCGTCCTCGACGGGCAGCAGGTAGTTCATAACGCTGAAAATGGACTTTTTGATTTCGCCGGAGTAACCAGTGCCGGCAACCAGGATCACGCGCTCCTGGAAGTTGATGACCACGGCAGCGCTGGAATTGAGGCCCTTGACGGCGGGATCGCACTGGTAGCCAGGTGCCGCGAGTACGCAAAAGTCAGGCTCACCGGTGCGAGCGATTTCGCGAGCGAGCGGACGGGCGAGCATCTGCTTAATGAAAAGCGCCTGGCTGGCACGCTCGCAGGCGACGAGCAGGCGACGCGTGTGGTTGCGGTCGGCACCGGCCATGCCGCGCGTGACAAACACGTCGCGTTCGTTGAGGTAGTCAACAATACCGGCTTTGATGGCCTCGTAGCTCTCGATCGAAAGCGGGCGGTTGACGGCGCCCCAGGCAATCTTGTCGTGAACATCGGGGGTGTCAACGATAAAGCGATCGTTGGGAGAACGACCAGTACGCTCCCCCGTCTCGATCACCAGCGCGCCGTTGGATGCCATGCGACCTTCCTCGCGGCGGATGGCGTGCTCGACGAGCTCCGCGGCGGGTAGATCGACCAGCAGACGGGGCTGATTCTCGGCGGGATCTTCGATCAGCGTAATACCAAAGTTGGACAGAACTTCTGCAGGGGTAACACCAGGCATGGGGCCTCCTTTAAAAACGCGTCACGCGGGCGCGGCGCGCACTTTACTCACGTAAAGTCCGTTGTACCCGATATGCAAAAACGTTTTTGCGGCAACGGCGAAGCGCCCGCCCAACGGTCAAAAATCGCAGGCAAGCGGCCTAGTCATTGGGGACGCTTTTAAACGACTAGTCATTGGGGACACTCTTGAACAGACAACATTCAAGGAGTGTCCCCGGATGCCGGCACTTAGGGACGTTCCCAGAGTGCCGGCACAGACGATATGAGCAGGACATAAAAACATTGAGAGCCCCTGCTGCATGAAAGACCGCGGATTAGGCCGACAATGGTGAGTGTCTAATCCAACCGTGGCGGCCACGCCGCATTCATGGAAGGGGCTCCCATGCTCGATACTACCACCTTCGTCGGCCTCGACGTCCACGCCCGCTCGATAAAGGCAGTCTCCCTCGACGTCATGACCGGGGAGGTGCGCTGCGCGACCTTCGGCTACGACGCCGGGGCAGTCGCGGAGTGGGTGCGGTCCGTGGACCCAAAGGCCAGGTGCGTGTACGAATCCGGGGTCACGGGGTTCGACCTGCAGAAGAGGCTTTCCGGCCTCGGGGTCGACTGCGTGGTCGGCGCCGTCTCGAAGATGATCAAGCCCAGCGCGGACAGGCGCAGGAAGAACGACCGCAACGACGCCGAGTTCCTCGCCCGCATGCTGTCGGTCGGCAACGTCGTCGAGGTGTGGGTCCCCGACGACGAGTGCGAGGCCGCCCGCGACCTGACCAGGGCGCTCGAGGACGCGAGGGACGACCTCTCGCGCGCGAAGCAGCGGCTCTCCAAGTTCCTGCTCAGGCACGGGCTCGTCTTCGACGAGAGGACGCCCACCGGCCGCAGGAAGGGCAACTGGACCCGGGCGCACTGGTCCTGGATCGAGTCGATAAGGTTCGCGGAGGGGGCCGACAACGACGTGCTCGCCTACTACGTCGACGCGGTCAGGCGGGCGGCGGAGGAGAAGGCGAGGCTCGAGGGGCTCGTCGAGGCCGAGGCCCGCAAGCCCAGATGGAGGAGGAGGGTCGACTCCCTCCGCTGCCTCAAGGGCGTAGACACCGCGACGGCCGCCGACCTCGTGTTCGAGGCCGGCGAGTTCTCGAGGTTCAGGAATGCCCGCTCGTTCGCGGCGTGGGTCGGCCTGACGCCCTCCGAGCACTCCAGCGGGG
>CATZMG010000027.1 GCA_958421655.1 uncultured Collinsella sp.
CCTATGACGTTCTGATTCGTAGTCAGACCCTCTATCCAGCTGAGGTAACGCCGCAACGCACGGATTATTATGCACGCGAGCCCCCGATGGGTCAAGCGACAATTAGAAAAAATTTTACGGAGTGATAATTAAGTTGTTCGTGCCTCGACCGTGGTTCGAATCCATGCAGTCCCGGCGTAAAAGAAAAGCCCCCGTTGCCGGAGGCTTTCAATTTCAATTGGTGCGGCGTATAGGATTCCGCGCATCCGCTTCGCGGATCCGCACCGGCTTCGCCCGCCTGCCGGCGGACTCGCCCGCGGGCTAAAAACGCTCCGCGTTTTCTTGACGCCCGCGCCTCGACCGAGGTTCGAATCCATGCGGCGTCCGCCTAAAAGAAAAGCCCCCGTTGCCGGAGGCTTTCAATTTCAATTGGTGCGGCGTATAGGATTCGAACCTATGACGTTCTGATTCGTAGTCAGACCCTCTATCCAGCTGAGGTAACGCCGCAGTGCAAGACATATAAAACCACTTTAGCTTATTGGAGTCAAGCACAATTTCAAACTTTTTTGTGGAACGCAGTCTTGTCATGCTGCTCCGCATATACCGCCATTCCCCGTACGATCGATTGGCTTTTCGATCACGTCAAACTTAGCATCAAGTTCCCTCAGGAGCGATCTCACCCGCTGGGCACAATCATAATCGGCAAACGAGATGCTCAACATGCGAGCAACCTGATTAGATGTCTGGACCCCATAGAAATGCTCTAGGGCCACAAGCCCCTCGTGCGCCACAAACGTCTCAACCACATGAGGCGACTCCTCGTAGCACCATTGCGTCAACGGCCCCTCGCTCGTCTGTCGAACCACCAGGCCACCCATGCCAGACGGCTCACACGTCACAAGCAGGTACTCCCCGCCCTCGTCGCTCTCAAACAAAACCACCCGATCATCAAACAGCTCCATCGCGTCCCCTTTCTCTCGCTCTTATTTAGCAAAAGCATAGCAGGTAGATGGCTGTATACAGAACAGTTGTTCGTGTGTTTTCTATTGAGCTGTCCGCACAGCATGGTATGGCCGCACACAAAAAGGGCACCCCAAAAAGGAGTGCCCTAGCAAATCGCTTATGCAGCCAATCTACGCGACCGGCACGATCTTCTCGAGGCCGCCCATGTAGGGACGCAGAACCTCGGGGATCGTGATGGTGCCGTCAGCGTTCTGGTAGTTCTCCAGAATGGCTGCCATGGTACGGCCAGCCGGCAGACCGGAACCGTTGAGGGTGTGCAGATAGCGCGAACCTTTGAAGTTCTCGGGGTCGCGATACTTGATGTTGGCGCGACGGGCCTGGAAGTCACCGCAGTTGGAGCAGGAGCTGATCTCCTTGTAGGCGTTGTAGCTCGGCAGCCAGACCTCGACGTCGTAGGTCTGACGGGCAGAGAAGCCCAGGTCGCCGGTGCACAGGCTAATCACGCGATACGGAAGACCCAGCTGCTGCAGCAGGAACTCGGCCTCGGCGGTCATGCTCTCGAGCTCCTCGTCGGACTCCTCCGGCTTGGCAAACTTGACCATCTCGACCTTGTCGAACTCGTGCTGGCGAATGATGCCGCGGGTATCGCGACCAGCGGAGCCGGCCTCCTCGCGGAAGCAGGGGGTGAAGGCGGTGTAGCGGCGCGGCAGGGTATCGGCGTCGAGGACCTCACCGGCGTGCAGGTTGGTGAGCACGACCTCGGCGGTGGGGATCAGGAAGTTGTCGCCCGAGACGTGATAGGCGTCGTCCTCGAACTTGGGCAGCTGGCCCGTGCCGAACATGGTCTGACGCTTGACGACGATGGGCGGCCACCACTCCTTAAAACCACGGCTAGTGTGCGTATCGAGGAAGAAGTTGATGAGGGCGCGCTCAAGACGGGCGCCGGCGCCACCGAGAACGGTGAAGCGGCTGCCGGAGAGCTTGTTGCCGCGCTCGAAGTCAAGGATATCGAGGTCGGTGCCCAGATCCCAGTGCGGCTTAAAGTCGAAGTCGAACTCGCGCGGGGTGCCCCAACGACGGCGCTCGATGTTCTCGTCCTCGTCCTTGCCGTACGGCGTGGCCTCGCAAGGAATGTTGGGCAGGTGAGCCATGAAGTCGTACTGCTCCTGCTCGAGGGCGGTGCGGCGCTCGGCCAGACCGTCAATCTTCTCGTTGACGGCGCGCACGGCCTCCTTGGCGGCCTCGGCCTCGTCCTTCTTGCCCTCCTTCATCAGGGCGCCGATCTTCTTGGACTCGGCATTGCGCGTGGCTTGAAGTTCCTCAACCTCGGTGATGACGGCACGACGCTCGTCGTCGAGCTCAAAGAACTTCTCGCGATCCCAAGACGTCTGGCGGTTAGCCATGGCGACATCGATGGCATCGGGGTTCTCGCGAACAAACTTGATATCAAGCATTAGATCCTCCGGCGATATACATTCCATTTAGGTTGCAACCTTGTACATGTATGGGCAAGTATATACTTATGAGCGTTTACGACCCAACTCAACTACGCAAGAAGGCACCCAATGGACGCAGTTTTTTCCTTTTTGTTTGGCACCCGCACCGGTTTTGCCATCCTTTTCGCCGGCGGCATCCTGCTGTTTGCGATTATTGCCTTTGTAATGGAGAAGCGCACCCATAAGATGTATGTCGACCGCGGCCCCAAGTCCGAGGACGAAGAAGACAGCTTCTGGGACTAACCTGCCAAAAAAGGACAGGTTTATTTTGGTCGGTTTTATCTGGGCAAACGCAAGTGCCCCGCAACTGGAATTGAGCCAGTTGCGGGGCACTTTTCGCTAAAAGGACAAAACCGCAGGAAAAACCTGCCAAAATAAACTGTCCCTTTTTTGGTCGGTTTTACTGGAGGGTTGCGTCGATTGCCTTGACCAGGGCGCTGCGCATGCCGGCGTCCTCGAGCGCAACGACGCCCTTGATGGTGGCACCACCGGGCGAGCATACGGCATCCTTCATCGCCGCAGGATGCTGGCCAGTTGCAAGCTGCAGCTTTGCCGTACCCAGCACCATCTGGCTCACAATGCGATAAGCATCCGCACGCGGGATACCGTGCTTGACCGCCGCATCGCCCAGGGCCTCGATTGCCATGGCGACAAACGCCGGAGCGCAACCACCCACCGTGCCGCCCACAAACAGCAGGCTTGTGTCGAGCTCGACGACAACGCCAAGCTTACCGAGCAGGTCGAGCACCACAGCACGCTGCTCGTCGTTAAGCGTCGAAGCCTTCTCGCAGGCGATGACGCCCTCGCCCACCGAAACCGGCGTGTTGGGCACCGTCGAGATATGCGCGACGCCCGGCAGGACCTGCTCCCACTTGGCACTGTCCCAGGTCCAGGCAACCGACAGAACGACCTTTTTGGCAAGAGCATCCTTGAGCGGGGCGAATACCTTCTCGATCATGTACGGTTTGACCGCAGCGACCACGATATCGGATGCGGCGACAACCTCGGCGGCATCGTGGCAGGCGACCATGCCGCGCGCCTCGCAGCGCTCAACCAGTGCGTCGTAGCGACCCGCGCAGGCGCACATGTCGCTCGCAGCTACACCGGCAGCGATCCAGCCATCGGCCATAGCGCTCGCCATATTGCCAAAACCGACAAATCCAATCTTCATATCGCATAGTCCTTTCAGACACATTCCTCAAAACGAAAGGCATTGTCCCACGCCATTGTTTCGTATTGCCGACCTATTTGTGATACGGCTCGCCACGACTGATCTTGCAGGCACGGTAAATCTGCTCTAGCAGCACCACACGCGCCAGGTTATGCGGCAAAGTAATGCGTCCAAAGCTGAGCATCTCGTCGGCGCGGGCGCGCACCTCATCACTCACGCCGTCCGAACCGCCGATTACAAAGGCAATGTCGCTGCTGCCTCGCAGCATAAGATCGTCGAGCCTCGCCGAGAGCTCCTCACTCGAACGCTCCTTGCCCTCGATAGCCAGCAGGATCACATGCGCTCGAGACGGCAAGGCAGCAAGAATCGCCGCCCCTTCCTTGTCACGCGCGGCATCCACACCGCCCGCCTTGGCCGGGTCGATATCGGCCACCTCGCGCATATCCACCTTGGCATAGGCGCCCAGACGCTTCGTGTACTCAGCGCACGCGTCCTTCCAAAAGCGCTCCTTGAGCTTACCGACGCAAACGACGGTGTATTTCACGCGCGCCTACTCCTTCGAATCGTTTTGAACTTTGCCGGCGGCCAGCATCTGCTCGAACATCGAGGCCGACTGCGAAAAGTCGCTCGGCAGCACGACCGTCGAGGTTTTACCCGTACGAGCGAACTCCGTCATCATCTCAGACCACTGCGTAAACATGAACAGTTGGTTGGCCTCGTCATTGCCGACACCCGTCTCCTGGATGATCTCGAGCGAATCTTTGATACCCAGTGCGATGGCCTTGCGCTGGTTGGCGATGCCCTCGCCCGCCTTTTCCATTGCCTCGGCCTCGGCGGTCGCCTCGGTAACGCGCTTGATGCGGTCGGCCTCGGCGAGCTCCTGCGCAGCAGCGCGCTTGCGCTGGGCGGCGTTGATGTCGTTCATGGAGTTCTCGACCTCGGTCGGCAGCGCGATCTTGGTGATGAGCGTCGACACGAGGGTGAAGCCGTAGGCGGCCATCTGCTCGGAAACGGTAGCGTTGACATCCTTGGCGATGTCATCCTTCTTGGCAAAGACCTCATCGAGTGTGTAGACGGGAATGGAGGAGCGCAGGGCGTCGGTGATGAAGTCGCGCATCTGGTCGACGGGCTCCTGCAGCATGTAGTAGCTCTTGTAGATGCCCGAATCTGCCGGGCCGGCGCCCATGTCGTAGCTCACGTGGTACTGAGCGGAGACCTCAAGACCGATGGTCACGTTGTCCTGGGTCTTAACGTCGATGCCAAAACCGTTTTTCATGGTGCGCAGGCTCACCGTGGCGGCCTTGCGGTCGATCACGGGCACCTTCACGTGGAAGCCCGCGTTGACGATACGGTTGAACTTACCCAAGCGCTCGATGATTACGGCGTGCTGCTGTTCAACGACATAACAGGCGTTGGGGAGCAGCAGCAACAGGATGATGATGGGAATCAAAAGGCTGGTAAGGGCGGCGATGATACCGGAAAACAGCATGGTCTCTCCTCTGATAGGCACACGTTGGCATTAGGATACCCGTCCAAGGAGATCGTGCATAACAAAAAAGCTCCCATTGCTGGGAGCTCTTTCATTTAATGGTGCGGGCGAAAGGACGTCCGCGTATCCGCTTCGCGGATCCGCACCGGCTTCGCCCGCCTGCCGGCGGACTCGCCAGCTCGCTAAAAACGCTCCGCGTTTTCTTGACGCTCGCTCCTTCACAGGTTCAAGTCCCTGCGATGGGCCCATAACAAAAAAGCTCCCATTGCTGGGAGCTCTTTCAATCAATGGTGCGGGCGAAAGGACTTGAACCTTCATGGGGTTGCCCCCATACGGACCTGAACCGTACGCGTCTGCCAATTCCGCCACGCCCGCGTGCAGGAATTAGAATAACGGAGCGCCACCGCGAACGCAAGAACTATTTTTGAAAAAGTTTGCAGGCATTTTCCCAAGCGGCATGCGCGATTGTTTCGGCGTCCTCACCAGTGCGATCGACACGGTCGTTAACCAGCGCGTTTGCCGTAATGGAGATCATTGCGGGCTCGCATTCAAGACCGCGGATGGGCTCCGGAGCCATATAGGGACAATCCGTCTCGAACAAAATTCGATCGAGTGGGGTTGCCGCAAATGCCTCGCGCACGTCTTCGTTGCGCTTAAAGGTGGCCGCACCACCATAGGCGATATAGCAGCCCAGCTCCACAAAGCGCTCCATCGTGGCGCGGTCCTCGCCAAAGCAGTGCAGCACACAACCGACCTGGGGCACGCCCACCTCACGAAGCACGTTGTACGCATCCATATGCGAGGTGCGCTCCCCATCCGAGTCCTCGTGCCGCAGGTGCAACTCCACCGGCACATTGCAGCGCATGGCGACTTCGAGCTGACGTGCCATGCAATCAATCTGCACGCTGTGGGGCGCCGGCGTGATGTCGTCGTCGTAATCCATGTGGTAGTCCAGACCGATTTCGCCAATACCGGCGCACAAAGGGTCATCAAGCGCAGCAACAACCTGTGCGTGAACGTCGTCGGTATAGTCCGGCGCGCCATACGGATGCACGCCGGCAAGATACTTGATCTGCGGGATATCCTGCATCGGCAGAATCTCGCGCGTCAGCCAGTCGCTATAGTCCGTCACGCTGCGCTTATCGGCAATGGGATCGAAGACCGTCACCAACAGGTCGATGCCTGCCGCCTTGGCACGCACGAGTGTCTCGGGCACATCCTTGCCCCAGAACGAAAGCAGATGCGCATGTGTGTCGGCAAGCGGTGCCAAGGGCACGGGACAAGCAACCGTCTTCTTTTTCTTGGTAAACGTCACGCGTTCGGCATTAAGCGTCATGGGAAAGCTCCCGAGCCAGGCACACAAAGTCGGCGACGCCGAGCGTCTCGGCGCGCGTGGTGGGTGCGATACCGCAAGCCTCAAAGGCGGCATCGAGCACGTCCTTGGCAAAGCCGTTGGCGCTCATGGAATTGCGGATGGTCTTGCGACGCTGAGCAAATGCAGCATCAATCACGCGGGCCACAAATTCGCGATCGAGTCCTTCGGGCACCACACCGTCAACACGGTCGATACGCACGACGGCCGAGTCCACGTGTGGCGCCGGCATAAAGCAACGCGGCGGCACCTCAAAGCGACCCGTTACCTGCGCATACAGGCCAAGCTTTGCCGTATAGCCGCCATAGGTCTTGTTGCCCGGCACTGCGGCAATGCGATCGGCAACCTCCTTTTGCACCATGACGACGGCGCGCTTGAGCGCCGGCATCGTCTGGAAAAATTGCAAAATGATCGTCGCCGCCACGTTATAGGGCAAGTTCGCGACAAATACCGTCGGCTCACCGCCCGCAGCCTGCTCAATCTGCTCCGGGCCCACCTTAAGCGCGTCGCCCATGATAAAGCGGAAGTTGGCATAGTCGGCGGCGTGGGCGTCGAGCACCGGCTCAAGCTCGGGATCGGCCTCGATCGACGTAACGCACGCCGCCTCCTGCAGCAACGCAAGTGTCAACGTACCGCAACCCGGACCCACCTCGAGTACGCACTCGTCACCTGCAAGCTCGGCAAGCTCGCAGATACGCTCGATCACATGATTGTCGATTAGAAAGTTCTGGCCCAGGCGATGCTTAGTCGCAAGGCCAAACTCCTCTAGCAGCTCCCTGGTGGCCGTGGGGTTTGCCAAAGGCGAAGTTGTCATGGTTGCCTCCTTAGCATGATGGCGGCGTCTTGAAACAAAAGGGCATGGACCGTGGCGGCCATGCCCTTACAGCTAAACAACAAATTGCCGATATGGCGCTCGCGCGGTCTCTACGCCAGACGCGGGAACAGCGGATCGCCCTTCTCGACGGGCTGACCACCAGCAAGCAGGCCCCAAGCGCAAATGCCCTTGAGGTCGTCGCTCGCGGCCTCGTCCTCGCAGGACAGGCGGCGCAGAGCCTCGGCAGAAGTCTGGGGCATGAGCGGCATCAGCAGGTGAGCGGCAATGCGGATGGCCTCGAGCAGGTTGTAGATCACAAACGCCAGCTCGTCAGCCTTGGCCTCGTCCTTGGCAAGTGCCCAAGGCTCGGAGTCCTCGATGTAGTGGTTGGCGGCGTGGATGAGCTCCATGACCTCATCCTTGGCTCCGCCGTAATCGAGCACGTCCATCTTGGCCATGTAGCGGTCGACCAGGCCATCGGCGATCTTTGCCAGCGGGTTGTCAAACGCGTCGAACGATGCGGGCTTGGCGGGCGCGCAACCGTCAAAATACTTGCCGCTCATGTTGAGCGAACGCGAAATGAGGTTGCCCCAGCTGTTGGCCAGGTCGGCGTTGTAGACCTGCTCCATGCGGTCGAAGCTGATGGCACCGTCGGTGCCGGGGACGACGTCGGTCATAAAGTAGTAGCGATAGCCCTCGACGCCCAGCATGTCGATAACGTCCTGCGGAGCGATGGCGTTGCCGCGGCTCTTGGACATCTTCTCGGCCTTGCCGGTCTCGGCATTGCGCACGGTCAGGAAGCCGTGGGCAAAGACGTGCTCGGGCAGGGCCTCGCCGATGGCCATGAGCATGGCGGGCCAAATGACGCAGTGGAAGCGGATGATGTCCTTACCCACGATGTGGAACTGCGCGGGCCAGCGATAGGCCAGCTCGGCACGCGCGTCGTCGGTGTCGACACCGTAGCCAACGGCCGTCATATAGTTGAGCAGAGCATCGAACCACACGTAGGTCACGTGACCCTCGTCAAACGGGACCTGAATGCCCCAGTCAAAGCTCGTACGGCTCACGGAAAGGTCGTTGAGGCCGCCCTCGACAAAGCTGCGAACCTCGTTCATGCGGAACGCAGGCTCGACAAAGTCGGGATGCTCGTCATAGAGCTTAAGCAGCTTGTCCTGGAAGGCGGAAAGCTTAAAGAAGTAGGACTCCTCCTGCACGCGCTCAAGCGGACGGTGGCAGTCGGGGCACAGGTGCTGGCCGACGCTGCCGTACTCCTCGTCGCCCTTCTGGACCTGCGTATCGGTAAAGTAGGTCTCGTCAGGCACGCAATACCAGCCGTCGTAGCTGCCCTTATACAGGTAGCCGGACTCCTTCATGCGCTCCCACAGGTACTGCACGGCATGGTGCTGGCGCGGCTCGGTGGTGCGGATGAAGTCATCATTGGAAATCTCGAGCTTGCTCCAAAGCTCCTTGAAGTGCGGAGCCTGGCTATCGGTCCACTCCTGCGGCGTCATGTTGTGCTTGGCCGCGGCCTCGGCGACCTTCTCGCCGTGCTCGTCCATGCCGGTCAGGAACTTGACGTTATAGCCGGCGGAACGGCGATAGCGAGCCTGAACGTCGGCGATGATGGTGGAATAAGCCGTGCCCAGGTGCGGATCGGCGTTGACGTAGTAGATGGGCGTCGTGATAAAGAACGAAGGCTTGCTTTGATCCATGGGGTTTGTCCTCCAGAAAAACGTTGCATACAGAGGATGATTCTAGCGCAAGGGCTGGATATCCTCCATCTATTGCATATCGAGCACCATGGCATAGACATCGCGCTTGCGGCGCGAATACTTCTGAGACAGGCGCTTGGCCACCGCAGACGCGGGCTCCCCCTCCTCGAGCGCGGCGCGGATATCCGCGCGCAGGGCCTCGTCGGGATCCGCTGCCGCGGCGCCAACCGGCGCGACACCGGCCTCCTCATCCTCGCTCGGCGGCGCGATGACCAGCGCAATCTCGCCCTTTACCTCGCCGCGAGCACGCAGCTCCTCGGCAAGCTGGGCAGCGGGCCCGCGCAAGACCTCCTCGTGCAGCTTGGTGAGTTCGCGGCAGACGGCAACCTCACGCTGGGGAAAGACCTCCGCCACGGCCTCGAGCGTCGCCACGATGCGATGTGGAGACTCGTAGAAGATGAGTGCGCCGGGCACCACGGCAAGGCGCTGTAAACGGCGCACGCGGTCGCCGTGCTTTCGGCCCAAAAAGCCCTCGAAGAAAAAATGCTCGCAGGGAATGCCGGACGAAACGAGCGCCGTGACGCAAGCAGAGGGCCCGGGAATAACTTCAACGGGCACATCGGCCTCACGCGCCGCCTCGACCAGCGCCTGTCCGGGATCGGACACACTCGGCATGCCGGCGTCCGAGGCAAAAGCGAGGGTCTCCCCCGCCAGCAGACGGTCGACCAGGCCGGCGGCGCGGCTGGCGATCACATTCTCATCGCAACGGACAAGCGGCTTGGAAATGCCCAGATGCATCAGCAGCTTTGACGTCACACGCGTGTCTTCGCAGCAAATGACATCGGCGGCGGCAAACGCCTCGCCAACGCGCGGGGACAGGTCGCCCAGGTTGCCGATGGGCGTGCCGACCACATAGAGTTTGCCCGTATGGGCGCTGTTTTGCGTCATATCAACCTATTCAATCATGCCACGCTCGAGCGTACCGAGCGCCGCGCGGGCGTCCCATGCTGCAATGCGCTTCTCGGTCTTCCACGTTTGGAAGAACCAACCGGCAGCCGGTGCAAACGAAGCCAGTTGGTTGGCGATAAACACGCGCTCGTAGGCATTGCGGCCCTCGGGCGTAACCGACGAGTTGGCAAAGATCGCCGCGCCCGACCATTCGCCCACCAGCACGGGGAACCCAGTCGAAATCGCTTCTTTGAGCTCGCGCTTGTTACGAGAAATCGCCGTCGTCAGCCCGCGGGGGCTCGTGATGTCGAGCGCATGCTCGTCGCGGTAATGGTACAGGTGAAGGTCCATGTAGACGTTCTTGTACTTGGCGCCGCGCATAAAATGCTTCCACTCGCTGGGATGCCCCGACGACGAGAAGACGACGATCTTATCCTCGGGCATATACGAACGGACGAGCTCGTAGGCATCGCGATAGAAATTGCGCAGGTAGTGAGCAGGAATGCCATCCGTCATGGTGAAGAGGCTCTTGCGGACACTCATCTGCGGCGTATCCAGCAGCTCAATGCCCAGCAGGCTCTCGGCCTCGCCGTAGCGATCAGCCAAGCGCTCGAGCACGTCGAGTGCGACATGACGGCCGTTAGTGGACGAATGCCACTCGGCAACAGCCTCTGGCGTGGCGGGCGAATCGTTGGAATCGCCCTGGCCACCGGGCACAGTTGCTAGATCAAGCAGCACGCGGATGTCGTACTTGGCAGCCCACTCAATTGCACGGTCGATGTAGTCGACAACCGAGATGTAGGACGCATCGGACTCCTGCGAGCCAAAGGCATACCAGGGCACCGGCAGACGCACGGCATTGAGACCGATCTGCGCCATGCGACGGAAATCGTCCTCGCTCACAAACGTCTCGTAATGACGGCGCATGCGCTCGTTATAGGCGGCGGTGCCCATGGCCTCCTGCAGCTCGGCCGCGTTGGATGCACCGGTCGCCGCGTATAGCGACGGGGTCACCCAAGGCTCGGGAATAAACCAGCCAGAGAGATTAACGCCGAGTATCCTCTCCATCACTGCCCCCTTTTGAATCATACGGGCTAAGCCCGCATCGCTCTTGCATGACATATCTATCGATTTGAGTATACCCGCGCATGCAGACAGGCGACCGAACGGTCTACAAAGTGGCGCAAAAGTGGGAGGAATGTCTGGGACAGGTGGGCACGAGCTGGTGCGCCGAGATGTGCGCGCACGTCGGAAGTAAGCGCCGGAAAGCGCATCCCGTTTTTCGCAAAAGACTGGGATGCATTTTCCGTTCGAGGCCTCAATCGGAAAATGCATCCCGTTCTGAGCGCGAGATCTGGGACGCAGTTTCCGCCAAAGGCCGCAAAAGGAAAGCACGTCCCATTCTGACGCCGGATTCCGGGTCGCGCTTTCCCAAGCGACATCAAAGCGGAAAACGCATCCCACTCTGAAGCCAAATTCCGGGACGCAATTTCCGCAGAGCCCTCGATAAAAGAAAAGGACCCCTTTGCAGAGGTCCTAGTCAATTCAAGGTGGCGGGGAAGGGAATCGAACCCCTGACACGAGGATTTTCAGTCCTCTGCTCTACCAACTGAGCTACCCAGCCATTTGATGTGTGCCTTGTTTCAAGGCTTGATTAGTATAACCAAGGACGCGTTCCGGTCAACCGAGAATTTTAAAAAAGTTTTTGAGCACAGCCTCGGTTCTATAAATCGGCACGTCAGAGGCATCAGCCGGCAGCAAGAAGTTTTTCACTCAGAGCCGCACGGGCAAACTCACTTGGCGTCATCCCCTCGGCAGCCGCCCGTCGACGAATGGCCTCCTTCATTCCCAGAGGAATCTTGACCGACAGCGTTGCCGTCCCCTCACCTGAGAGCGGGGGCCGTCCACGCACGATTCCACCAACGGTGTGTTCGCCATCCGGAAACTCTCCGCGCTCGTACGACTCACACCACGCGTCAATCATTTCATCCGTTACAACCTGACCATTAGCGGCCGTATACGTCTTGCCCATCATCGACCCCTCTGCCGAGCTCGCTCGATCTCTTGCCAGAATTTCTTCTGAACCGGAGACAGGGCATGAATAATGAGCCATCCACGAATTAGTTCGACCGCAACAAGTTCCACACTTCGACCATCTGGAAGCCATCCAATGGCAAGCCATCTCGGCGGCTCGTCCTCCGACTCGCGGCGAATGCACTCAGTAACCGCGAACCAGGCACCAAGCACCTGCTTTTCCGTCAAGTGTTTTTTTGGCGTTCGGATGGATCTCAACATCCATGCATCTTCTCCTCCATCTTACCCAATTTCGTATGACGAAAGTCCGCCGTCGTCAATCTCTTACGCCGGCGCTTGTTGGAGGGCGGGAGGTGTAGCGAGGATTGAAGGGCGTTCCAATACCGCCCAGGCGCCGGGACAGGAACACATGTGCCAAGGACGGACGTTTTCGTAGCGCGCGAGGATATTGCCGTCGCGATTGATGAAGGCGATGTCGATGGGATAGGCCATAAAACACGTATGGACCGAAGAGCAGCGTGGAAACGCCATGACGAGCGGCAGGCCGTTGGCGGCAACCGGACGCCGTCCCAGCATGCCGCGCAGTCGCACGACAAACGACTCCGCCACCGCAAACTCGGCCGGCGTCCAACCCAGCCTGTTGAGTGCCCGCGCGTAGGCGATGTAGGACGAGACCGCGGTCACATGACCACCCCCGGGCGCCATGGATCGACCGTCACCGCGCGCTCGTGCGACAACGTTGTCGGCGCCCCCAGCGAAACGCCAGCGATGCTGAGAAAAGTCGGCCACGGCTCATAGTACATGGTGCAGGTGTAGGTCCTAAACGTACCGGATAGGGAGAGCAGGCCACCATCCGATGCCTCCGCGCCTTGCTCACTCGACACTTCGATCTGCAAGTCATAGCCTTCCATGGCATTCAGAATTTGAGTCTGAACCGTCGCCGAGGCATCGGCAGAGCTTTCGTCGCCCTCCCCCTCCGACGCCACAGCGTGCGCCAACACGATGTCGGGCACCACGCGGTCGAAGCGCGCGACAGCGCTGGCAAAGATCATGACGTTGTACACGACGAGTGCCAGCACCAGCAAAACGGGCGTAACCACTGCCATCTCAACCGTCGCTTGGGCGCGCTCCTCGCGCAGACGCATGCGGATACTCATTACGACCCACCGCCCAGAACGCCAACCAGCGTGGCGACATCGACGGTGAGCGGGATGGAGCCGCCGCCGGGCAGAGGAATCTCCGCAAGTGTGAACACCGTACCGCTAATGGTGCGTTCGACTTGATATTCCAACGCCTCGCAAAGCGCCTTGGGATCGGTCACGCCCAACGGAATACTTCGCAGTTTGTCTTGCGCTTGAGAGAGACCCGCAATGTCAGACCCCGGACTCTTAATGACATTTGCGGAATCGGTCAGCACCGGCTTTCGCAGGCGCAAGTCGCACGGTTCCAAACCCAGCGCCGCCACGGACGCCGAAACGGTATCGCCGAGCCACGATGCAATGGAGCCCAACGCACCGCTGCCCCCTCCTAGGTCTTTAATCATCTCGTCCATAAGTTCGTCGGCCGAACCTTGGATGTCTCCGTATCCCACGAGTAGCCGTCCCCAAACATCCATGACGCCGTCGAGCACGCCGGCAACGCCGCCCGAGCGTTCCTTCAATGTCGAGAAAAATCGCGAAAGCATGTTGTTTTGCGCCGTCGCCTCATCGGGCGCCAGCACCGCGGCAGAGATAGCACCGCGATCGCCAAGCCTGACTGCCGCGTTAAACGAGGAGTTAAGTTGATCGGGGCTGGTAATGTCACCCGAAACTGCAAAGGCGACCACGCCGTTGCGGCCAGGTGGGGCGATACGCGGGCGCTCGCCGGAAAGCGCTTTAATGGCCTGGTCAAACGCATTGCCCGCACGGTCGGCCTCATCCTCGGTCTGACGCTCAAGTTCGAGTTCTTTGTTGCGGCATTCGACGTAGTCTTCCAGAGCCTCTTTGAATCGATCAAAGTGGTACTCAAAGCCGTTTTCGATAGAAGTCGAAGGAGCCGCAACGGCACCGAGCGACGAAACACCAAAATGGCATCTATTGCATTTGTCCTGCCCGTCATAAGCAGCAACCGAGGCCAGCCCGCATGGCGCCCCCTTCTTATAGTTGGGGCAACTCGTTCCGTAATGCAGATACGTCTTGCCATCGATGGCACTGGTTGGCCACACCGTATCGGTATAGAGTTCCGTCGCTCGCACCTCGTCAGTGTTGCGCGGCAACAGCGGGATATAGGAAGCGACTTCATCTCCGTCCTCGGTTACATATGCACGATTGACCTCTGTACTCGCATAGGTGTAAAACGCCTTGCGCGCCGCCGACTCCGCCTTCGTCTCGACGCTTGAACCCTGCGGTTTTTCGTCTGCCAGGCGTTGACGGTAGTAGGTCTTCGCGCGGTCGAGCGCCACCTGTGGCTCCCACGAAATGCTCGAGGCATAATGCGGGTTCTGCTCACCCGAGAGCTTTGCCAAACTCCTCGCACGTTCCCACATGCATGAACAGCTACCGACCGAAGCCGGAACCGATCCACCGCAATCCGCAAGCCAGGCGCGTTCTTTTGCTTTCGCCGTCTCCTCCGAGGCCTTCTGCAGCTCATCTGCTGCGCGCTCCAGATCTTTCGATGTGTCTTTAATGGCATCGGTCGAGATCTCAGAACCCTCGAGCGCAACGAAATCCGACTCGGACATCCTGGGCACGGCAAGCGCCGTACCGGTATAGGTCACACTATCGGTATCCTGCGCCGACACCGCCTGCGTGGCACGCGCGGCAATCAGATACGGCAGAGCCGTCTCGATTTTCTGCAAGCCTTCCGATGCGCTTTTGGCAAACTTGTTGCGCGTTTTAATGATCTCAATCCCGGTGTCGACCATATTGCCGGCAACTGGTTCGGCACCCGGGATGAGGATGGCGACCAGGCCCGTCCCGATCGTGGCAAACCCCGCTAGCCCCAGACTCAAGATGCTCGCATCAACCACCGTGGCAGCCGTGTGATAGGACGACACTACGTTGGCACCCGCCAGCGCGCCGCTATCGGCCGCCACCTGGGTGTCCCCCGCGCGCGACATGCTCCATATCGCCGCGGTCGACGAAAACAACAACGTGAGCACCACTAGGATGACCACGGCAGAAGAAAGCGTGGTGTAGGCACCGTCTTCGATAAACAGGTCGATACCGGCGCGGCCCATAAAGCCGCCTCGCTTGCGATGGCAGCTCGGACGGCGCGTCAAAACGCGTCTAGACCAGAAACGCTTAATCCCATGCAGCAATCCACGAATCATAATCTCCCTCCAGCCATTCGGGACGTGATTGATATGAGACATCAACCTTGAGCTCAACGTAGCCGCCCTCGGCGGTACCACCCATAGCCTGCACAAACGCACCGATCACAGGCAACGGCTTGACCTCGCCAGAAACGGACACGGACGAGACGCCACCCGCATCGGCCCGACCAAGCTCGATATCCCACGACAACGGCCCGCCGGCATGAAAGATCGAAACGTTGGGCACTGCGGCAAGCCGGCGGCAGGTGAACTCCTTAAGATCGTCATCCTCCGCCGTCGTCGTGGTCATGAGCCGCGCGGTCTCGGCGGCGGCAGACTCCATGACCGCGCGCGTATAAAGCAGGCACACCGGTTGCAGTGCGAGAAGGATGAGCGTCAGAAACGTCGGCAGCAAAAAAGCGGCCTCGACCGTAGACTGCGCCCGGTCCTCGCGCGCGATATCAATACAACGCGATGTCCTTAGCGCCCGCAGCGGCGTCGATAACCGACGTCGAGGCAACGCCATGGGATGCCGCCCGCTCAACCAGCGCCGCCAAGCGTCCATCGGTGCCAGCACGCCAAAGTCCCACAATCGCCAGCACGATCGATAACAGCGCCACCGTGACGATGGCGTATTCGACCGTCGCCTGGGCAGATTCCTCACGCAGAATGCCATGCATTTCACGATCCCTCCTTTGAGCTTATTGTTTGCGGGACCAGACGCACGGCGCGCAGACGACACGAAGCATCGCCAGCATCCGCGGCAACCGTCACCATATCGACCCAGCCGCGCCCATCGCGCACGATGGCGCCCCATACGTTGCCCTTAATATCGAGATAGCCGCTCAGGGCGAGCTGGGCCGTTGGCACCTCGCGGTAGGCGCGTAACATATCCGCCGCTGCCTCGGTCATCGGTCGGTCCTCGGACCATGCAAGCCGGACCGCAATCGCGTTGTCCTCAGGTGAATCCGTCGCAGTGCCAGACCGCTTGTCGAGCGTCCGCAGAAAGGTTTGCGCCGTGACAGCGACATCCGAATCGTCCGCATCTCGCATCTCATCTTTTTGAGACGCCACCGCCGAATCTGAGCCCGAATCGAAGGCGGCCCCAGGACGCTGCTGCCGCGCGGCGTTAAGCCCCCAAAGCACCGCCGCTATCGCCACGGTCAGGCAAGCAAACACCAGCAGCACCCCGATGGGGCGCTCGCCCTCTACAGGCTGTTGATGCCCTCGCTGATAGCGTTCCATAGATCTTGGACCTTGCCCTTAAATGCGACAATGGCAATGATGGCGATCACCACGAGCACGCCGACCAAGATGGCGTATTCGGTGGTGCCCTGCGCACTCTCCTCCTGCAGTAGCTCCCCGGCATGCTGGCGAGCGCGAATTGACTGGCAAACAGCCCAGCTCCAGACCTTGCCAGCAACGTCAGTCATCGTGTTCATGTATTCCTCCCTACATCATCCCGCCTGCTCCCAACAGCGGGCCCAATATGGACAGAAGCAACGCCGGCAAGATGAGTGTGCCGGTGGGAATCAGCAGCTTGACGGGCGCACGCTCGATCTCGCGCTCGACCGCGGCGCGATGAGCCGCACGGATCTCGCGACTTTGAGCGGCCAGTGTCTCGGCAAGTGGGGCACCCAGGGCGAGCGCCTGTCCCACCGTGATGGCAAAGGTCTCGAGCGCTCGCACGTCCAGGTCGCGCGCGGCGGCCAACAACTCGTCCTCACGCGTGCCCACGCCCACCTGCCACGCCATGCAGGCCCGCTCAAGTCGAAGAGCCAGCACTGACCGGCGGTTGGCGCAGAAAATCTCAAGCGCCGCATCAAACGAAAGACCGGCCGAAAGACCCAAGCGCACAACATCGATCATCTCGGACACTTCGCCGAGCGACACTCGCACCGGGCCGCCCGCTCCAACCGCACCCTTCATTCGCGCGGTCAGAGCATCGACCACCGAGCGACCCGCGGCAGCGACCAGCACCGCCTCGCGCTTGCAGGCCTCTGCGATCTTGCGTGCATCCGCCCGATCCAAACCCGTCGCGACAAATACACTCAGAGCGCACAGGCAAGCCGCAACTGCAACCGGGGCGCTCATAGCTCCACCCGCATAATGCGCCTGATAACCACCAGGGCAACGGCGTTGAGGGCAAGACCCAGCACCACAGCGCCCGCGCCGGCAGGCGTCGCAAGACCGCGACGAAAATCTGCCGAAAGCAGCGCCAACACCGCGCACATGCCCGTCGGCATCGCCGCGACCATATGCGCAGACATGCGGGCCTGCGACGTCTTAACATCTAGGCGGCGCTTGAGCTCAATGCGCTCCCCCACCATGCTCGACGCCTCGGACAGTAAGTCGGCAAGCGGAGCGCCGGTGCGCTGTGACACCTTAAGCGCCAAGGTCACAAGCGAAAGACCGGGGGCGTCGATGCGCACGAGCAAGTCATCGAGCGCGTCGGTCGCCGAGATGCCGCAATCGATCGCCGCCGCCACCCGCAAAAACTCGGTATGCACCGGTTCTTGCGCATGAGCGCCCACAAAGCGCATGCCCTGGGCCAGCGAATGTCCCGAGGCAAGCGACATGGAAAGTGCGGTAAACGCCTCGGGCATGGCCTCTTCTGCATCGTGTTGCTCGCGCCGGCTCTCAAAGCCATCCCGAGCGGCGCCAACGGCAATCGGAGCAACAAGTCCCAAGGCAAATCCGAGGGGCGATAACGACACCATCGTTAGTAAAATGCAGCAGACACCGCTCGAGAGCAGCAGAAACGCCAAACGCCCCGAAGCATCTTCGATCACGAGGCCAAGGCGATGCGCCGGAGCCAGCGATGCCCACGAACGGGCGATCTTTTTCAGCGGATCGTTTTCCACCAGCTCACGCGGCAGTTTCTCTGCCACCGTCTCGAGCGCCTGACGCGCCAGCTCCGCCGGCGGCACCTGCGGCACACGAGGTTCCGCCCCGCACGCCGTCGCGACAGAAAACCCTGCCAAACCCCCTACGACGAGGGGCACAGCGACCTCCATTCGTCCACCTCCTCTTGTGTGAGCGTCCCCGACCGCAGGCCTTCTGCGATAAACGGCGGCTCGCGGTCAAGCGTCCAGGTGCGCTCGGCGGCATCGAAAGTCACATAGCGCTCGAGCTCTACGCCGCCCGACGCGGCGCGACGCACCCCCGAATACGAGGAGACGAAGCGCCTGCCATCGGCGTGGCGCTCGGACATCACGATGCCGTCGAGCGCCATGGCAATCTGCTCCTCGATGAGCTCGCTCGGCAGATCGATGCCATAACGTGCAAGCAACGTCAGACGCACCACGGTCTCCTGTTCTGAGCCCGCATGAAGTGTGGTGAGCGACCCGTCGTGGCCCGTGTTCATGGCCTGCAACATGTCGCAGCACTCAGCACCGCGCACCTCACCCACCACGATGCGGTCGGGGCGCATGCGCAGGGCATTGGTCACCAGGTCGCGGATCGTCACCGCGCCCTCGCCCTCAATTGAAGCCTCGCGCGCCTCTAGACGCACCACGTGTGGATGATGCGCAAACTTGAGCTCGGCAGAGTCCTCGATCGTCACGATGCGCTCGCCGGTGGAAATCTCGCATGACAACGCGTTGAGCAGGGTGGTCTTACCAGATCCCGTGCCTCCCGCAACCGCCAGGTCCTGTCTCAGCGACACCGCGCATGACAGCAGCTGCGCATACCAAAGCGGCAGCGACCCCAGCCCCACAAGCTCGTCCAGCGAGCAGATGCGGTCCGAGAACTTTCGGATGGTGAGAATCGGTCCGTCAATCGCCACAGGCGGAATCACCGCGTTGACGCGATAGCCCGTTTTGAGGCGGGCGTTGACGATGGGGCTGCGCTCGTCGATACGGCGGCCAAGTGGCGAGATGATGCGGTCGATAAGCACACGGATCTGCTCATCATCCTCAAACGCATGCTCGATGGGGTACAAGACGCCGCCGCGTTCAAAGAAGGCCGAGCGGCAGCCGTTGATCATGATCTCGGTAACGGTGTCGTCCTCGATGAGCGGCTGCAACGGCCCCAAGCCCACCACGTCATCCAAAATCTCGTCGATGATGGTCTCGCGCTCGGGCGTCGCGAGATCGGTCGGCTCCTCAACATTGAGCGCCGCCTCCACCGCGGGACGCAATTCCGAGCGGGCAAGTACCGGGTCGATATAGGCGCTGATACGCGCCACTTCGTCGTAACCCATGCGGTCCATCACGGCGCGCTTAGTGCGTCGTTTCACCGCGCGGCGACGCCCCGCATCTACAGGAGCTGCCGCCGCTGCAGCGCCGGCAGCCTTAATCCTCGTTTGCAGGCTCATCGCTGATCACCCTCGCGCGACCAGGGAAGGCGGATACGCGGGCGTTCGGTACGCGTTGCACGGTCGGCGACTATATCGCTCCAAGGGCCGACGGCGCACCCCAGTTCCACGAGCATCTCGCGCGTGGCCTCGCGCACGCTGGTCGCAAAAGCGCTCGTCTGACCCACTGCCTCGTCGGCGCGCCCAAACGCCATGAGCGCGGCGAGATCCTGCCCGCCATCGGCGATACGAATCTTGGAGCTCAACGCACAGGCAATCTCAAAGCGCATGGCGACGTCCTCGTCTGCCCCGCGCGCACCGAACCGGTTGAACACGGCGCTCATGCGCGTGCGCGGCACACCTACTCGACTTGCCAGTTCAATGACGCGCGACGCCGATGTCGCGGACGACACCGCCGCATCGCCAACGACCAGGCAACGGTCGCTCGCCGCCACCGCAGCCGCCACGGCATCGCCCCAAAAGACCGAGGTATCGATAAAGACCACGTCGGATTCGCGACGCAGGACATCGAGCAGCAGCTCCACCGGACGTGCCATGAGCTCAGCTTGCTCGGGCGCCGCGACGGGACCCCAGAGCGTAACGCCCGGGGCGACGCGCATCGATGCGGCCACGATATCCGGCTCGGTGAGCGTGCCCGCCGCCGACGGCTCGATAAGCATCGCCATATCGTGCGGAGCATCGACGCCTAACAAGTCGTAAAGGTTTCCAAACATCAGGTCCAGGTCGAGCACGGCGGCACGCAAGCCCAACAGCGACGATGTGTGTGCCATGGTGGCAACGATCGTCGACTTGCCGCAACCGCCCGAACCCGAAATGGCGCAGATGACCGGAGCTCGATGCGGCGAAGCGGCAGCGTCTGCCGGCGGCATCGGAGGCGGCGGGGCGGGCGTCGGTGACAGCGTCCCCGTCTCCCCCGCCGCAACTACACGCTGCGTCCAAGCCGGCATGGCGGCTTGTTCGGTCTGCGAGGCAGGCTCGTTCTGCGCAATCTGCTCATGCTGCATCAGCGACAACTCGCCGCACCCGGCAAAGCCCTCAACTTCGTCGAGTTCATCCGCCAGATTCACGCCGCGCACGTATCCCATATCTACAGCCGGGGAGTCGCCAGCATGCTGCGCCGGTCCTCCAGCGTCATCGTATACAAGGGGGTTCCGGGGGCGCCGACCATGCTCGGCTTCCGCTTTTCCATAATCATCAACACGCGGGCCTCTTGTAGCGCGAGGCGCCCCGGGTTCCCTATCAACAAAAGCATCGGGCTCAATCGTCATGCGCCGATCGGAATCAACCGCTCCCTCGCCCGCTCGCCCGTTGCCGCATATACTGTGCGCAGCGATGACCTCGGTCGCCCCTGCGCGAAACAGCCCCTCGATATCCGACGGATCGAGTGCTTCTATCAACACGACCACGCGACTCACGCGGCCTTCGGCCGTCAGGCGCGCAACAGTCTTGCGCACATCTTCGGTATCAAACAGAGACGCCGCGATGATGGCAGCTCCGCGGCGCGACGGAAACGCCCGCGCCATGGAAACCAGCCCGTCCAGGTCACCCACGCGAAGCACCTGTGCACCCGTATCACGGCCCTCGACTTCCCGCTGCAACAGCCCGTAATCGCCGCACGCGCAGCACGCAAGCCAGATCGCCTTCATCACTCGTCGCCTCCGCTCTTTTTGCCGCGCGCCGTGGCGGGAATCGTCAAGCTGACCGTTCCCTTGCCCGAGGCTCCCAGCAGTTCCTTGACGTCTTCGGGGTCAGCCGCCAGCGTCACCCATTCGATCTTGCCCTCGCGCGTGGCACCGGAATCCTCACTGGTATCGATCACGTACGCGCCGCACAGTCGATCGGTTACGCCGTCTTTTTGCACATACACATCCACGTAGCTGCCCACGCCCGTAGCACCGCCGACCGAGTGCTCGGCATCGACCGCCACCGAAACGGCGACCTTGCCCTTAGGCACCTCGAGCTTGTGGCTCTCGGCCTTGGTGTAGACATTGCAGATCACGGCGTTTTTGGGAATACGCGAAGTCGTCACGTCGCCGCGCACCTGGCGCAGCTCGGTCGCCGCGTCACGCGGCAGCAGACTCGTCAGCCATTCCTGGGTTATGACATTGGTCTCATCGAGGGTCTCGCCCACATCGATATCGCGCGCCGCGACGCATACCTCGGCGCGATCGCCACCGTACTTGGCCAAGGTCTCAGCCTGGACCTGTTCGGCTTGCGAGCGAATCGACGAGCCGTAAACCATGCAGAGCAGCGCAGCGAGCACGCCCGCGACCAGACTGATGGCGATGCGCTTGCTCTTGTTCACGGCCGCTCCTCTCATGGCAGTGCCGGGCGAATGCCCGTACCACCATTGTCTGGGTGGTCAGAGTGCAAAGCGGCGCAATCGCGATCTCGGTTTTCGATGTCAAACCAATCGCTGACCAAAAACTAACCAGCCCGTCAAGCTCGTGGCAAGGTTTTGGTCAGCACGTCAGCAAACTGCATGTTTCGAGGCTTTTTCGCAGCAAAAAAGCCGTCTCCCGAACAGTTGGAAGACGGCTGTCATAGGAAAAATCAATTACAGGTGGACATCGGGATCGAGCATTTGAGCACTCACGCGCATGGATGACGCCAGGTTTTGGAACGTTTCCAAACGCAGGCTGTCGATCTGCCCGGCGTCCTCGGCCTCGCGAACGGCACAACCCGGCTCATGGGTATGCGTGCAATCGCCAAACCGGCACGCGCGCGATGCCTCGACAATCTCGGGGAAGGCGCGCGCCAGACCCCGCTCGTGACCCACGAGCGGTAAGCTGCGCAGGCCCGGGGCATCGGCGATCACGCCGGCGTCGCCCGGCAGTGCCACCATCACGCGCGCGACGGTAGTGTGACGGCCCTGGTCGTCGCGTTCGCGCACACCGCCAGTCGCCAACGTATCGTGGCCCAGCAGCGCATTGAGCAGCGTCGACTTGCCGGCACCCGACTCGCCCAGAATCATGGCGCAGCTCCCGGCAGGCACGCAGGAACGAACCTCGTCCAGGCCGCGCCCCTCGGCAGAGGACGTCACGATCGCGCGCACGTCCGGACCCACCAGGCGGCGCATGCGGTCCAGATCGCGCTCGAGCTCCTCGGCATCACAGCGATCAGCTTTGGTGAGCACCACCACCGGTTCGGCATCGCAGTCGAGCGCCAACACCAGCGAGCGCGCCACGCGGTCGAGCAGCACCTCACCGGCACCGAGCGCCTGCACGATTAGCACGCTATCCACGTTGGAGCAGAGCACCTGGCGCTCTCCACGGGCACGGCCGCGCCAACGCTCAAAGCTCGTACGGCGCGGCAGTACGCACTCGATGACGCCCATGTCGTGCCCGGGAGCACGGCGAACCGCCACGCGGTCGCCCACGGCGGGCAGCAAGACCTCGTCCTCGCCACGCGACTTGGCAAACCCTACGGCATGCTCGGCACGAAACGCGTCATCGGCAGTTACCACCAGCGGAAACCCGCGGTCCAGGCGCACCACGGCACCAAGCTGCATCTGCTCGGGCTCCTCGGCCTGTGCGCAAAAGTCGTCAAATGCAGCCCGCTGAGCCGCATCGACCGGCAGGCCATCAAACGCCGGAACGTCCTGCAGCGCGTCAAGCCCCGGCACGCTTGCCAGCAGCTCCTCAGCAGATACGGGAGCCTCGGTCGCGAGCTTCCGACGACGATCACGCTTAGCCCGCGCCCCCGTCGTCTTTTTCTTCGCCTTAGCCTTAGCCTTGCCCACAAGCGCCTCCCAGCACCATAAATCACAACTGAGCAGGTATTTTAAATCAAAAAGAGCTGGCCGGGCAAAGCCCTAAATCAAAAAGAGCCGGTCGAGCAAACGCTCGATCGGCTCACAAACTTTCCCTCAGCCCTTTATCATCCGCGCGGGAGAAAAGCCAGCAAGGATACCGCAGGGCCCGCCCCGGAAGCCCTTTCTCCCGAACGATCCCGCAGCGCGAAGCGCGAGGACCAGTGAGGGAGAAAGGGCGTGGGGCGGGCGCGGACAGGTTAACTTACTCCTTCTCGACCGCGCGCATGATCGCCTTGTAGATCTCCATCAGCGGAATGATCAGGAAGGCAAGGCCCAGGGCGGCGACAACGCCCTTGAGCTCAAGCGTCACGGGGCCAAAGAACATCTCGGCAAGCGTCGGCTGCACGGTCACGATAACCGTCAGCACCAGCGCCAGCGCAGCCGAAGCCCAAAGCCACTTGTTCTGCTTCTTCATGCTAAACAGCGACGCACGACGGCTGCGCATATTGAAGCAGTGGAAGATCTCGACCATGTTGAGCGTGATGAACGCCATCATCACGCCTTCCTCGTCGGCATTGCCGGCGATCATATCGGCGATGTGGATGTAGCCCATGTCAAAGTACACGCCCACAAAGAAGCTCGCCAGCACCAGCACGGTGATGATCAGGCCCTGGACCACGCAGTCCAGACCCATATTGCCGGCAAAGACGCCGTCCTTGGCGTTGCGCGGCTTGCGCTTCATGATGTCGCCCTCGGCATCCTCCATGCCCAGCGCGAGCGCGGGGAAGCAGTCGGTGACCAGGTTCACCCACAGCAGCTGCACCGGCTGGAAGATGGTAAAGCCGATGAGCGTGGCGATAAACACCGAGAAGACCTCGGCAAGGTTGGCCGAAAGCAGGAACTGGATGACCTTGCGGATGTTGTCGTAGATGCGACGGCCCTCTTCGCAGGCACCGATGATGGTGGCGAAGTTGTCGTCGGCAAGCACCATGTCGGCGACGTTCTTGGTGACATCGGTACCGGTGATGCCCATGCCAACGCCGATGTCGGCGCGCTTGATGGACGGGGCGTCGTTGACGCCGTCGCCCGTCATGGCCACGATCTGGTCGCGCGACTTCCAGGCCTCGACGATGCGGGTCTTGTGCTCGGGCTGAACGCGAGCGTACACGCCGTAGTCCTCGATGTGCGCGTCGAGCTCCTCGTCGCTCATGCGGTCGAGGTCGGCACCGGTGATGGCCTGGCTGCGATCGGCGACGATGCCCAGCTGCTTGGCGATGGCCACGGCGGTGTCGATGTGGTCGCCCGTAATCATGACAGTGCGGATGCCGGCGTCGTGCGCCTCGCGGATAGCGTCGGCCACCTCGGGGCGGACCGGGTCAATCATGCCGGACAGGCCGCAGAAGACCATGTCATGCTCGAGCGCAGCGGGGCTGCAGTCGGCGGGAACCTCGGTGTAGGTACGGCTCGCCAGTGCCAGCACGCGCAGGGCCTCGTCGGCCATGGCCTTGTTGGCTGCCACGAGCTCGGCGCGACGCTCCTCGGTCAGGGGGACGACCTTATCGCCCTCGTAGATATGGGTGCACAGGCCGATCACCACGTCGGGCGCGCCCTTGGTGTACTGCTCGTACTCGCCGTCCAGGGTCTCGACGACCACGGACATCATCTTACGGCCCGAGTCGAACGGGGCCTCGCCCACGCGCGGGTGCTCGGCAGTCAGGCCAGTAAGACCAGCCTTGCCGGCATCGTTGACGAGCGCGCACTCGGTCGGCTCGCCCACGGCCTCGCCCAGTTCCTCGTCCCACTGGGCATCGGAGCACAGCGCCATGCCGGCCAAGAACTTCTCCTTGGGCGCAGCAAGTTCGTGCTTGACGACGGTCATCTTGTTCTGGGTGAGCGTGCCGGTCTTGTCCGAGCAGATGGTCTGCGTGCAGCCGAGCGTCTCGACAGCAGAAAGCTTGCGGATAATCGCCTGGCGCTTGGCCATCTTGGTCACGCCGAGCGAAAGGACGATGGTCACGACGGCGACCAGGCCCTCGGGGATGGCGGCGACGGCGAGCGAGACGGCGACCATAAAGGTGTCGAGCAGGGCAGTCGGGTCGGTAAGGACGTTACCCACGCCGTGACGGATGATGTCGACGCCAAAGATCACGACGCAGATGACGATAACCATAATGGTAAGAATACGGCTGAGCTCGGCGAGCTTCACCTGCAGCGGCGTGAGCTCTTCCTTGGCCTCGGCCAGGGCGCCAGCGATCTTGCCCATCTCGGTGTTCATGCCGGTACCGACCACGACGGCGCGACCGCGGCCGTACACCACGGTGGAGCCCATGTAGCACATGTTCTTGCGGTCGCCGAGCGGCACGTCGTCGGTGCCCGCGGCAAGCTCAATCACGTTGGCGTGCTTCTCGACCGGCACGGACTCGCCGGTCAGTGCGGCCTCTTCGATCTTCATCGTGGCGCTCTCGAGGACGCGGCAGTCGGCCGGGACGGAGTCGCCCGCCTCGAGCATGAGGACGTCGCCGGGCACGAGCTCGGCGCTCGGCAGATGCACGAGCTTGCCGTCGCGCAGCACCTTGGACTGCGCCGCGCTCATTTCCTGCAGGGCCTCGAGGGCCTCCTCGCTCTTGGCTTCCTGGACCACGCCCAGCACCGAGTTGACGATAACGACGAACATGATAATGGCGACATCGGCAAAGTCCGCCTCGCCCTTGACCATGCCCGTGAGCGCGCTGATGACGGCGGCAACGATCAGCATGATGACCATAGGGTCGGCCATCTGCTCAAAGAAACGCTTCCACAGCGGCGTCTTCTCGGCTTCCTCGAGCTTGTTAGGGCCTGTCTTGGCAAGGCGCGCCGACGCCTCGCCGTTGCTCAGGCCGAGGTTCTCATCGACACCTTGGTCGCTGAGCACCTCCGCCGCGGCGGACAGGTATTCCTTTTGCATATAGAGTCCCCTCCTGGGATTCGGGCCACTCAGCAGATTGATGCCCGATCATAATTCCCAGGAGAAGGGCAAGGGCTCATCAAGGCTGCCGTGCTGAGCGGCAGTTGATAGTGGAGCTATGGTACCCCAAAGCGACGCGTCTAGCCAAAACATTCCATCTGGAAACACGGCACAGGCGCAACGGTGCAGACAGTGTGATGCTCAACATTGATAAAACGTTTTTTCTTCGGCGCATCGTCAGACTGAAATATCGCCCAGATAGCAGCGGTTAGAACGGTTGGTAAAGTTTTTGCATATACCGTTTTTCCGCAAAAAATGAACTTCTAATTCGGCATACGGTCGATTTTTTGGGGTATTCGGTCGGCATTTCGTTATAATCATCTCAGTTTTATTTCTTATGGTTTATCTATCAGCGCAAGACGATGTCAGATGGAGGTCTGAATGTACAAGCGCACCAAGATTGTATGCACCATGGGTCCCGCCTGCGATAGCGACGAGACCATCCGCGAGATGATCAAGGCGGGCATGAACGTCGCCCGTTTTAACTTCTCGCACGGCTCCTACGACGAGCACCACGGTCGCATCGAGCGCGTCCGCCGTATTTCCAAGGAGCTCGGCATGCCCGTCGGCATCCTGCTCGACACCAAGGGCCCCGAGGTCCGCACCGGCCTTTTGGTCGATGGCAAGAAGGTTGCCGTCAAGACCGGCGACAAGATCGTCGTCACCGCTCAGCCCACGTCCGAGGATTTCCACGGCACCGCTGAGCACATCTCCCTCGATTACCTGGCTCTGCCCTCCGAGGTCGAGAAGGGCTCCCTCATCCTGATCGATGACGGCCTGGTTGCCCTCGAGGTCGAGTCCGTCGACGGCCAGGACATGACCTGCGTCGTTAAGAACG
>CATZMG010000028.1 GCA_958421655.1 uncultured Collinsella sp.
CGCGAAGTTTCCCGAGGGAAAGGCTCAGCCGCCACCCTGCGACCTACCGGGGATTGCTATGACGTACGTTGGCTGAAATATTAACGTGGGCTCTGTCGTTCATTCGAACGACAGAGCCCACGCTCATTTTCTATTTAGCCCTAGTCATCGCGCAAAGCCCCTTCGGCAGCACGCGGTGAAGCCAAGTCACCGCAGGCCGGGGCGGGAGGCGGACCTTTCTCTCGGAAAACTTCGCGAAGCCCAGTTTCCGAGAGAAAGTGTCCGGCTGCCGCCCCGGCCGACCAGGTCACATTACACCGTGTGCTGCGGCAGGTCCTGCAGGGCGATGACGTCCATGCCCATGTCGTTGGCGCTGCCGTGACCCTGCTGGTCCTCGCGCACGGCCTCGATGGCGCTCACGTACGTGTTGGCCGCGGACATCGCCGTCACACAGGTCACGCCACGACGGACGGCCTCGGTGCGCAGCAGGTAGCCATCGCCGCGCGAGCCCGGACCGTACGGCGTGTTGATGATTACCGCAATCTTGCCATCGGCGATGAGGTCGCCGATGTTGGGACGCTCGCCGTCGTGCGGGCCGCTGATCTTCTCCACGACTTCGCACGTCACGTTGCCGCCGCGCAGCACGCGCGCCGTACCCTCGGTGGAGCAGATGTCAAAGCCCAGGTAGCGCAGGATACGGGCGACCGAAAGGATGTGACGCTTGTCGCGGTCGCACACGCTGATGAATACCTTGCCGGCACTGGGGTCGGGCAGCTTGTAGTCGATCGCCAGCTGCGTCTTGGCATATGCCTCGGGATAGCTCTTGGCGATACCCATGACCTCGCCCGTCGACTTCATCTCGGGCCCCAGGATAACGTCAGCACCGGGGAAACGGCCCCAGGGCATGACGGCTTCCTTCATGCAGAACCAGTCCAGTTGACGCTCGTCGCTCGGCAGGCCCAGGCTCGCAATGGAATCGCCTGCCATGATACGTGCCGCGCACTTGGCCAGCGGCACGCCGGTGGCCTTGGAGATAAACGGCACGGTACGGCTTGCGCGCGGGTTGGCCTCGATCACGTAGACGGTCTCGCCCTTGATGGCGTACTGTACGTTGACCAGGCCGCGCACGCCCAGCGCCATCGCGATGCGGCGCGTGGTCTCGCGGAGCTTCGCCTGCAGGCTCTCGCTAAAGCTGAACGGCGGGATGCAGGTCGCAGAGTCGCCGGAGTGAATACCGGCCTCCTCGATATGCTCCAGGATACCGCCGATGTAGACCTCTTCGCCGTCGCACAGGGCGTCAACGTCGGACTCGATCGCACCCTCCAGGAAGCGGTCGAGATACACCGGGTAGTCGGGGCTAATGCGCGCAGCCTCGGCCATGTAATCGCGCAGATGCTCGGCATCGTAGGCGATCATCATGCCGCGGCCGCCCAGCACGTAGCTCGGACGCACCAGCAGCGGGTAGCCGATGTGCGCGGCCACGGCCTCGGCCTCCTCAAACGACGTGGCCTGGCCCGCCGGCGGATACATGATGCCCAGCTTGTCGAGCAGGGCGGCAAAGCGCTCGCGGTCCTCGGCAAAGTCGATGGCATCGGGCTTGGTGCCCATGATGTTCACGCCGCTCTCCTCGAGCATGCGCGCCAGCTTAAGCGGAGTCTGGCCGCCGAGCGTCACCACAACGCCGTCGGGACGCTCAACATCGATGACATCCATGACGTCCTCGTAGGTGAGCGGCTCAAAGTACAAGCGGTCCGAGGTGTCGTAGTCAGTCGAGACGGTCTCGGGGTTGCAGTTGACCATGATGGTCTCAAAGCCGCGGGCCGCCAGCGCGTAGCTCGCGTGCACGCAGCAGTAATCGAACTCGATACCCTGGCCAATGCGGTTGGGGCCGGCGCCCAGGATCATCGCCTTGGGCTTGTCCGCCGGCGTGGTCTCGTCGGGAGCCACGCACTTCTTGGCATCCGGGCTCGTTCGGTAGATGTTCTCGTACGTCTTGTAGTGGTACTCCGTGGCGCTCGAGAACTCCGCAGCGCAGGTATCGACCGTCTTCATGCTGGGAACCACACCCAGACCCTTGCGATAGGCGCGCACAAAGCGCTCGTCCGAGCCGGTCAGCGCGGCAATCTCGGCGTCGCTCGTGCCGTACTGCTTGAGCAGGCGCATCGCGTCAGCGTCAATGTCCTCCACACGCAGGCCGCGGATGCTCTCCTGAACCTGCACCATGTCGTTGATACGGTTGAGGTACCACGGGTCGATGCCGCAGATGGCATGGATGCGAGCGATGTCCCAGCCACGGCGCAGGGCCTCGACCACAAAGAAAATGCGGTGCTCGGTCGGCGTTGCCACGGCTTGAGCGAGCTCGTCGTCACTCAGCTTGTCGGCACCCTCCTTGCCACCGGCGCAAATGCCCTGATGGCCGTCCTCCAGCGAGCGCATGGCCTTGCCGAAGGCCTCCTCAAAGGTGCGGCCGATCGCCATGATCTCGCCTACGGCCTTCATGCGCGTGGTGAGCGTGGGGTCGGTACCCTTGAACTTCTCGAAGGCAAAGCGCGGCACCTTAACGACGCAGTAGTCGATCGTGGGCTCAAAGCAGGCGGGCGTGGCCTTGGTGATGTCGTTGACGATTTCGTCGAGCGTATAGCCCACAGCCAGGCGCGCGGCGGCCTTAGCGATGGGAAAACCCGTGGCCTTGGAGGCCAGCGCGGACGAACGGCTCACGCGCGGGTTCATCTCGATGACGATCAAGCGACCGGTGTTGGGGTTCACGGCAAACTGCACGTTGGAGCCACCGGTCTCGACGCCGATCTTCTCCAGAATGGCGAGCGAGGCCACGCGCATGCGCTGATACTCAAGGTCGGAGAGCGTCTGCGCCGGCGCCACGGTGATGGAGTCGCCGGTATGCACGCCCATGGGGTCGAGATTCTCGATGGAGCACACGATGATGCCGTTGCCGGCGTGGTCACGCATGACCTCCATCTCATACTCTTTCCAGCCCTCGATGGACTCCTCGACCAGCACCTCGTGGGCGGGCGAGAGCTCCAAGCCCTGGCTCACGATGGAGACGAGCTCCTCGTGGGTATGCGCGATGCCGCCACCGGCACCGCCCAAGGTAAAGCTCGGACGCAGCACGCAGGGATAGCCCACGCGCTCGGCGATAGCCTCGGCGTCGGCCACGCTATAGGCATAGCCCGAGCGCGCGACCTCCAGGCCAATCTCGGCCATGGCCTCGTTAAAGAGCTTGCGGTCTTCGCCGCGCTCGATAGCGGCCAGGTCGCAGCCGATCATCTCGACGCCGTACTTGTCGAGCGTGCCGTCCTTTGCCAGCTCGACGGCGGCGTTCAGACCGGTCTGGCCGCCCAGCGTGGGCAGCAGCGCGTCCGGACGTTCCTTCTTGATCACGCGCTCGATAAACTCGGCAGTGATGGGCTCGACATAGGTGCGGTCGGCCAAGCCCGGGTCGGTCATGATGGTCGCCGGGTTGGAGTTGACCAGGATGACCTCAAAGCCATCCTCCTTGAGCACCTTGCAGGCCTGGGCGCCGGAGTAGTCGAACTCGCAGGCCTGGCCGATGACGATGGGGCCCGAACCAATGACGAGGATACGCTTGATGTCAGTACGTTTCGGCATGTTAGTTCTCCTCGGTCTCAGCGGTCTCGGACTCAGCAAAGTTCCAGCCGGCAAGGCGGTCCTTCGCGGTGTCGATGTCCAGGTAGTTCTCCTCGCCGTCCATGAGTCGCGTAAAGGCGGTAAAGAGATAGTGGGCATCGGTGGGGCCAGGCGAGGCCTCGGGGTGGTACTGGACCGAGAAGCACGGTGCGTCGAGCAGCTGGATGCCCTCGGCGGTGCCGTCGTTGAGGTTCACATGTGTCAGGCGAATGCGACCAAAGCGCTCGTTCATCACGACCGGCGCGATTCCGCGGCGCACCCAGACGCGCAGATCTCCATCGGCCGCATGCTCGGTCTCGCCGCCGGAAAGCTCGGGGACAAGCTTGCCCAAGCTGGGGAACAGCAGGCCAAAGCCATGGTTTTGCGCGGTGATCTCCACACGGCGGCTTACCAGGTTCATAACCGGCTGGTTGCCACCGCGGTGACCGAACTTAAGCTTTTCCATCTGGGCGCCGCAGGCCAGGCTGATCATCTGGTGACCAAGACAAATACCAAAGACCGGCACCTTGCCGATCAGCTGCTGCACCTGCTCGTAGGTCTCCACCACGGCGTCGGGGTCGCCGGGGCCATTGGACAAAAAGACGCCGTCGGGATTCATGTCGAGCACCTGCTGGGCAGGCGTGTCCCACGGCACGACGGTAAGGTCGCAGCCGGCGCGGACCAGCCCCTCCAGAATGCCGCGCTTCACACCGCAGTCGTATGCGACCACTTTGTGACGGGCAGGAGCGGCAGCCGAAAGCGCAAAGTCATGCGTGGCAGGCAGATCGGCGGCCACAAACTCGTGAGGTACGGGGCAACTTACGGTCTTGACCAGGTTCTCGCCTACCAGCGTGGGCGCTGCGGCCAGACGCTCGGCAAGCTCGTCGACGTCGAAGATCTCGGTCGAGATAATGCCCATCTTGGAACCATTGTCGCGCAGATGGCGCACCAGAGCGCGGGTGTCGACGCCCTCGATAGCGACGATGCCATGGGCGCGCAGATACTCCGGCACGCTGACGGCCGAGCGCCAGTTAGAAGGCGTGGTGCACATGTCGCGAACGATCATGCCGCGCATGGCCGGAGCGCTCGCAGAGCGCACGGCGTCGCCGGGGAAGGCCGACTGGACGTCGGTCTCGTCGATACCGTAGTTGCCGATCTGCGGATAGGTCATGGTTACGATTTGGCCGGCATAACTCGGGTCGGTCATGACCTCAAAGTAGCCCTCGAGCGAGGTGTTGAAGCAGACTTCGCCGGTCGCGGTACCCTCGGCGCCGCATGCACGTCCATAAAAAATGGTCCCATCCTCAAGATACAGGATGCAGGGACCGCAGGTGCCCTTGCTGGTTTTGGCCAGCATACGCTGGCAAAGCTCGCTGGGCGCGAAGGTGCGGGCGGCAGCGCCCGCGATATGGTTGTTCGCCATAATTCTCCTTCCCGGTCTCACAGGACCGGCTTAAAGGTGTGTAGTTAGGCCTCGCGGTATTGTAACCGCAAGTATGCCTCATGGCGTTAATTTCATCGAAATGTTTACGAAATGATAATTATGACTTTCTATGCATAATGATTTTTCTGGGACGGGGATTAAAAAATCATCCCGCGCGGGCTTGTGGCTCACGCGGGATGATGGCGTCTTACTTTTTCTTGTCCTGTTCCAGCAGTTCGGACGGTGTGCGATCGGGCTTGCCGCCGCGGAAAATCTCGCGGCCATGCAGACGATGCTCCAGGTCACGCTCGGCCTTTTCCTCGTCAATCTTGGTCTGGCTCACCACCGGATCCTCAATCAACGACGACACCGAGTTCACCTGCTTCTGAATGCGCTCGGCGATGGTGTCATCCATACTCACGATGCGCATCTTCCAGTCGATACTCGTGGCGTTGGATGAGCTCTTGGTCCACACGAACGTCAAAATGGCGCTCTGGTGGCCCCGCGCGGGGAACATGCCAAAGAAGGAATCGTGCTGAATGTTGCTATCCTCGTCGATATAGGCGTGAACGTTATACACCACGCGGTCGATCTTATCGTTGAGCAGCGCGTTGGTCGCAAGCGCCGCGGCCTGGATCTGCCCGTTGGACAGCAGCTCGAGCTCGTTGGCAGACGATGTGTCCAACACCGTCACCTCGACCGTGCCCGTACGCTCATCGGCTTCATCGACGGTAAAGTCGAGCGGGAACTGCGTAAAGCCGTTGCCCCACTCAAGGCCGCCCTTCAGCGCCGTCGAAACGGTATCGACCGAAACGCTCTCGGACAGGTTGGCGGTGTTCAGACGACGCATCACGCCGTAGCCAATCTGCATGCCCACGATCAGCACCAAAATACCGATGACCACGGCCATCGCGGTCTTCGTAATGGTATGGCTCACCTGCGAGCCCGAAGGATCGTCCTCGGACAGCGGGTCGATATGTTTTGCCTGGCTCGCGCGGTCCTCGCTGCGCAGCTGCGCTAGCGCCGCTTTGTCACCGCGCTTGGCCGCAGCCTCCTTCTCACGCATGCGCTCGGTACGCTTTTTGGCGAGCGTGGGATCCAAGACGCCGGATGCATCGATTTCGGAGAATAACTCCGTCACTTCTTCCGGAGTCAAAGGGTTCTTGTCAGCCATAAACTTCCTGTCATATCAATCAGTCGAGCTCGTGCGCACGCGCACCTTCGAACTGCATTCGATAGTAACGGGCATAGGTGCCGCCACGGGCGAGAAGCTCCTCGTGCGTGCCACGCTCCATAACGCGACCATGCTCAACGGTCGCAATCTCATCGGCATGCTTAATGGTCGAAAGACGGTGGGCGATGATAATCGTGGTGCGGCCGCGTGCCAGCTCTTCGAGTGACTCCTGCACCGCCTCCTCGCTCTCGTTATCCAAAGCACTCGTCGCCTCGTCCAAAATCAGGATCTTGGGGTTCTTGAGAAACACGCGCGCGATGGCAACGCGCTGCTTCTGTCCGCCCGAAAGACGGCTGCCGCGCTCGCCCACCACGGTGTCGTAGCCCTGCGGAAGCGACTCGATAAAGGCATCGATGTTGGCGCGACGGGCGGCCTCGGCGATCTCTTCTGCCGTAGCGCCCGGCTTGCCGTAGGCGATGTTCTCGCCAATCGTGCCGTCAAACAGATAGACATCCTGCTGCACCAGGCCGATGGCGCGGCGCAGGCTCTGCTGCGTCACATCGCGCACGTCCTGACCGTCGATGCTAATGGATCCGGTAGCCACGTCATAAAAGCGCGGCAGCAGCGAACAGGTCGTGGACTTGCCGCCGCCCGAAGGGCCAACCAAAGCGATGGTCTGCCCGGGCTTGATGGACAGGTCCATATGGTCGATAACGGGACGCTCGTCGGCATCGCCCTCGCCCAGCTCAACATCCTCGTAGTTAAAGCACACGTCGTGATACTCCACGGCGCCGGCAGTCACCTGCAGATCCGTAGCGCCCGGCTTGTCCTGGATATCCGGCGCGGTCGAGAGCACCTCGTCCATACGCTTAAAGCCGGCGATAGCCTTCTGATACGTTTCAGCCGAATTGACGAGCGTCTCAAGCGGCGTGCAGAACAGCGAAATATAGAGTGCAAAGGTCGCCATATCGACCGCCTGCAGCTGTCCCTGGGCGACCAGCCAGCCGCCCAGCAGTACCACGATCACATAGAGCACACCCGAGAGCAGGCCATACGTCGCGGTATAGACGCCCATGGCGTGATACATATTCTCCTTGGACGAAAGATAGCGATTGTTTGAGGCGCGGAACTTGAAGCGTTCGGTCTCCTCATTGGCAAAGCTCTTGACCACGCGCATGCCCGCCAGCGAATCCTGCAGCTGCGCATTGATGCCGCTGATCTTTTTGCGGTTGTCGCTAAAGACCTCGCGCATGCGCATGTTCTGCCAAAACATGATGACCGCAAACGCTGCCGTCACCACGGCCATGGCGAGTGCCAGCACCGGGGCGATGGTAAAGAGGATCACAAACGAGCCGATGATCTCGATGCCGCAGATGATGATCCACTCGGGCACGTGGTGCGCCGCCTCGCAGATATCGAACAGGTCGTTGACCACGCGGCTCATCATGTCGCCCGAGCTGTTGCGGTCGAAGTACGCAAAGCTAAAGCGCTCATACTGGTCAAACAGGTCCTCGCGCATCTTGGACTCCATGCGCGCGCCCATCACGTGACCCCAATAGCTCACAAAGTAGCGGCAAGCGCAGCGGACGGCATACATCAGCACCAAGCCCACCGCGATCATGCCGAGCGCCTGCATAATGGCAGCCTGACCCTGAGTAAACAGCCCACCGGTCAAATTGCGCAGGATAATGGGGAACGCCAGGTCAATGGCGGCAAGCACCAGAGCACAAACAGTATCAGCAACAAAAAGCCCCATCTGGGGCTCGTAATACGAAAGAAACCTCTTAAACATAATCACCTTACGCGGTTTTACCAAACCGCGTTTCGTCTCGACGCTGCAAGTGCTCCATTTGGACAATCTGGCCTTCAATCGTCGGTCGCGTATATCCATACGCTTCCCTCCTCTTTTAGGCCACCTTGTCTCAAATGGAGCACTTTCGCTGACTTACACAAACCTGCGGGATCATCCCCGCTCGTTAAAGCTCCGCTCCGCCTAGTCGGTGCGCGATGCTATCGCAGGCCAAGGCGCCTACGACGGTCTTGGCGTCTTCGATCTTGCCGTCGAGCACGGCATCGATCAGCTCGTGCAGTGGCACCAGGTCCACGTTGACAAACTCGTCATCATCGGGGTTGGGCGCATCAAACTCGAGCTTGGTAGCCAAGTAGATGTGGATGATCTCATCGCAAAAACCGCAGGACGTGACAATCGACGTCAAAAAGCGAATACGACCGGCCCTAAAGCCCGTCTCCTCATGCAGTTCGCGCTTGGCGCAATCGAGCGGGTCCTCGCCTGGATCGAGCTTGCCGGCGGGAATCTCGACCGTCACGCGGTCGATGGCGGTGCGGTACTGACGCACCAGTACGATCTTGCCGCTCTCGGTCAGTGCCACAACGGCCGCCGCACCCGGATGGCGAACGATATCACGGGCGCTGCGGCGACCGTTGGGCAGCTCAACCTCAAGACGGTGGACGTCGAGGATCTTGCCCTTCCAGGCGCACTCCTCCGAAAGAATCTTCTCGTGCAGCTCGACATCGTGCGGGTCGTCGTCGCCCAGCACCAGCGCCGGCTCGTCAGCGACCTCGCCACCAGGCTCGCCCTCGGCGTGCCCATACATGCGGCTGTCCTCTTCAACGATCTGCGCATCCACGAGCTCTTCGTTCTTCTCGTCCATCCGTCTCATTCCTCTCGGATTTTAGGCATCCCAGGCGTCGCGGCCGCGCAGCGCGCGCAGGCCGATGTCGTGGCGCAGGGTCTTGCCTTCAAAATCAATCTTCTCGCAGGCCTCGTAGGCAAGGTTGCGAGCGTTCTCGAACGTGTCGCCCAGAGCGGTCACGGCAAGCACGCGGCCACCATTGGTCACGAGCTGGCCGTCCACCACGGCAGTGCCCGCGTGGTACACGGTCACGTTCTCCATGGCCTCGGCATCGGCGATACCGGTGATGACCTTGCCCTTCTCGTAGCTGCCGGGGTAGCCCGCGCTCGTCAGGACAACGGCCACGGCCCACTCGTCGCGCCAGTCGAGCTCAATCTGATCAAGCTCGCAGTTGGCGCAGGCGAGCATGACCTCGACTAGGTCGTTCTTAAGGCGCGGCAGCACGACCTGCGTCTCGGGGTCGCCAAAGCGGGCATTGAACTCCAGCACCTTGGGCCCGGCAGGCGTGAGCATAAAGCCGCCGTACAGGCAGCCGCGGTAGTCGATACCCTCGGCAGCGAGCTCGGCCACGGTCTGCTCCATGACCTTCACCATCGTGGCGTGCTCCTCATCGGTCACGATGGGCACTGGGCTGTAGACGCCCATGCCGCCGGTGTTGGGGCCCTTGTCGCCCTCGAGCGCGCGCTTGTGGTCCTGCGAGGTAGCCATGGGGCGCACGGTCTTGCCGTCGGTAAAGGCCAGCAGCGAGCACTCGGGACCAACGAGCATCTCCTCGATAACCACGGTGCTGCCGGCATCGCCAAAGGTGCCGCCAAAGCACTCGCGCACGGCCTCCTCGGCCTGCTCAAGTTCGGTCGCCACGATAACGCCCTTGCCCGCGGCAAGGCCGTCGGCCTTGACGACCAGCGGGGCGCCCTGCTCGCGCACGTAGGCGAGAGCCGAAGCCTCGTCGGTAAACGAGCCGTAGGCTGCCGTCGGGATACCGGCGCGCTCCATGAGCTGCTTGGAGAACAGCTTGGAGCCCTCCATCTGGGCGCCCTCGGCACCCGGGCCAAAGCAGGGAATACCAGCCGCGCGCACGGCGTCGGCCACGCCCGCCACGAGCGGAGCCTCGGGGCCAATTACCACGAGTCCGCATCCGTGGCTCTGCGCAAACGCCGCCACGGCCGCAGGATCGCAGTCGTCGAGAACAACGTTCTCGCCGCAGCTCGCGGTGCCGCCGTTGCCCGGCGCAATGTAGAGCTTGCCGGCGCGCGGTGATGCTGCGAGCTTAGCTGCCAAAGCATGCTCACGGCCGCCGCTGCCCAACAACAGGATGTCGATGGTTTGAGTGTCCGCCTTCAAGGGTGCCTCCTCTATGGATGAACGGCCCGCTCCGCGCGAGCCCTTTGCAAGCAAATATACCCCTCGGCCGCCCGTCCGGGCTGCAAAGGGGTATATCGCAATAACCAAATAGTCCCGATTACTTCCAGAATCGGTTGATGACCTGCTCGCGACCGGCGCCAACGCCAATGAACGTCACGCGGGTGTGTGCCAGATCCTCGATAAACGCCACGTAGTCCTGAGCCTCTTGCGGCAGCTCGTCAAAGCTGCGGCAACCGGTGATATCGCACTTCCAGCCAGGGAGCTCCTCGTAGATGGGCTTGGCATGCTCAAAGCGCACCTGATGCTCGGGCACGCTCGTGTAGCGCTCGCCATCGACGTCGTAGGCCACGCACACCTTGATGGTGTCGAAAGCCGAAAGCACGTCGAGCTTGGTCACAGCGATGTCGGTGAGGCCGTTGACGCGCGAGGCATAGTTGGCGATAGGGCCGTCAAACCAGCCGCAACGACGACGGCGACCGGTGGTCACGCCGTACTCATAGCCCTCCTCGGTCAGCGTGTGACCGGCCTCGGACTCATAGGAAAGCTCGGTGGGCATGGGGCCCGAACCGACGCGGGTGATATAGGCCTTCATGACGCCCAGCACGCGGTCGACGTTCTTCATGCCCACGCCAGAGCCGGTGATGGCGCCGCCGGCGGTGCAGTTGGAAGACGTCACGTACGGATAGGTTCCGTGGTCGATGTCGAGCAGCGTCGCCTGGGCACCCTCAAACAGCAGGTTCTTGCCCTCATCGATCATGTTGTTGAGCAGCAGGCTCGTCTCGGTGATGTAGGGACGCAGGCGCTCGGCCATCGGCAGGTACTCGTCGCAAATCTGGTCCACGGTGTAGGTGGGCAGGTTGTAGATGAGCTCGAGCTCGGGGTTCACGCGGGCGAGAGCGGTCTCCAGCTTGTCGCGGAACAGCGTCTCGTCCAGCATGTCCTGCATGCGCAGACCAATGCGGGCCATCTTGTCCTGATAGCACGGACCGATGCCGCGCTTGGTGGTACCGATGTTCTTCTTGCCGAGTTTCTGCTCAAAGGCGCCATCCAGATCGATGTGGTACGGCATGATGACATGCGCGTTGCCGCTAATCTTGAGGTTCTTGGTGGTGATGCCGTCGGCCTCGAACATGTCGATCTCCTCAAGGACAACCTTGGGGTTGACGACGCAGCCGTTACCGATCACCGACACGTGGTCGGAATACATGATGCCGGAGGGCACCTGGTGCAGGCCGTACTTCTTGCCGTTGACGACGATGGTGTGGCCGGCGTTGTTGCCTCCCGAGTAGCGCACGACGGCATCGAAGTCGCCGGCGACCAGGTCGCAAATCTTACCCTTGCCCTCATCGCCCCACTGGGCACCGACCAAAACGGTTGACGGCATGTTTACTCCTTACATTCATGGACTGTCTACGCGCCACGCCGGCACGCAGAAGCACAAAACATTCCCAGTATACCCGTGCAACGGGCGCCTGTCCTACTCCTCGGCATGTGCCCCATCAAGCTCATAGAACTTGGTGGATGCCGGCAGGAACATCAGGTCGACGTCGCCGATCGGGCCCGAACGGTTCTTGGCCACGACGATACGCGTAACGCCCTCGTCGGGTCGATCGTCGCGCGAGGCTTCGGCCTCGTCGGCGGAGCGGTCCAAGAACATGACGATATCGGCGTCCTGCTCGATGGAGCCCGATTCACGAAGGTCGGAAAGCTGCGGGCGCTTGCCGGTACGGGATTCGACCTGACGCGAGAGCTGTGACAGCGCGATGAGCGGGATCTTGAGCTCCTTGGCCATGATCTTCAAACCACGCGACATCTCCGAGACCTCGACGGTACGGCTCTCGGAGCGGCGTCCCGGCGGAGGACTCACCAGCTGCAGGTAGTCCAGGATGATGATTGCCTTCTCCTTGTTATGGAGCATACGGCGGCTCTTGGCGCGAATCTCGGTCACTGTGGTGCCAGGCGTATCGTCAATCAGAATATCGAGCTTGGACAAGGTCTGCGTGGCCTCGTTGATATTGGCCCACTGCTCGGGGCTAATGCGGCCCATGCGGAAGTCACTGATCGAGATCATGGCGTAGGCGCAAATCAGACGCTGGGCAATTTCCTTGCCCGACATCTCCAGCGAGAAGAAGCCGACGGTATAACCAGCAGCGGCAGCGTTAAGTGCCAGGTTCAGAGCGAACGACGTCTTACCTACAGCAGGGCGGGCGCCGATAATGATGAGCTGACCCTCACGGAAACCCATGAGCATGCGGTCGAGCGACGGGAAGCCCGTGGGCACGCCCGCCGCCTGGCCACCGGCTTGGCACACTTCCTCGGCCTCGTTATAGGCCTCGACCATAAACTCGGTCAACGTCTTGTAGCTCGACTTGACCTCGCGCGCCGTAACCTTGAGCAGCTTGCTCTCGGCCAGCTCGACAACCTCTTTGGTGTCGGTGGGGGCGTTATATGCCAGCGCGTTGATCTCGTTGGTGGCGCCGATCAGCTCGCGCAGCATCGAATCGCGGCGAACGATGGCGGCATGGTGCTGCCAGTTGACGAGCGACAGGGTCTGGCCCATCAACTCCAAAATGTACGCTTCGCCGCCCACGGCATCGAGCTTGTTGATGCTTCGCAGGTAATCGATCAGCGAGATGGAGTCGATGGGAATGCGGCTGTTGTACATATCGACCATCGCGGTATAGATGGTCTTATGAATGGGCCGGTAGAAGTCATCGGGCTGCAGCTCGACCTGGGCCTCTTCGACCACCTCGGGCGATAGCAGCATAGCGGCCAGTACATTGGCCTCTGCATCTTGGTTTTGGGGAAGACCCAACTTTGAGCCGCGGTCCTCAACCGTCAGCCCGGTCTCCCTATCGTCATATGCCATGAGCATCCTCATTCATATCGCTTGCGAGCATCCATAGTATCAGCCACGGTCCCAAAACGCGCCGCACGCGGCCAATCATCACCGAACCAAACGGATGAACGGTCCTGTACACAGGACTTCGACGCGACGTTCACTATGACACTCACTCAGCGCAAAAAACAAAAGGGCGCCCTGGTTTCCCAGAGCGCCCTTCTTAGAACAAGATTGTTGCGTTGCAGCAAATGCTACTCGGCAGCAGCCTCAGTCTCGACCTCGGCGGTCTCGGCCTCGGCGACCTCAGCGGCCTCCTCGACCTCAGCCTCGGCAGCGAGCTCCTCGGCGGTAACGCCGACGAGAACGACAACCTCGGCCTTGATCTCGCGGTACAGCGAGATGGCAACGGTGTGGGCACCGGCAACCTTGATGGGCTTACCGAGCTCGACGCGCTTGCGGTCGATGTCCATACCGAGCTGAGCCTTGATGGCGTCAGCGATCATAGCGGCGGTAACGGAGCCAAAGAGGATGCCCTCGTCGCCGACCTTGACGTCAACGGTGACCGTCTTGCCCTCGAAGGCAGCCTTGGTCTCGTTGGCGGTAGCCAGACGGACGGCCTCGCGCTTGGCGATGTTGTTGCGACGCTCGTCAAGCTGCTTGAGGTTGCCCTTGGTGGCGGCAACAGCGAGCTTCTTGGGGAACAGGAAGTTCTCAGCGTAACCCTGAGCGACCTCTACGACGTCACCCTCGCCGCCCTTGCCCTTGATCTCATCGAGAAGAATAACCTTCATGATGCGTCTCCCTTCTTAGCCGCGGTCGCGGTTGCCACGAGAGGAAACCACGGGGACGGTGTACGGCAGGAGAGCCATCTCGCGGGCGCGCTTGATGGCGTTGGCGATGTCATGCTGATGCTGCGTGCAAGCGCCAGTGACGCGACGGGGCTTGATCTTGCCACGGTCGGTCATGTACTTACGGAGAAGCTGAGTGTCCTTATAGTCGATGAACTCAGTGTTCTCCTTGCAGAACTGGCAGTACTTACGACGCGGCTGACGTGCAGAAAAATCATTAGCCATGTCAAAATACCTTTCATTTGGCAACTTCGGCGAACCGAAGCCGCCTCTCACTCAAAAATAGGTGAACAACCCTTAGAACGGGATGTCCTCATCGTAGACGTCGACCGCAGGCGGCGTGGCCACCGGTGCGGCAGGACGTGCTGCGGGCGCGGGCGCTGCGGGGGCGTAACCGCCCTGATCGTAGCCACCCTGGCCACCACGGGAGCTCATAAACTCGATCTCATCGACGATGACCTCAAGCTTGCTCCGGCGCTGGCCGTCGCGCTCCCAAGAGCTGTAGCGCAGCTTGCCCTCGATCGCGACCTTGTTTCCCTTTGCCAGGAAACGGCTCACGGCCTCGGCGCGGGTGCCGAACATGGTGCAGTCGACAAAGTTGGGATAGTCCTCCCACTCGCCAGTCTGCGCGTTGCGGCGACGATCGTTCACGGCGACGCCAAAGGACAGAACCTGGGTTCCGCCGGCGGTGGCGCGCAGCTCGGGATCGCGGGTGAGGTTACCGGTGATGTTCACTCGATTGATGCTCATAACTCACTACTTCCTCTTGGGGCACAAGCCCAGTCCAAAACGACAGTCTTACTCCTGGTCGTCGCGACGGACGATCATGTGGCGGACCACAGCGTCGGTGATGCGCAGGACGCGATCAAGCTCGGCGATCTGGGTAGGATCTGCGTGGAAGTTGATGAGGGTGTAGTCACCATCGGTGAGGTCGTTGATCTCGTAGGCGAGCTTGCGCTTGCCCCACTCGTCAACGGAGTCGACCTTGCCAGCGCCCTCAGCGATCGTGGTATCGATACGCTTCATAACAGCGAGACGAGTCTCGGGGTCGAGCGACGGGTCAACAAAGAACAGCAGTTCATAAGCCTTCATATTGTCACCTCCTCTGGGCAAATGTGGCTTCAGGTCGTGAAGGTGCGCCTGAAGCAGGAAAAGACTTGGTAATAATATCTTTCAACCTCCTAGGCTGCAATAATTTGCAGCTACAACCTCATGACCTCCACATATGCCCATACTCGCACCACGTTTCATGCGCATTCCAACCAAATGCCGACCAAAAGCTTGACAGATCTGTGGACAAGATACGGTGCCGTGGGGACAAGCTGAGCCAAGCCGCAGGTCAACGGGCACAAGGCTGTGGTCGCAAAATGCATACCAGTGGTCCACAGCACCACCCAAAGATTTTTAAATTCATTGCCAAGTCGCTTATGAATACCCCTTTTGAACAATTGAGTTGATCAACCACGCTGGTCGGAAGCCGTTTTTTGGCACCTCAAACCCCACTGCAACGCCAAGCGCGGCCAAGCGTTTTAAAAAATGCCAACTTTTCTGTTTGCACTTTGCGATTCCTCGTGTATACTGACTTTCGCATTTAACGGAGAGTTGTCCGAGTGGCCGAAGGAGCACGATTGGAAATCGTGTAGGCGTCAAAAGCGTCTCCAGGGTTCAAATCCCTGACTCTCCGCCAGTTAATTCCAAAGCAGGCCTTCGAGCCTGCTTTGTTTTTACCCCACGCGGAGGGGTGGCAGAGTGGTTGAATGCGACGGTCTCGAAAACCGTTTGGCCTGTATAAGGTCACGAGGGTTCGAATCCCTCCTCCTCCGCCATTTTGGTTGAGAAAGCTCCCGGGAATGGGAGCTTTTTTGTTTTGAGTCCCTAACAAGCAAATACGGCGGAGGAGGAGGGATTCGAACCCGCCAGGGCGCGGAGCGTAAAGAAAACGCGCCCGTGGCGCGTTTTTAGCGCAGCGCGGTCGGCGCAAGCCGACCGGATAAATTTTGAGCGGAGCTCAAAATTTGGACATCCCTCCTATTCGACCACGCCCCCATCGCGTTCAGCATCAACCCGGATCCCCAAACATGGAACCTATGACCGTACCCAGTCCCGACCGTTTGCCGAGCAATAGGGTCGCAATCGGCGCCGAACATGTACTATGTACGGGCATTGTCTAAACCCGTTACTCAAAGGACCCCATCTTGCCCGTTGCCGCCGCTATGATCGTTACCGCACACGCCTCGGATGCCATGGTTGCCATCCCGTTTTGGCTCGAGATGTTCGCCGTCGTCGCGGCATCGATCTCGGGCGTGTTGGTCGCACGCGAGCACAAACTCGACCTGATGGGCGCCGTCGCGCTCGCCGTGGTCTGTGGACTGGGCGGCGGTCTTTTGCGCGATATGACGCTGCAGGTGGGCAACGTCTACATCCTCAACCAACCGATGGCGCTCCCGCTCTCCATCGCCACCGCGGCCATCATCTACATCTTCCCGGCAATCGTCGACAAGCCCGAAAAGCTCATTCCCCTGCTCGATATCATCTCGGTGGGTATTTATGCGGCAACCGGCGCAGACAAGGCGCTGGTCTACGGCTTTGCGCCGGCGGTGTGCATCATGATGGGCTTTTTTACCGCGGTGGGCGGCGGCATGCTGCGAGATGGTTTTATGGGTGTGGTGCCGGGTATCTTCCAGCGCACCAACTTCTATGCCATCGCGGCCATCGCCGGATCGGCAAGCTATGTTTGCCTTGTCATGAGCGGCTTGGTCAGCAATGTCGTCGCACTGGTCGTTTGCGTCGTGGTGACCATGGGACTACGCTGGCTGTCGCTGCGCTTTGATATCAAAAGCCCCACCGAGGATGACATCGCACGCTTTTTGCACCGCAAAAAGTAGGTGGCGCGGGCTCATCCTTCGAAATGCAACCGAGAGGTTCTTTTAGAGCGCCCACGCGTTGGGTACCCTGTTAGGTGCATGTCGAGCATCTGACGAAGGATTCACTATGCCCTGTAATCAATTCCCGTCGACCCAACGCCGTAAAGCGTGGGGCCGCATCACGATCTTATTCGCGCTCATCGCGCTCGCGCTCACCGCACTTCCCACGGCGTCGTTCGCCGGCACGGACACCGCAGGCAACGTACTTGCGACCGACAATGACGCCAATTCGTCCGGCGTCGAAGGTGACCTGTACTGGGCCGGCCAGGCCCTCAACTTGAACGATGCGTCCATTGACCGCGATATCATCGCCGCGGGCGATACCCTCTCTATCCGCGACTGCACGGTGGGCGGCGCCGTCCGCTTGGCGGCACGCACTATCGATATCGCCAAGACCACGGTTGATGGCAGCGTCACGGTCGTCGGTCAGCACGTTGTGCTCAATTCCGACAGCACCGCCAACTGTTTTTACGCGATAGGCGAGACGGTTGCCCTGCGCGGCTCTACCAAGTCGGCAGCGCTTGCGGGCGATACGGTGACCATCGATGGCACCGTCGAGGGCGATGTCGAGGTTTGGGCCGACAAGCTCATCCTGGGCAAGGACGCCCACATCACCGGCACCGTGAACGCGCACGTCTCCGAGGACCCCGAGCGTGCCGCAGGAGCCGAGGTAGGCGCGCTCAAGATCGACCGCACCGAGAACGAGGATACTTCCACCGTTAACGATGTCATCGGCGGTATCGTCGCCGCGGCACTCTCGACCTGCTTTGTCGCTCTGCTGCTCGAGCTCGTCTTTCCGCGCGCGACCGCCAGCGCCGCCGGCATGCTCCACCAGCGCCCCATGCCCCTGTGGGTAAGCGGTCTTCTGAGCACGATTGCTATCGTCCCCGCCGTCCTACTGCTGATTATCTCTATCGCTGGTCTGTCGCTTGCCGGAGCCCTCTTGTGCGGTGTTATTGGCATCGCACTGGTGTCGAGCGCCTTTGCGGGGTGCGCGATCGCGCGCATGGTCGGAAACAGCCAGAACCGCTACGCCATGGCGGCTGTGGGCGGCGTGATCGCAGGCGCCCTCACGGGGCTTCCCCTCGTAGGCGACTTCATCAGCGGCGTGGCCTTCGTCTTTACACTCGGCTACATCATCCAAATCATCTGGCGCAACGCCCACCTCAAACCGCAGCAGCCAGCTAACACGCCAGGACTCCCCACCGCTTAGCCGCCGACCACCACAAAGATGCCAAGCACCTTTGTGGTGGTGCAAAGGGGTCAGGTTACTTTGCACCAACAAACGAAGCGGGGCACCCGATCGCATCGACCGGGTGCCCCGCTTTTCTTGGAGGGTTCTCTAGTAACTTTTTCAAAACCAATGATCATCAGGCCGATGGACCTGCGCGTCACTCGCTACGGAGGCAGTACGCCATTGAACAAGGGGGGCAATTATTTTTCACGGCGACCTCCTCCCCGCTTGATGACGAGCGCGACAACAATAACCGCCACTCCGATGGCAGCCAAAACCGCCACCAGCACCAACGCTCTATCTCCCGTCGAGGGCATAAAGCTTCGACTTGCTTCTTTGCTTGGGGTGTTGAGCACCGACAGCTCAATCGAACCCGTCCCGGCATCGGCGGTATCAACCCGTAGGGAGCTCTCGGCCGACACGGTCACCTCGGGCTTCGCTGCTGCTACCTGTTTAACGTCCAGGCCCTCGGCCGTAACTGTCACCGCACGTTTGCCCTCAAAGGCGGTGTAGCCCTTGGGAGCCGCGACCTCTTCGACGGTGTAGACACCCGCGTCCACACCGTTCAATTCCACATGGCCATCTGCGCCGGTGGTGACGCACGCGCCGGCATCCGTCGACCACGCGCCGTCGGTCGTTAGAATGCGCCCGCGGTCATCGATGATGCGCAGCTTGGCGCCCGCGAGCGGTTCATCGTCCGAGCTTGAGCGCTTGATCAGACTGAGTCCCCAGGTGTAGACCGTCGCATCGTCACTCGGCGTGCGGGTGAATCCGGCGTCGCCGGACTGGTCGGCGAGGGGAGAGCGCGGGTAACGCAGGAAGACCTCGTTGGGATTGCCCTTGGTAGCGCCTCGATTGCAGTTGGCCCCCAACGGCGCATTGTAGACAGCGACCACGCGGGCGCCCGAGGTAAAGGCGTCTGCCCCGCCGAGCGCGGCGATGAGGTCGCCGGTACGCACGGTGAAGGCATTGCCCTCGACCGAGACCTTGCACCGTGAAGTTATGTCTGTCCACCCTTTAGCCGGCGTCGAGCTGACGTTGCCGCCCTCACATGCGACCACATCGAAGCCGCCGTCCGCGCCCGCCGCCACGTACATGCGCATGCTCGTGGCGACCTTGGAGGGGTCGAGCCCCGCGCTCATGGTGTCGACGAACTGCACCGTATAGGCGTCGTAGGCCGTGAGCCCGGCCGGGACCGTGGCAGAGAGGCGCCAGTACAGGTCGTCGGCGACCGTGGCGTCGGCGGCCTTGCCCCATGCGGCGGTGCTGTCCTCCAGCACGTGCTTGGCCACCTTGGGCGTCGCGGCCTTGGGCTTGACGGTGACGGCGCTGCCGCCGACCAGGGCCATGATCGGCGCGGTGCCGGCCTCGCCCTGAGCGATGGCGTCGTCGTCGACAACGATGAGCCAGTAGCCACAGGGCAGCTCGGCCGCCGTGCCCGCGTTAAGGCCCACGGAGGCGGCGCCTGCTTCGACAATTGCGCGGGCAAGTTTTGCCGTCAGCGCAGTCGTCATGCGTCCGTCGGCATTCATCCATTCGGCTGCCGCTTGCGCCGTCGATGCCGAGCTATCAAGCCCCGCATCATGAAGCACAGGGAGAACGGCCTGGCAAACGGCATCATTCGCCCACGCCAAGTCCGTCGCAACCTTTTGATCGGAGCCGGCCTTATCGGCAACAGTTGCCGAAAAGAGCTGGTACGCATCGTATTGCGTCGCGACGTCGCCGCTAATCGTGATGACCCCGGCATCGGCAGCACGGACCGTCTCGGGCGACACTGCAAAAGCAAGGATAGCCATCATGGCCACCATCATGACGGTCAACAAGCGGCGGCTAAGCCTACTCACGGCGACCACCTCGATCTTGATCGCGATGGCGGCGAGCATGCATCCACGTCGCGGCAAAGCACAGCAACGATGCGCCAGCCAAATACGTCATAGTCAAGCCAGCCCCGCCCGCCTCGGGAAGCGTGGTCGAGTATTTGTTGGTAAAGGTTGGCGGATCCTGAGAGCCCTTGCCATAGGTAACTACGACGTTGAGCTGGTCCGTGCCATTAGTTACCTTAACCGTGACGTTGTACACGGTCCTGTCATAGGTGATGTGATCTTTAACATGGTCGACGGCGCCCTCGGGCTCGACCTCGGAGATGGTGTAGGTATAGGTTCCCGCCTTGTTGTACTTGACGTCAAAGGAGACATTTCCCTTGTCATTATTGGTCACCGTCTGGAGCACTTTGCCCTCGGCGTCCTTGAGCGCGAACGAGAACTGACCTTCCCTGAAGGTTCCGCCTTTAAGCACTTTCTTTGCTTTTATCGTCGCTTTGCCTTCAAGGGGCGCGTCATACACCCAAATCTCTGCATCTGACGTTATCTCCGTATTGGCACCAAGCAAAGATTTCGCCGTATTCATGGCTTGCTCGTATTGCCCGTCGTCCGCGCTGCCCTTGAGCAGAATCCATGTTGGTTGGGCGGCGCGATATCCAGGAGGCGCCGTCGTCTCTTCGAGGCAGTAAAGCTTGCAGGATGCCATGGCGCCCGAACTCGTTCCCGAACTCGTTCCAAAAGTCACACTTCCGTCAGGGCCAGTCGTTCCGTCAGAAAAAAACGTCTTTGCGCCCTCAACGCCGGCACTGTCCTGCGCCTTATCCATGTCAATCGCATAGAGTGTGAACGTAGCGTCAGCCAACGGCGCGGTAACGTCCTTTTCATCCACTTTGTGGACCACAATGCCGTGCCCCGTTCCGCCTCCCGATGCGCCGGCATCTATGTCATATTCACGTTCGTGTTTCACATACCCGCCTGCAATACCTTCAAGCTGTGCCTCGTTGGAAAGGGAAACTGTACCAGACTCACCGGACAGAACTTCATATTCTACTTTCAGATATTTCTCATCGGGAAGCCTCAACGTCAATCGCTGCTGCTTTCCAGCGCCTCCGACAAAGAGATCAAGAGCCGTCCTGTATTTTTCTTTTGTCAGCACACGCCATTCGCCGTTATCGCGCTCAGATACGCTAAGCGACGAGGGGATAAACGTGCACTTAGAATCCATCACATCATATAGATCGAGGTAGTCGGTTCCGTCTTTTAGGTCTAGCGCCGATTCATTAACAAAAATCGTGTAGTGAATTCGTTTACTATTACTTACTGACGCACCGGTCTTTGACAATACGTCGTTCTTGATCTGTACGGTATCAGAGCCCGCCTTAAAATCCTTATTATCCGAGCTCGCACTCGCCGAGTTCGTAAGCTCGCCGAGGTTCTTTGACGTGTCGACCACTGACCTCTTGACAGCAGTTGCATACGTCAGCTTCACATAGCCTGTATTGTTACTCAACTTTTCCGTTGGAATCGAAAACGTAACCTCTCGACGATCAACGGCAGGCGTCAGCAAGACACCCGAAGCCTCGGTTTTTTCTCTCTCATGTTCCCATTCGCGGCCGGGCACCGCCGTCTCGTAGGGATTTGAATACAAAGAATATTTAGCCGAACAGGGGATATAACTCATTCCATCAGGAAGCTCATCTTTAACAACGACATCTTTACCATTAAGCTTGCCCGCGCCATAAGATTCATCGGCAGGAGTCTTAACTCGATTGACATAGACCGTCCAGTCGACAATCCACGCACCTTTGTCGTTCGAGCCATCAACTGGTTTCCAATCAAACGCCTCATCCCACCGTGCCTGCGAACCATCTTCATTTATTTTTACGCTCTTCTCTACCGAAGGCTTCGTTTCGCTTTCAACATAGTAAAAAACGTAATCAGAATAGCCGCTAAACCCATCAACAGAGGCAAAGTTAGAGTACCAACCAGGAAGTGCGTCGGTCACCGTTTTATACGTAATAACCACTTCAGGGTCTTTATCCAGTGCTTTTTTGACTTTATCCATATTGGTTATTCGGATATTGCAGTTATGTTGGTTGCTTTTCTGCGACAGATCTGCGCCTCCCTCAAACTTCCAATCGGGACCTTGGTCCAGCTTGGTATCCCCGATGGTAATTACATGTGAAGGACCATCGGAGGTATCCGGCCCCATAGTCTGCTTCCAAGCCGCCAGCATGGTATCTTTGATAAGAACGGATGTTGGGTTTTTCGCATTTACGTAATCACGGAGCTCTACGCGTAATTGCCAAGTTGCTTTTCCGGTCCGAGATGCCTCATCCGGATTAAGCAGTGTTTTACGAATGGTCTTGCCCGTCCAAGGACGGTTGTAGTATGCGGTGCTTTCTCCGGAGGGCTGATCTGAACCTTCTTTTTTCACGCTTGCCGTGTTGCTTACCTTTTCGTAGGATTTCTCATCTTTCAGCTTGGTTTGATAGACGATGCAATAGGTCGCATACCGGTCGCCCTCTTTTGGATTAAACGTATAGCTAAATGAATCCCCTGACTCGCTCAGCGTTCTCTCATCAATCTTTTGTTTTTCATCGGCGGTCTCTCCCTTGTAGACCTTGTAGTTGCCAATATAATCCTGCTTGCCATCGAGCTTGTCGGTAAAGGCGTAGCCAGACATATCGGCCTTGAGAGATCCCCTGTTGAGCACAACCTTCCAAGTGATGACAGACGATGTTCCGGAGCCAGCCCCTTTTTGAATCATGTCGTATTGAAACGGTTCCGACACCCCGTTAATCGTAAGAGATTGTTGGGGATTTGCTTTTCCCCAAGTTGCTTGTACGCTATTCCTACCTTGCGTAGGTGTGCCATTAGAAAGAGACAAGTTCTTGCTAACTGTCGTTTCGTAGGTAACGGTATGGTCGCCCTGAGAAAGGTTACCTAGCGACAATATTGCAGTTCGCTCTTCGATGCTCACGGACGAACCAAGAGGATTTCCATCGAGCTTGAAGCTGCTTTGGTCAAAGTCCAGGTAGTCGCCGAGCGTATCGATCAGCTTTACATCCGTTGCGTGCGACGTAACACTCAGAATAATAGTCCAAGTTATCTTGGCAATTCCAGTACTGCTATCCTGAGAAAAGATACCCGATTTACTTCCCTCAACTGCGCCATCTTGAATCTTAATCGGCACAGCTTCGCCAACGCCTGGAAATTTCAGTTCGGCTTTTTTGCCGTCATCTACATCTTTGTCTTTGAGCGTAAACTCGAAATTGATCCGCACATAGAGCGAAGAGGGATGGCCGCTGAGATAGCTGTCATCGTAATTAAAAACGAACTTGTTATCCTTTATGTACCAAGTTCCCATCCTTTGTGCATTCTCGGTATCGTCCGTCCATAAGACACCGCCCTCGTTGTTCTCCACAGCAATCGAATTGGGAAAGGTATAGATCGCCTCAAGCCTTTCAGGTGTAGGCCCACAATTCTCATAAAAATGAGCCTCCATAGAACCGTAGATAGTATCGGCTGTCGTAATCGAGGGTGAGCTCTCTTTACCGAAAGGCTGCTGACGTTCCTTATCGGCATACAGCCCAACCGTAACGTCCGCCGTATTCTCATCAATCACAATCGGCGTCGGCGTCGTCGCATCCTCGGCGCGCACGGGGGCTGCGCCGTGAAAAACTGCAGCGGTAAGGCTAATTAAAATAAAGACCAGGGTCGCCATACCCAGCGACCGTGAGCGGTGTGCGTCCATAGTTGTCCCTTAATTCCTACAACACAGTGTGGAATACGGCGAATCGTCGGATCGAACACAAGCCCCAACATCTACGAGAACCTACCTAGCGCATTGCAAGAACCCATTGGGGGCAACTTCTAAGACGGTTCGTCTATGCCACAATGCATAAAATACAATATAGATAACAGTCATGTAAACCGCTGGTAAAGAGGTCTTTTAATGTAATACCAGTTGATATTTATCTGTTAACGGTTTTGTATCAAAGCGGTTATATCCTGTGGAATTATGTATATGTTTAAACAACTTTACTTTGGCTGGAAAGCCGCTCGGGGGATAACCTCCTCCACCGTGGTGCAAAGTAACCTGTCCCCTTGCACCAAAAAGGGCGCCGACCATTGCGGTCGACGCCCTTTCTTGTTAGACGCTATAAAGCCCGGCACTTATTTGTTGACCTGGCCGGCGCGAACGGCAGCCTTCTTGCGGTCGGTGGCGTTGAGCAGACGCTTGCGCAGGCGGATGTTCTTGGGAGTGATCTCCACCAGCTCGTCGTCGGCGATGTACTCCAGCGCCTCCTCCAGCGAGAAGGTGCGGGGCGGCACCAGCTGAACGGAGATATCGGAGGTCGAGGAACGCTGGTTGCCCAGGTTCTTGGTACGCGCGATGTTGACGACCATGTCGCCGGCCTTGCTGCGCTCGCCCACGATCATGCCCTCATAGCACTCGGTGCCCGGCTCAACAAACAGCTGGCCGCGCTCCTGCAGCGTACCCAGAGCGTAGGCAACGGCCTTCTCGGTGGTCATAGAGATCATGGCGCCGTTCTGACGGTTGCCGATCTCGCCGGCGTAAGGACCATACTCCAGGAAGGTGTGGTAGAACACGCCCTCGCCGTGGGTGACGTTCATGATGCGGTTCTTAAGACCCATGATGCCGCGGGTCGGGATCTTAAACTCGAGGTGCGTCACGATGCCCGAGGTATCCATGCTCGTCATGATGCCGCCGGAGGTACCGAAGACCTCAACGACCTTGCCCGAGTACTCGTCCGGGCACTCGACGACGGCCTGCTCGACAGGCTCCATCTTGTTGCCGTTCTCGTCCTTCTTAAACAGAACGCGGGGACGGCCGACCTGGAACTCAAAGCCCTCGCGGCGCATGGACTCCATCAGGACGGACAGGTGCAGAATGCCGCGACCCGAGACCTCGACGCCGCTCTTGTCCTCGAGCTCCTCGATCTTCATGGTCACGTTGTTCTCGGCCTCGTTGAACAGGCGCTCCTTGAGCTGACGGGCACCCACGATGTCGCCGTCGCGGCCGACGAGCGGGGAGGTCGAAGCCTCAAAGACGATGGACAGGGTCGGCGGGTCGATCTCGATGGGCTCGAGCTCGACGGGGTTCTCGGGATCGGTGTAGACATCGCCGATATCGGTGCGGTCGATGCCCACGACGGCGGCGATGTCACCGGCGCCGACTTCCTGGCACTCGGTGCGGCCCAGGTAGTCGAAGGTAAAGAGCTGCTTGACGGTAGAGGTGGCGCTGGAGCCGTCGTTCTTGACAACCAGGATCTGGTCGCCCTGGTGGATGGTGCCGGAGTACACGCGGCCGATGCCGATACGACCAACGAAGTTGGAGTGGTCGATGGTCACGCACTGCATGGCCAGCGGGGCGTTCTCGTCAACCTCGGGAGCGGGCATGTCGTCGATGATCATATCGAGCAGCGGATACATGTCCATGTTGCCGTCGTTGGGGTCAAGGCGGGCAAAGCCATTCATGGCGCTGGCGTAGACCACGTGCTCCATGGCGAACTCAAGCTGGTCGTCGGTGGCACCCAGGTCGGCCATGAGGTCCAGGCAGTCGTTGTAGGCCTTCTCGGGGTTGGCGCCCGGGCGATCGATCTTGTTGATGACGATCATGATCTTGAGGCCGGTGTCGATAGCGTGACGCAGCACGAAGCGAGTCTGGGGCATGGGGCCCTCAAAAGCGTCGACCAGCAGCAGGGCGCCGTCGGCCATACGCAGCACGCGCTCGACCTCGCCGCCAAAGTCGGCGTGGCCCGGGGTGTCGATGACGTTGATCTTAACGTCCTTGTACTCGATAGAGATGTTCTTAGCGAGAATCGTGATGCCGCGCTCGCGCTCCTGGTCGTTAGAGTCCAGGACGCGGTCCTCGACCTGCTGGTTGGCACGGAAGGCGTCCGTGGCACGCAGGAGCTTGTCGACCATCGTCGTCTTGCCGTGGTCGACGTGGGCGATGATGGCGATGTTCCTCAGATTGTCTACGCGCATGTAGTTCCCCTATCTTCTATCCATATACAAACGGCACGCGTATGCGGCCCGCCCAGCGATACAACGCTCAGCGGGAATATTGAGCCTTTTACCGAAAACTCGTTTATTTTAGCGATTTTAGATGAGAGGGGTTTCCTCACCTGCAGGTTCAGGGTCGCTCCACATAAAACCATCGCCGGCGCCCATGCCCTCATACAGCACATATGCCGAAAAACCGCTCTCGAGCGTCGTCTCGAAAAAGCTCACGAGCAGAGCGTCGTGGTAGCCACCGTCAATATCGACGCAGCCGGTATAGCCGATGGCATAGCGGACGATACGGCCCAGGCCCTCGTCCTTAAGACCCATCTTGTGCTCGGAGATAAAGTTGGTGGCCGCCTCGAGGCACGCCTCTTCGCCATCCTCATCGAGCGCCGCCAGATAACGGTTGGAAGCGGCGTCCTCAATTGCCACGACCACGCCGGGGTTTTCGCCGGCGGCAAGGTCGTCC
>CATZMG010000029.1 GCA_958421655.1 uncultured Collinsella sp.
CGCGACACGGCAGACAAAAACACGTGAGGCACGTACTGTTTGCCGCCGTTGGCAAGACCCATATAGGCACACGCCATCTGCAGGGGCGTCACCAGAATGTCACCCTGACCGATGGCAATGTTGGTCATATCGCCGGCATTCCACTTGCGGTCCTCGGCAGAGGCGTCGGTGAAGTACGACTCTTTCCACTCGGCATCGGGAATACGGCCCGCGCCCTCACTCGGCAGATCGATACCGCAGGTCTTGCCTAGACCCCAGCGACGAAAGACCTCCTGCAGGCCCTCGGAATGTTTCTCGTCATAAAAGAACGCCTTGCCCATGTCGTAGAAGACAGGGTCGCACGAGTTGGCGATTCCCGACTGCAGCGTCATGGTGCCGTGGCCGGAATGCAGCCAGCAGTACTTGCCCCACGACTTGCCCAGACCCGTCCAATAACCCGTGCAGTTGGTCGTCTGCCCCGACGTGTAGGTTCCAAACTCAAGACCGGCCAGCGCCGAGAGCGGCTTGATGGTCGAGGCCGACATGTACTGTCCGCTAATGGCGCGGTTGAGCAGCGGGTGCGAACCCTTGTCATCATTGAGCTCGGTCCACACGTCATTTGAGACGCCGCCAATAAAGACGGACGGATCGAACTTGGGCTGGCTCGCCATGCCCAGGATCTCGCCATTGTTGGGATCGAGACACACTACAGCGCCGTTGCCGGCATTGCTGTAGCCAGTGGTCTTGGCAAGCTCGATAGCGCTCGCCAGCGCCGTCTCGCAGGCCTGCTGGATCTTAAGGTCGAGCGTGAGCTTAATGTCGGAGCCGGCCTTCGCGGGCACGGCGCCGGCCTGACCGGTCACATTGCCCGAGGCATCGACCTTGACGGTCTGCTCGCCACGAATACCCTGCAGCAGGTTTTCGTAGTAGCTCTCAACGCCCGCCTGGCCTACGATATCGCCCGACTGGTACGTAATCTTGCCAGCAGAAGCATCTTCATCGCCAGAGGTTTTCTTATTCTGGGCCTCGAGCTGCTCGGAGGTAATGGTGCCGGTATAGCCCAAGATATGGCATGCCGTCTCGCCATATGGATACTGGCGCTCGGTACGCTCGGCAATCTTGACGCCCGGGAACTCGCCGGCATGCTCCTGAATATAGGCAACCGTGGAGCGACGGACGTCCGTCGCGATGGTATGTAGGCTCTGGGCGCCCTCTGTATTGTCCTGAATATTGCGAAGGACCGCCACGTAAGGCATTCCAAGCACGTTGGCAAGATGGCGAACCAGAACCTCATCCTCGGCAAGGTCGCGGTAGGCCACGACAGCCAGTGAGGGACGGTTCTGGACAAGCGCCACGCCATTGCGGTCGAGGATGCGACCGCGCACAGCGGGTGTTGTAACGGTGCGAGTCTGATTACTATTGGCCTGCTTCTCGTAATAGTCCGACGAGACCATCTGCATGCCCCACAGCTTGACGGCAAGCGCCGCAAACATCGCGCCCACACCCGTGGTGAGGATGGAAAAGCGGCCCTTGAAGGCGGTCGCCGCGGTATTGCCCTCGCCCTCGGTGGCGCGCGGGGCCGTTCCATGCTGCGTATCGTAGGTAAAACGGGAATCGCCGCGACGCATGATGACCAGCGCGACCACAATGGCCACGACGAGCACGATACCGGCGATAATAACCGTCAACTGGGAAGACATCTACGGGCCTCCCCTATTTGAGCTTGCGGGTCTTGGGCTTAAAGCGCATACCCGCCTGGCGTCCGCCACGTGCGGAGAATCCATAGCCGGACTGCGGCACGACGCCGGACATCAAAAACGGAATGGCAACCAGACCCGTCAGGATCGAGGACGGCAGCGCATGGCCGAAGATCGCCACGACAAAGCTCGTCTCCAAACCCATAAACAGCAAGATGATGCTGTAGATCACATTAATGACGAGCGCAAAGGCGCCCACAGTGACGCCGCGCGCACTCGGGGTACCGCCCGTCTGACCGACGGCGCTGTGCACCAGGGCAAAAGAACCCACGGTCAGCAGGAGCGACATAACGCCCACCGGCACGGCAGCGGACAGGTCATAAAACAAGCCGCTGCAAAAACCGCACACGACGGCACGGGTCGGGTCGCCCGAGAACACGCTTAGGCACACCAGGATAATCATGAAGTTGACGCGACCTCCCGCAATGGAGATCTGCGGTGCCAGGCCTGCCTGCAGCAGCACACACACAATGGCGGCGATTACAAACGTGCGGGAGCTCATCCCCTGCTCGTGTAGATCCATGGACATGCCCCCTATTCGCTCGAGCCAGAATCGGTCGTCTCGGACGTGTCGGAACTGTCATCCGAGCTCTCGTCCTTCGTCTTGGTCGCAGCATCGCGCGACGTTCCCTGCGGCGTGCTGTTGGCCGTGCTCACGTCCTCATCCGAGGCCGACTGTTCGTCGGTCAGCGAGGTGATGACCAGCACTTCCTCGTTGTTCTCGGCCGTGGTCTGAGCGCGCACCACAATGGTGTAGTACACGTCGTTTGCGGATTTCTCAACCGACGAGACGGTGCCGAGCGGAAGGCCCTTGGGGAACACGCCACCGATGCCAGAGGTCACGATGATATCGCCAACCTTAACGTCGGAGTCGACGCTCACGTACTCAAGACGCAGCGTGCCGTCAGCCTGACCCTGCAGCATGCCCTGGGCGCGCGTGTCCTGTACCATGGCGGACACACCCGAGTTCTCGTCGCCAATAAGGCGCACGGTAGAGGTCTTGGCCGATACCTCGATAATCTGACCGATAACACCGGCAGAACTCGTCACGGGCATGTTGATGGTAAGGCCGTCGGCAGAGCCCTTGTCGATGGTTACGGTCGAGGTCCAGGCATCGCCCGAGGCACCAACGATACGAGCAGCGGTCGATTTGAGGTTGTAGGTCGACTGCAGGCCGACCAGCCCCTCCAGACGCTCGGCGGTCTTTTGAGCCTCGGAGAGCTCAGCAACCTTAGAGGTCAGCTCCTCGTTTTGCTTCTTAAGCTCGTCAAGCGTGTCCTGCGACGCCGTAAGGTTAGAGAACACGTTGCCGATCGCATTGAAGGGGGCCGCCACAGCCGAGCCCACAAAGCGCACCGGCGAGGTAATCGTCGTCACGCCCGAACGCACGGCATGAATCGGTCCTGCCTCGCCCTCGCGGATGTAAAACGTGAGCAGCAACACCGAAATCAGGCTGAAAACAATCAACGGGCGCATACCCGTTGATTGTCGCTTGGTATTCAGATTTGTGGAGAAACCCGAAGATCGTGCCAAATGGAATCCACCTTTTGGAAATTAAGCATTGGTCTGGACGAAGCCGCCATCAAACGCATTGGCCTCGAGCACGCGGGCACAGCCGTTAACGACGTTATCGAGCGCCGTGGGGCTGACGTTGACCGAAACACCGGTCTCATCGCGCAGGCGCACGTCGAGACCGCGCAGCAGCGCGCCGCCACCAGTCAGCAAAATGCCGTAGTACATAAGGTCCGAGGCAAGATCGGGAGGCGTAGCGTCGAGTGCGTCCTTGACGGCCTTGGCCATCTCGTCGAGCGGCTTGTTGAGCGCGCGACGAATCTCCTCGCTCTCGATGCGCACGGTCTTGGGCAGACCGGTGATCACGTCGCGGCCGTTGACCTCGACGTCGAGCTCGTCCTTGAGCGGCACGGCGGAGCCGACCTTGATCTTGATGTCCTCTGCCGTACGCTCGCCGATGGCCAGGTTGTAGGCATCACGAACGTGCGTGAGGATGGCCTGATCGAACTCGTCGCCGGCAATACGGATGGACTGCGAGACGACGATGCCACCCATAGCGATAACGGCAACCTCGGTGGTACCGCCACCGATGTCGATGACCATGGAGCCGGTGGGTTCCTCGACGGGCAGGTCGGCGCCGATAGCGGCAGCCATGGGCTCCTCGATCAGGTAGGCCTGGCGGGCGCCGGCCTGGATCGTGGCCTCAAAGACGGCACGCTTCTCGACCGACGTGACACCGGAGGGAACGCAGACGACAACGCGCGGACGCGGGGTCCACGGATAGCGCTTCTCAGACGCCTTGTCGATAAAGTAACGGAGCATGGCCTCGGTAACATCGAAGTCGGCGATGACGCCGTCCTTCAGGGGACGAACGGCCACGATGTTGCCGGGCGTACGGCCGAGCATGCGCTTTGCCTCGATACCGACCGCGAGGATGCGCTCGTCGTTCTTGTCGATGGCGACAACAGAGGGCTCGCGAATGACGATGCCCTTGCCACGCACGGAGACAAGCGTATTTGCGGTGCCGAGGTCGATGGCAAGATCGCCCGCATAGCTACCGAAGAACATATCCATCAAAGAAAACAACGCAACTCCTGATGTGTTGGATGATTGCTGGAAAACTACTAGCTCATCATACTAGCGCAAGCCCGGCACCTCACTTGCGGTGAAGCGCCGGGCAAAGCTAAATCCCATAAGGTCACTACTGGTTGTCAGCAGCCGAGAAATCCATATCGAGCGAGGAAACGGCCCAGCCGATATGGTTATCGGAGCGCACGAATTTGACGGTGTACTCCTGCTCGCCGCCCTTGGACAGCGATGCCTTCACCTTGGCGGTCGTCTCGGTCATGGACTGATCCATGCCCTCGACGGACACGGTGGCACCCTGCGGAATCGAGGAGATGATCATCGACTTGGCGTCCTCGGACAGGCTCGAGGCCAGGCAAGACTCGGCCTTTGCGGTGTCACCGTCGCCGGCAGCCTGGAACAGATCGGTGATAACCGACTCCTGCGAGGGGAAGCCAAAGCCGCGCGTGTAGGCAAAGCCCAGACCGCCCGCAGCAATCAAGATGAGCAGAAGCAGCACGATGAAGACTTTGAGACCCGTGTGGCGATGGCGACGACGGACCTTGGCCTGCTTACGATCCTGACGGTCCTGCTGGACCATCTCGGACTCGGACAGCGTAAAGAAGCCGGTGTCCGAGGGATCGGGCATAAACTGACCGGTCGCGCCCGTAGGATCGAGCGGATCGACGGCAGGAGCGTCCATCGCGGGCGCCGGAGCCGTGGCCATAGCCGTCTGGGCAGACAGCGCGGCAAGCGAATCGTGCACGCGGGCAAGCTCATCGGCCTGCTCGGAGGTGAGCTGGTAGATGCCATCGGCAGTAGCGGCGTTAAAGGCGTCGAGTGCGTCGGAGGGGCGGCCGGAGGCAGAAAGTGCCTGACCCATGCCGGCGTTGAGCGCACGCGTGTCGTCGCGGGGGCCGGCAAAGTCGATAGCCGTGCGGTAGGTCTCCACGGCATCCGCCGGACGGCCGAGCTTAATGAAGCAACGACCAAGCTCGCCCAGTGCGGCGGCAGGAGCCGGATTGGCGCCGTCGATGGCAGCCTGACGGAAGGCGGTTCCCGCGTTGGCATAGTCGCCCGACTGGAACAGCGCATTGCCCAGGCCGAGATAGGCCTTGAACGGCGTGGCATAGGAAGCATCCTGCGTAGCGGCAGAGAACGCCTGAGCGGCCGTCGTGTAGTCGCCCACGGCCGCGAGTGCCTTGCCGCGGTTGGTGAGCAGCGCGCCGCGCTTGCCGTAGGTGCCGTCATTGAGGGCAGCGGCGTAGGCCTCGGCGGCCTCGGCATACATGCCCAGGTGCATCAAGGCGTTGCCACGAAGGTGATCGGCCTCGCCCATAATCTCATCGGGAGTTTTTGCCGCCCCAAGCATCTGGGCTGCAGCGGAAAAATCACCCGCGCGGTAAGCGGCGCGGCCCTGTTGGATCAGCTGGCTATTCAAGGAAGTCCCCTTTACTCGTGAACGATCTCGACATGGACGATCTCGTCGCCGGCACGCAGCTGCGAAATCACATCGAGACCCTCGACCGTGGTACCAAAGACGGTGTAACCGGAATCGAGGTTATGCTGGGCACCCAGGCAGAAGTAGAACTGCGAACCCGCGGAATCGGGGTCCATGGAGCGTGCCATGGCAAGGGCACCATCGACATGGCTGTTGCGCGGATTGGTGGCAAACTCGCCCTTGATGCAGTAGCCGGGACCACCGGTACCGGGCATGCCGTCAGGGCCCTCAAGACCGGCAGCGACGTCGGCGCCGGACATATCGCGGGTATTGGGGTCGCCGCCCTGAATGACAAAGCCGGGCACATAGCGATGGAACTTAAGGCCATCATAGAAACCCATCGTGGAAAGCTCGCAGAAGTTCGCGACATGAATGGGAGCGCCCTCACCGTCAAACTTGACCTTGATGGTACCCTTCGACGTCTCGATAACGGCGCACTCGTCGCCGGCAAGCTGATACTCGGGCGTGTAGAGCTCTTTCTTAAAACCAAACATGTGGTTCCTTCCTCGTGCGTTTAAAGCATATTTGTACGAATTGTAGCAATAAGCATGCGCTTACATCAATTGCGCACGTAGGTTATGCCGACTATGGCGAACTAATTTTAGGAACGCTGCTGCGGCTTCCAGGAACCCACATTGGCGTCGTACTGGTTCAGTGCGCTGTTGCCGCCCTGCGCGATGGGCGCCAGGATATCGCTTTGGTGGGAACTCATCGACTCACCATCGGGAATGGCCAGCGAGATGTCCCAGCTCTGACAGATCACGTCGACACGCTCGTACATCCACTCGGCAAGCTGCTTTAAGTGGGCGATGTCATCCGCATAGACCGTATCGTCCTGATACTTAAGGTTGTTAAGCTCATCTTGCGTCTTTTTGATCTGGTCGCGCAGGGCGTAGGCACTCTGCGACAGCTCCTGACGGGTGGACAGTGGCGTTCGAAGATAGCCATTGTTAAAAGAATCGATGACCTCGCCGATCTGGTCCTCGTCACCGTAGGACACGATGGTCTGATACAGACCGTCGAGCCTGGTATAGAGCTGATCATCGGTGAGCACAGTTTCTTCCTGGACCACCTCGGCAGAATCGTCCTGCTTGGTATCGTCCTCAGTCGCCTCGCCCTTTTGGCGCGTGGGGAAGGTCGTCTGCGCGGCCTGGCCAAACTGGTCATAGAAGCCAGGCATGACACCCATCGGATCGGCCGTCACGAACCAATACGCACCACCGCACACGACGGCAAGGACCGCGATGACGATGAGCGGCTTGGGGATATGACGCTTGTGCTTGTGATAGGCGTCCTCGTCGGGGTGCACCTTGCGCTTGGGTTTTTGAGCATCGTCATGCAGGGAAACGGGCGTGGGAATATCGACCTTGGGGATACCGAAATCCTTATCGAAAGCCGGCAGCACGCAGGTCTCGTTAGGATCAGCGGCATCCGAAAGCACCGCAGCGGCAGAGGCCGGCGCATGCGGCACCTCGGTATCGATCTGCTCTTGCGTTAGGCGCGGAAAGCCCGCCGTGCGGCCCGCTGCCAGGTCGGATGCGGCCGCGTCCTCGGAGAGGATACCCGGAGCGGGGCGTCCGCATTTGGGGCACGTACGATCATGCGGAGAAAGACGGGCACCGCAGCCCTCACAGAACACGAACTCGGTGTGCTCGGGACCATCGCCCGGACCCACATAGGCGTTGCAGTAGGGGCAGAACGAGGCGCCGTCCTCGATAGTCTTAAGGCAATGCGGGCAGATCACGGCATCCTCTTTTCGAAGCAATTCAAACAATCGAGGTTAGAGCATAACATCGCCACGGCCCCACAGGAACAAGGCACCAATTCAACATCGCCAGGGCGCGTAGCTACTTCTTCTTTTTGCTTGGCATCGAGACTTTGATGCCTTGGGCGGACTTGGTCACACGAGAGCGCTTAGCTCCGGTACTCTTCTTTTTCTTGGGCTGGGCCTGGCCCACGCCCTCGAGTGCGCGGGCCTCGGCCTCGCGAGCGGTGCGATCTTCGCGGCGCTGCGCCATGTCGGCGGCGACGCGCTTGGCAAAACGCTCGGCCGTCGAACCCGTCGAGCTCACCTTGCCGCCACCGCGACCCAGGCGGACGTGCACACCGCGGCCAAAACCAGTTGCGGCATGACGACGACGCGGCTTGAGCGAATCCATCATCGTGGCGAGCTTAAAGAACACCGAGCAGGTAAAGACCACGATGACAGCCAAGATAACCATCTGGCCCATCGACAGGTTGGCAATAGAAAGCAGCCCCGGGAATCCGATAACGCCCACCAGGATGCCGGCGACTACAAACACAAAGAGCACCACACGTAAGGGTGTGAGCGGCTGCGAGATGCGCCAGATCAGGCTGACGCTCGCCGCGCACGACGTAAGCAGGCACATCGTAGACAGCGTGAGCTGGCTAAAGCCAAACACGCGCGCCACAAAGATATCGAGCGCCGCAGCCAAAATGACCGCAATCGACGCCGGCAGTGCCCGCTTGAGCACGTTCGTCAGGAACGACCCCTTCACGCGAGCATTGTTGGGCTCCAGGCCCAACACAAAGCCCGGCGCGCCGATGCAGAAGAAGTTAATGAGCGTCATCTGAATTGGCTCGAAGGGGTACGGCGGCAGCGCGATGCACAGCGCCGCCAGGCCCATCGAGAACAGCGTCTTGGTCAGGAACAGCGAGGCCGAACGCTGCAGGTTGTTGATGGAGCGACGGCCCTCGGCCACCACGGCGGGCATCGAGGCAAAGTCGTTGTCGACGAGTACAATCTCGGCCACATTACGCGCGGCATCGGAGCCGGCCGCCATGGCGACGGAGCAGTCGGCTTCCTTGAGCGCCAGCACATCGTTGACGCCGTCGCCCGTCATGGCCACGGTGTGCTCGCGGCGCTTGAGCGCCTGCACGAGCTCGCGCTTCTGCTGCGGGGTCACACGACCAAAGACATGGTAGCGGTCCACTGCGGCATCGAGCTTGGCAGGCGTATCGAGCGTCGTGGCGTCCACATAAGCGTCCGCCCCCGGCACGCCCACCACGCGCGCGATCGACGACACCGTACGCGGGTCGTCGCCACTGATCACGTTGAGGGTCACACCCTGCTCGTTAAAGTAGCCGATGGTCTCGGCCGCCGAGGTACGAATCTCGTCGCGGATGGTCACAAAGCCCACGGGCTCGGCCTCGCCCACCATATCGCCATCGGGTGTAAAGCCGTCCACGCGCGCCACCACGAGCACGCGGCAGGTATCGGCAAGCTCGGCGACACGGTTCTCGACCTGCGAAAACACACGCTCCGAAAGCACAAACTGCGCGGCGCCCATCACATAGGAGCCCTGCGCAAACGAAGCGCCACTCCATTTTTTAGACGACGAGAACGGAATGACCGACAGCGGCTCAGACACCTCGACCGGGCGATCGGCGTAATAGTTGAGCAGCGCCTGGCAGGTCTCGTTGGCATCGGCCGAAGTCGCACGTGCCACGTTAGCCAGCGCAAAATCGAGCACTGTGGTATCGACGGGAACAGCCGCCTCGTCCGAGTCCACGCCAAAGCCAACACCCTCAACAGGCAGCGGGTAGGTGCCCTCGACCTCCATGCGGCCCGACGTGATGGTGCCCGTCTTGTCCAGGCACAGTACATCGACGCGAGCGAGCGTCTCGATGCAGTAGAGCTGCTGCGCCAGCACCTTGCGGCGGGCCAGGCGCACCGTGGCGATGGCGAGCACCGACGAGGTCAGCAGCACCAGGCCTTGCGGGATCATGCCCAGCAGGGCGCCCACCGTGGACAGCAGCGCCGACGAAGGCACATGACCAGCCAACAGCTCGGAGAAGCACCACGAAAGCGCGCTATCGCCCGGGGTTCCCGCTGCATCCCACAGCTCGCTCACGCTCGAGGCAAACAACGCCAAACCGAGCGGGATCATGATGATGCTCGCAAAGCGCACGATGGCGTTCAGCGCGTTCATGATCTCGGAATTGACCTTTTTGACGTACTTGGCCTCGTTATTAATTTTGGCCACGTAGTTGTCGGCGCCGACATGGATCACGCGGGCGCGCAGCAGGCCCGAGTCGATAAAGCTGCCGCTCATGAGCTCGGAACCGGGCTGCTTCTTAATAAGGTCGCTCTCGCCCGTCAGCAGGCTCTCGTTCACGAGCGCCTCGCCGGAAACCACCACGGCGTCAGCGGGAATCTGGTCGCCGCGCCCCAGGCGGATGATGTCGTCGAGCACGATCTGGTCCAAGTCGAGCTCCACCTCGGCACCGTCGCGCACCGCGATGGCCTTCTTAGAGGTCAGCAGCGTGAGCTTATCGACCATCTTCTTGGACCGCATGGACTGGATGACGCCAATAGCGGTATTGAGGAACACCACAAACAGGAACGTCAGGTTCTTAAACGAACCGGTCAAAATGACCAGGAACGCCAAGATCACGTTGATCAAATTGAACAGCGTGCAGAGGTTCTCGATGATGAGCTCTTTGACCGACTTGGTCTTGAGCTCCATGTTGCGGTTGATCTTACCGGCGGCGATGCGCTCCTCGACCTCGGCGGTCGAGAGTCCGCGCTCGATATCCGTTGCTGCCATACCACGTCCCATCACGTCGCGTCGGTATAAGAAAAACCGTCCGGACCATGCGAGGTTCGGACGGTCTTACGTTCGATGGTGCCCCATGTTGGATTCGAACCAACGGCCTTCTGCTCCGGAGGCAGACGCTCTAATCCCCTGAGCTAATAGGGCCAACGTTTGGCATTATACCCAAGTGCACCACGGGCTATCAAAATAAAAGAAAAAGCTTTGCAATTCCGAGGAAGACGCGGCGCAACGGCCCACTTTAGAAGGCAAAAGCGAGTCAGATAGTATAAACTCTCATGCACCATATATACACGGCTCGCGATGCGGGCCGTTTTTGCAAAAGTTATCCATCGAGGTGAGAGGCACACCATGATTGCAATTTTAAAGCAGAGCGCCAGCGACGAGGCCGTCGGCCATATCGTCAGCTGGATTGAGAAAAAAGGCCTGAAGACCGACGTCTCGCGCGGCGAGAACGAGACGATCATCGGCCTGGTGGGCGATACGACCAAGATCGACCCGTTCCTGCTCGAGTCCATGGATGTCGTCGAGCGCGTGCAGCGCGTCTCGGAGCCGTTCAAGCGCGCCAACCGCAAGTTCCACCCCGAGGACTCCGTCATCGACTGCGGCCACGGCGTCAAGATCGGCGGCGACCAGTTCCAAGTCATCGCCGGCCCCTGCTCCGTCGAGGGCGAGAACCTCATTCGCATCGCACGCCGCGTAAAGGCCGCCGGTGCCACGATGCTGCGCGGCGGTGCCTACAAGCCCCGCACCTCCCCCTACGCCTACCAGGGCATGGGCCCCGCCGGCCTCGACCTGCTGTGCGAGGCGTCTGCCGAGCTCGACATGCCGATCGTCACCGAGATCATGGACCCGCGCGACGTGCAGGTCTTCCTTGACAAGAAGATTGACGTCATGCAGATCGGCGCCCGCAACGCCCAGAACTTCCCCCTGCTCAAGGAGGTCGGCAAGACCCAGACCCCGATTCTGCTCAAGCGCGGCATGTCCGGCACGATCGACGAGCTGCTTATGGCAGCCGAGTACATCATGAGCGAGGGCAACGACAACGTCATCCTGTGCGAGCGCGGTATCCGCACCTTCGAGACCCGCACCCGCAACACCTTCGACCTTAACGCCGTGCCGGTGCTGCACCACCTGTCGCACCTGCCCGTCGTCGCCGACCCCAGCCACGCCACCGGCTACACCCGCTACGTCGAGCCCATGGCGCTCGCCGCGACCGCCTGCGGTGCCAACGGCCTGGAGATCGAGGTCCACGACGAGCCGAGCCGCGCCTGGTCCGACGGCGCCCAGGCCCTCACCCCCGATCAGTTCGACGATACCATGCGCCGCATCCGAGCCATCCGCGAGGTTGTCTGCCAAGAGACCATGGAGTAGCCCATGGGTACGGTGAGAAACGCGCGCGTTAACCAGGGCGGCCCCAAGTGCGCCGGCATCGTCGGCCTTGGCCTCATCGGCGGTAGCTTTGCCCGCGGCTATGCACAGGCGGGCGTCCGCGTGCTGGCCTGGGACCCCGATGACGATGTCATGACGGCCGCCAGCATGGGCACTGTCGCCGGAGAGCTCAACGACAAGACACTCGGCGAATGCGACATCATCGTCCTGGCTTGCTACCCCGAGGCATGCATCGAGTGGCTCGAGACGCACGCCAAGGCGCTCGCCGACGCCACCGACACCGACGCCATCATGGGCCCCGTGGTGATCGACACGGTGGGCGTCAAGGGCATCGTGTGCGAACGTGCCTTTGAGCTTGCCCGCGAGCACGGCTTTTACTTTGTGGGCGCGCACCCCATGGCGGGCACCCAGTTCTCGGGCTACGCTAACTCTCGTGCCGACCTGTTCCAGGGCGCGCCACTCGTGCTCGTGCCGCCCGCGGTGGACGATGCGCTCAAGCTGGAGCTTTTGGGCCAGGTGCGCGAGATGGTGCGCCCCTTGGGCTTTGGCAAGTTCAGCGTGACCAGCGCCGCCGAGCACGACCGCGTCATCGCCTTCACGAGCCAGCTTGCGCACGTGGTATCCAACGCCTACGTCAAAAGCCCCACCGCCCAGGTCCACCACGGCTTTTCGGCCGGTAGCTACCGCGATCTCACCCGCGTGGCGCACCTCAACCCGCAAATGTGGTCCGAGCTCATGATCGACGACGCCGACGCGCTCGCCTTCGAGATCGACCATCTGATCGAGTCGCTTGGCGCCTACAGCCGTGCGCTCAAGAACCGCGACCAGCGCTATCTGGAGAATCTCCTTGCCGAGGGCGACCGCATTAAGCGCGCACTCGACGACGAAGCCTCCCACTAGACCACCTATCACGCCAGGTCGAAAGGACCGAAGCTTATGGCGATTACCATCGATATCGACACCGCACGCCCCTACCAGGTGCATGTTGGCACGTTTTTGCTGGAGCAGGCGGGACCGCTCGTGCGCGCCACTGCCGGCGGCACCAAGGCCGTCATCGTGACGGACACCAACGTAGGCCCGCTCTACCAGATGCCCGTTAAGCAGAGCCTGGAGGCATCAGGCTACGAGGTGAGCATCTGCACCTTCGAGGCCGGCGAGGCCCATAAGCGCGCCGAAACCTATGTTGCCATTTTGGAGTTTGTGGCCGAGCACGAGCTTTCGCGCTCCGACGTGATCGTGGCACTCGGGGGCGGCGTCGTGGGCGATGTGGCGGGCTTTGTGGCCGCGACCTACATGCGCGGCTGCAAGTTTGTGCAGATCCCGACGAGCCTGCTCGCCATGGTGGATTCGTCGGTGGGCGGCAAGACCGCCATCGACCTGGCTGCCGGCAAGAACTTGGCCGGCGCCTTTTGGCAGCCGAGCGTGGTTATCGCCGACGTGGGGTGCCTGGCCACCCTCACGCCCGAGCAGTTCGCCGACGGCTGCGGCGAGGTCGTCAAGCACGCCGTGATCGCCGACCCGGAGCTTTTCGCCGAGCTGGAGAAGACCCCGCTCACGCTGGAGCTGCTCAACCGCGATGTGGCCCGCGTAGCACTCATCATCGCCCGCAACATCGACATCAAGCGCGCCGTGGTCGTCGCCGACGAGCACGAAACCAACCAGCGCAAGCTGCTCAACTTTGGACACAGCGCCGGACACGCCGTCGAGGCCTGCGAGCACTTTGAGCTCGGACACGGCAACTGCGTGTCGATCGGCATGGGCATCATCACGCGCGCCGCGGCCCTACACGGCGTCTGCGATGCCGAGCTGCCCGGTCGTATTGAGGAACTCTGCGCCCGCCATGGCCTCAAGACCCACTGCGACCTAGATGCCGATGCCATCTTTGCCGAGGCGCTCCACGACAAGAAGCGCGCGGGCGACACCATCGACCTGGTGATTCCGCACGACATTGGCCGCTGCAGCATCGACCGCACGCCGCTTTCCACTTTCCACGAACTCATTGCCGAAGGCCTCGGCCAGAAGGGAGACGCATCCGCATGCTAGCCCGCATCACCCCGTCCCCGCTCAAGGGCACCGTTCCCGCCATCGCGTCCAAGTCGATGGCGCATCGCCTGATCATCTGCGCCGCGCTTGCCAACGGCGAGACGCACGTTACCTGCAACACTACCTGCGCCGACATCGAGGCCACGGTGCGTTGCCTCACGGCGCTCGGCGCCCGCATCGAGACCGTCGAGGACGGCTTCCAGGTCCACCCCACCATGAAGAGTGTTGAGTTTGGCCTGCTCAAGGCCCTTGCCGGCGGCACGCTTGACTGTGGCGAAAGCGGCTCCACGCTCCGCTTTATGTTGCCCGTCGCCTGCGCGCTGGGCGCAGAAGCAACTTTTGTGGGTCAGGGACGCTTGGGCGCCCGCCCGCTCTCTCCGCTCTCGGACGAGATCATCGCCGCAGGTTGCGACCTGCAGGGCCTGGGCGGTTTTCCGCTCAAGACGAGCGGACGCATGCGCCCGGGCACCTTTGTGCTGCCGGGCAATGTGAGCTCGCAGTACATCTCGGGCCTGCTGTTGGCGGCCCCGCTGCTGTCCCAGCCCTCCTGCGTGCAGGTGACCGGACTCATCGAGAGCCGCCCCTACATCAACCTCACGATCCAGGCCATGAAGGCCTTCGGCGTCGAGGTCAACGTCGAGCGTATCCCCGCCAAGAATGGCAAGCCCGAGGTCACAAACTTCCGCGTAAACAGCGGCTCGTACCGCACGCCCGGCAGCGTGGCCGTCGAGGGCGATTGGTCCAATGCGGCCTTTTGGCTGTGCGCCGGCGCTATCGGCTCCGACCCCATCACCGTGGAAGGCGTATCGCTGAGCTCCGCGCAGGGCGACCGCAACGTGCTCGCCGCACTTTCGCGCTTTGGTGCCCGCATCGTGCGCTCCACCAACGCCGCCACCGTGCAGTCCGACAAGCTCGCCGGCTTCGAGATGAGCGCCCACGACATTCCCGACCTGGTGCCCGTTATCTCTGCCGTGGCATCGCTAGCGCAGGGCCGCACGTTCATCCGCGACTGCGCCCGCCTGCGCATCAAAGAATCCGATCGTTTGGTCACCACTACCCGTGAGCTCACCGCGCTGGGCGCGCAGGTGCGCATTGCCGGCGACGACCTCATCATCAAGGGTGTCGATGCCTTTACCGGCGGCGAGGTCGATTCGCACAACGACCATCGTATCGCCATGATGGCCGCTATCGCCGCGAGTCGCGCCACCGGCGAGGTCGTCATCCACGGTGCCGAGGCTGTCAACAAGTCCTATCCCGATTTCTTCGACCACTACCGCCTGCTGGGCGGCAAGGTCACGCTCGAGGAGGAATAATATGTCCTCGACCTTTGGCAACGTATTGCACCTGAGCATCTTCGGCCAGTCGCACTCCCCCGCCATCGGCTGCTCGCTCGATGGCATCCCGGCTGGAATTGCCGTTGACCAGGAGCAGCTGCAAGCCTTTTTGGACCGTCGCGCCCCCGGTCGCGACGAGACCGCAACCAAGCGCCGCGAGGCCGACGCCGTGCACATCATCGCCGGCGTGGTCGATGGACACACCACCGGCGCACCCATCGCAGCGATTATCGAAAACACCAACACGCGCTCCAAGGACTATTCCGAGCTGCGCCGCAAGCCCCGTCCCGGGCACGCAGATTTTCCGGCGCGCGTGAAGTACCACAACATGCACGACGTCGCCGGCGGTGGGCACTTCTCCGGCCGCCTAACGGCCCCCTTATGCATCGCCGGTGGCATTGCGCTGCAGGCACTCGAGGCCCGCGGTATTCGGGTGATGGCTCACGTGGCGCAAATCGGCGGCATCTCCGACCTGCCGATGGACGATATGGTCTATCGCGAGGCCGACCGCAAGGCGATCCTTACGAACGATCTGCCGTGCATTGACGCCGCCGCAGCCGGCCGTATGCGCGAGGAGATCCTAGCCGCGCGCGACGAACTCGACAGCATCGGCGGCATCGTGGAGTGTGGCATCTACGGCCTGCCTGCAGGCATCGGCGACCCCATGTTCGACGGCATCGAGAACCGCATCGCGCAAATCGCGTTTGGCATTCCCGCCGTAAAGGGTGTGGAGTTTGGCATGGGCTTTGCCGTGGCCGCCATGCGCGGCAGCGAGAACAACGATCCGTATCGCATCGATGCCGAGACCGGCGAGATCGAGGTCGAGTCCAATAACGCCGGCGGCATCCTGGGCGGCATTTCGACCGGCGCGCCCGTCATGTGGCGCATGGCCGTAAAGCCGACGCCCTCTATTGGCCGCGAGCAGCAGACCGTGGACATGGACGCCATGGAAAATGCCGAGCTCTCGGTCCACGGCCGTCACGATCCCTGCATCGTCCCCAGAGCCGTCCCCGTAGCCGAAGCAGCCGCCGCCCTCGCCATCTGGGACGCCCTCCTCGAGGACGCCGGCCAGCGCTAAAAATCTCTGGGGGCCAACTCCGGCCCCCACGCCCACCCAGTGATTTTTCTGGGACGGGGATTAAAAAATCATTGTGTACCTAATGATTTTTTAATCCCCGTCCCAGAAAAATCACCGACACGTGAAAGGGGTCCCTATGGACCTTGCTGACATCCGCCAGGCCATCGATGGCATCGACACCACGCTCCTCAACAGCTTTATCGAGCGCATGGACATTGCCACCGAAGTCGCCAAGTCAAAAATCGAGATGGGCAAGGCCGTCTTCGACCCCGCCCGCGAGCGCTCCAAGCTCAACAACCTCGCCAGCCGCGCGCCCGAGCGCTACGAGGCGCAGACCATCACCCTGTTCCGTCTCCTCATGAGCATGAGCAAGGCCGAGCAGCAGCGCTGCATCAACGAACTCAAGGGCATCACGGTGTCGCAAAAGGCCCATGCCACGGCCACAGCCTTTGACATGCCCTTCCCTCAAACGGCTTCCGTCGCCTGCCAGGGCGTGGAAGGTGCCTATAGCCAGATCGCCGCGTGCAAGCTCTTCGACGTGCCCGACATCGCGTTTTTCGAGACCTTCGAAGGCGTTATGCGCGCTGTGCGCGACGGCTTCTGCGAGTTTGGCGTGCTGCCCATCGAGAACTCCACCGCCGGCTCGGTCAACGCCGTCTACGACCTGCTCGCCCAGTTCGACTTCCACATCGTGCGCTCGCTTCGCCTCAAGATCGACCACAACTTGCTCGTCAAGCCCGGCACTAAGCTCGCCGACGTGCGCGAGGTCTACAGCCACGGCCAAGCCATTGCCCAGTGTGCCGGCTTTATCGAGTCCCACGACCTGCACGCCACCAAGTACCCAAACACGGCCATGTCGGCCGAGATGGTCGCCAACTCCGAGCGCACCGACGTCGCCGCCATCGCCTCGCGCAGCTGTGCCACGCTGTATGGCCTCGAGGTGCTGGAGCCCAATATCCAAGACTCGGACAACAACTACACGCGCTTTGTCGTCATCAGCCGCGAGCCGCGCGTCTACCCCGGCGCCAACCGTACCTCGCTCATGATCACCACGGCCAATGAGCCGGGTGCCCTCTATCGCGTGCTCGAGCGCTTCTACGCGCTCAACATCAACCTCATCAAACTCGAGAGCCGCCCCATCCCCGGCCACGACTTTGAGTTTATGTTCTACTTTGATCTGGACTGCCCCTTTGGCAGCAAGGCCCTCGACGACCTGCTCGATTCCATCGACGACGTGTGCGAGAGCTTCACCTACTTTGGCAGCTACACGGAGGTGCTCTAGATGACCGATATCGCCGCAACCCGCCCCTACGGCGTGCTGGGCCGTGTGCTGGGCCACAGCTACACACCGACCATCTACAAGGAGCTCGCGGGGCTCGAGTACGGGCGCTTTGAGCGCGAGCCCGAGGATCTTGAGGCTTTTATGACGGGTAACGAATGGGAAGGCACCAACGTGACCATCCCCTACAAGCGCGCCGTCATGGAGTACCTGGACGAGCTGAGCCCCCTGGCAGAGCGCATGGGAAACGTCAACACCATCACGCGCCTGTCTGACGGGCGCCTGCGCGGCGATAATACTGACTACTTCGGTTTTCAGTGCCTGGTCGAGGAGCTGGGGGTTGAGGTTGCCGGCAAGAACGTCCTCGTGCTCGGAGCCACCGGCGGCGCCGGCACCACGGCAAGTATAGTGCTGGGAGACCTGGGCGCCATCGTCGTACCCGTGGGTCGCACGAGCGAGGTCAACTACGGCAACATCGCGCAGCAGTCCGACGCCGCCCTGCTCGTCAACTGCACGCCCGCCGGCATGTTCCCCCACTGCCCCGACGCGCCTTGCACGCTCGAAGGGCTCGATGCGCTCGAGGGCGTTATCGACATTGTCTACAACCCCGCCCGCACGGGACTCATGCTCGAGGCCGAGCGCCGCGGTATCCCCTGCATCGGCGGTCTGCTGATGCTCGTGGCCCAAGCGGCACAGGCCGTCGAGCGCTACACCGGCCAGGTCACCCTGCGCAAGCGCATCCTGGATGTAACGGAGCGCTTATCACGCCGCGAACAGAACATCGCGCTGATCGGCATGCCGGGCTCGGGCAAGACCCGCGTGGGTGAGCAGATTGCCCTGCTCACGGGTCGCGAGCACATCGACCTGGACCGCGCCCTCGAGGAGCGCTTAGGCATGCCCTGTGCCGACTTTATCGTCGAGCGCGGCGAGGCGGCCTTCCGCGAGCAGGAGACGGCGGCGCTGTCCGACATCTCCAAGCGCAGCGGCCTGGTGCTCTCCACCGGCGGCGGCGTGGTCACGCGTGACGAGAACTATCCGCTGTTGCACCAGAACAGCCAAATCGTGATGCTCAACCGCAAGCTCGATGAACTCGCCCACAAGGGCCGCCCCATCACCGCCCGCGACGGCATCGCCAAGCTGGCCGAGCAGCGTATGCCGCGCTACCGCGCCTGGGCCGACTACATCATCGACTCACGCGACTGCGCCGCCAACACCGCCCATGCCCTCCTCGACACCCTCCCACCCGCTCTCTAACCAAAACCACCACAAAGGGGACAGGCACCTTTGTGGTGGTTTTTCAACCGCAAAGGAAGCAACCATGAAAGCACTCGTCATTAACGGCCCCAACCTCAACATGCTCGGCATTCGCGAGCCGGGCATCTACGGCAGCGACAACTACGATCGCTTAGTGCAGATCTGCCAGGAAGCGGGTGCCGCACAGGGCTTCGACGAGGTCGAGGTCTTCCAGTCTAACCACGAGGGCAGCATCGTCGACAAGATCCAGGAGGCTTACGGAAAGGTCGACGGCATCGTCATCAACCCAGCGGCCTACACGCATACGAGCGTGGCGATCCTCGATGCCCTCAAGGCCGTCGCCATCCCTGCCGTCGAGGTCCACATCAGCGCTGTCGAAACACGCGAGGACTTCCGCCAGGTGAGCTACGCCCGCCTGGCCTGCTTCGCCACCATCACCGGCGAGGGCCTGAAGGGCTACGCCCACGCGCTGGAGCTGCTGAGGGAACGTCTCGAAAAGTAGCCTCGCGAGCAAATCCATCAACGCGATTCACACGCTAATAATGCCAGTGCCGCCAGCAGCAACCTCGCTACTGGCGGCACTTTATTACTGGCATATAATCATTGCAGTCACACAACGTCTGGAGACGCGCATGTTAAGCATCCATCTGGGGGATTACCCCGGTTCCATCTACGATACCGAAACCTATTTTAGGAACTCATACTTGGACTCATGGTTCGAAGACCCTATGGCCGCACAGATTATTAAAAGCGTGGACGGATCAGAGCTCATCGGTCCCCACAACATCGTAAGCAAACAGCTGGGCTCGATCACCCCACTCGAACTGTCCGGCGGCGTTAAGACGCTGCTGCTGGTGCGCAATCTCCCAAATATGGTGTTCAACGCATCCACCTGCGGGGACAACTGTGCCCGCTGGCTACTCAAGATCGGCAAAGAGCAGGATGTGCTGGTGACCTTATACCACATCATGAAATTCCCCTGGAAGAGCTTTGAAATCCGCATTGAAAACGATGGCCGCATCGTCAGAAACATGCAGGAGTTTGTCGGCGCCACGAATGACTTTTTGGATGTTGATGAGTAATGAAGGGAACGCATACCGTTGTCGTAGAGCGTGCAAAGGTCAAATACACACTCACGTTTAAGCGGAATATTTCCTTTATACGCGGCAACAGCGGCACGGGTAAAACGACGCTCATCTCGATGATTCGCGACTACAACGACCGAGGACCGGAAAGCGGCGTTGCACTCAGTTGCGACGTGCCTTGCGAAACGCTTTCCGGCAGACGCTGGGAGCGCGAGCTATCGATCATCGAAGATTCAATCGTCTTTCTAGATGAGGGTAACGAGTTTATCTACTCAAAGGGCTTCGCCAAAGCCGTCAACGGCTCGTCCAACTATTTTGTTCTGATATCTCGTCGCGATGCCAACGAGCTCCCCTACAGCGTTGATGAGATCCTGAAGCTAGTCAACACGACAAGTAAAACAATCAATGGCCGCAAGAGCGACAGGCGCTTCTACTCGGTGACCAAGCCGCTATATGACCACACGGCAAGTATGCTGTATCAGGATCTAAATGTTGGATTCGGGGTACCCGACGCCGTAGTTGTCGAGGATAGCAAATCTGGCTATCAATTCTACGACGCTCTTTGCAACCGGCTCGGAATCCCCTGCTACGCCGCCACCGGCGTAGCAAATCTAAAGCGGACAATTCACGAATGCCCCGAGCAAAACGTTCTTGCCATTGGAGACGGCGCAGCGTTTGGTCCCTACATCGAAAAGGTGCTCGGACAGCGCGTTTACAAGAACGTTCGCTTGTTCCTCCCGGAATCATTTGAGTGGACACTTCTGCAATCTGGCCTCATCCCCAACAACGACATTCCAAAAATCCTCAAGGATCCTTCGAGCTATATCGAAAGCCGAGACTACCTAAGCTGGGAGCGATTCTTCACCGACGTATTGATCAAGTACTCGACATGCACTCGCTACGCCTACAGAAAGGCGAAGCTCAACGAGCAGTACCTAAAGCCGCAGGCAATGAATGCAGTTGCAAACGTCTTGCCCGAGTGCCTGAAGGCAGACTAGACAGACTAGATATAGTGGGGAGGGCCAAGTTGGTCCTCCCCGTTTTTGTTACGCCTTCTTGATCACGTACACCAACCCTATGTCGCACCTGCGGCGCACAATCGACGCAAAGAGCCACGATGCTGGCAGCGTCATAAGCAGAGGCATGGTCTGCCAAGGAATAAACCAATCGACCGCGTGGATTGCAAAGATGGCAAGACTGGCCTGTCCGCAGAACACGAGCGCTCGCTCAAAGGACCCCAAAACCGGCACGTCTTTCAACTTCTCCAACGCCATCGAAACCCAGCACACGCAGTAGCTACCGGCAAGAGCGGCAACTGTCGCAACCAAAAACCCATCCACGCGGCGGCTCGAAAGCTCACCCCACTCAGCGCGGCAAGGACAAGCCAAGCAACACCGGCTCCAATAAACAGCAGAGGCTCGCTCACGCTCGGCTCCAGCCCCCTTAGGCGCGCCGTATAACCAATCCACATCAGCAGCACAACAGCAGCTCACGCCACGGCTTCGGCCTAAACGTATACCCGGCAAGAATAAAGAACACCGGCATGTGAAAAAGCCCAGACCACCAAGCGGTCTGGGCTTAATAAACGATGGTGCTCCATGGCGGATTCGAACCGTCGACCTTGGGATTAGAAGTCCCCTGCTCTATCCAACTGAGCTAATGGAGCAAATAACCGCACGCCCAGCCAAACAATTCGGCCAAGCGTAAGTAATTATAACCTAGTTGAACTGCTCACGGTACGCCTTGCAGACCTCACTGACCGGGCCGTCCATGCGAAGGTCACCCTTCTCAATCCAAACGGCACGCTGGCAGATGCGCTCAACCTGCTCCATGGAGTGCGAAACGAACAGAACCGTCACTTCGCCGCTCTGGATAAAGTGCTGGATGCGGGCCTCGCACTTCTGCTGGAAGAACACATCACCGACGGACAACGTCTCGTCAACGATCAGAATATCGGGCTCGGTAATCGTCGCGATTGCAAAGGCGATACGCGCCACCATGCCCGAGGAGAAGTTCTTGAGCGGCATATCGACAAAGTTCTGCAGCTCAGCGAATTCGATAATGCCGTCAAAGTTGGCATCGATGAACTCCTTGGTATAGCCGAGCAGGGCGCCGTTCAGATAGATGTTCTCGCGGGCGGTCAGCTCGGGGTCAAAGCCAGCACCAAGCTCAATCAGCGGCGCGATGTTACCGTGCACCTTAACGCTGCCCTCGCTTGGCTCAAGCACGCCAGCGATAATCTTGAGCATCGTAGACTTGCCGGAGCCATTGGTGCCGACCAGACCCACGACCTCGCCACGATGAATATCAAACGAGATATGCTTAAGCGCCCTAAACTCCTCAAAGAACAACTCATGCTTGGCAAGCTTGATGAAGTACTCCTTGAGGTTGGTCAGCGACTCGGACGCCATGTTAAAGATCATGGTGACGTCGTCGACCTCGACAGCCAGAGGCTGCTCGCTGTAATCAACAACAGATTCAGTCATCACAGCACTCCTTAGATGTAGAGGATAAATTTGCGCTCGGACTTATGGAACACGGTATAGCCAATAATAAGCGCAAGAACCGCCCAAGCGACGCACATACCAAACGTCATAAGCGAGGGCGTAGTCTGGAACAGGAAGATATCGCGCATAAACTGCAGGTAGTTGAACATGGGGTTCGCATACATCAAGATACGCACGAGATGCGGCATTTGCGCAATATAGTCAGTCGTCCAGAAGATGGGCGTAATGTAAGTCCACGCCGTAATGACGACGCTCCACAGATGCATAACGTCGCGGAAGAAGACCGTAAGGGCAGAGAGCATCATGCCCAGGCCCATGCAGAAGCACATAAGCAGCAGCAGGCAAACCGGCAGCAGAATCAGGTGCCAAGAAGGCATAACGCGGAACCACAGCATGACGATGGCGACGGCGACCAGCGAGAAGGCAAAGTTGACCAGCGAGAAGAGCACCTTCTGCACCGGGAAAACCCAGCGGTGCACCTTAACCTTCTTGAGCAGAGGGGCAGCGCCCACGATCGACGTCAGGGCCTGGTTAGTAGACTCAGACATGACGGCAAAGGTAATGTTACCCACGATCAAGTACAGCGGGTACATCTCGGGCGTCATTGAGCCATTGCGGCCCTGGCCAAAAATCGTCGAGAACACGATGGCCATGACGATCATCATCAGCAGCGGGTTGAGCACCGACCATGCGACGCCCAGAACGCTACGGCGATACTTGATCTTAAAATCCTTGGTAACCAGCTGACGAAGGATAAACGCGTCCTTCTCAAATTCGTTCTTAGCAAACGTCGCAGGCAGACTGCGAGTTTCTTGTTGCTTTGTCTGATCCGACACGGATGCAACTCCTTTACTCGTAATCGTTGACAAACGAACAGTATAGACCCGACGGCCATGCAAACGATTCGCGCAACAAAACTGGAGAACTAACCCACATCTTAGGATGCCAGGCCCAAACGGCTATACTTTCTAGGATTGAATGTATAAGGAGCATTAAGTGAATTCTGAATCCATCGCCGTCATCATCCCTTGCTACAACGAAGCGCTCACGATCGGCAAAGTCATCGATGACTTTCACCGCGAGCTTCCGCAGGCGACGGTCTATGTCTATGACAACAACTCGTCGGACGATACCTCACGCATTGCCACCGAGCACGGCGCCACAGTCCGCTTTGAGCCCCGTCAGGGAAAGGGCAACGTGTGCCGCCAGATGTTTCGCGATATCGACGCCGATTGCTACCTGATGGTCGACGGAGACGACACCTACCCCGCCGAGGCGGCCAAGGCCCTCTGCGAGCCCATCCTTAACGGCACGGCCGACATGACCGTAGGCGATCGCCTTTCCAACGGCACCTACGCCGAGGAGAACAAGCGTGCCTTCCACGGCTTTGGCAATAATCTGGTCCGCGCCATGATCAAGTGGATCTATGGCTACAGCTTCGATGATGTCATGACCGGCTACCGCGCCATGAGCCGTCCGTTCGTTAAAACCTTCCCTGTGCTTTCCGAGGGCTTCCAGATCGAAACCGAGCTCTCGATCCACGCCGTCGACCACCGCTGGCGCATCAAAGACGTGCCCATCGAGTACCGCGACCGTCCGGAAGGCTCCGAGTCCAAGCTCAATACCGTGAGCGACGGCATTAAAGTCGTTGCGATGATCGGCACGCTGTTCAAGGACTACCGCCCGCTGAAGTTCTTCAGCCTCGTCGCGCTTCTATTCGCGATTATCGGCCTGGTTTTGGGCATTCCTATCTTTGTTGAGTACTTTCAGACCGGCCTGGTCCCGCGTTTCCCCACTGCCATGCTTACTGCATCGTTTATGTTCCTCTGTGGTCTGAGCCTTGCAACCGGATTCATCCTGGATTCTGTGGCAAAGGTCGAAAAAAAGCAGTGGGAGGTCAACGTGTACAGCAAATACGCCTACGATGACCAGCCCGGCAAGTCCGCCACCGAGACAAGCGAGAGGTAGATCTTCCGCAGAATACTATTGGCACCACTGCGCAGATAGCCACCAACAAGAAAAGCCACCGTTAACAAGCGGCGGCTTTTGCTCTCGAAAAGTTAATAGCGGCTAGAGCGTCTTGAGGTACTCCCCCAGCTCTTCCTCCCAGTCGGGCATGTGGAACCCGACCGACTCGAGCTTGGACAGGTCGAGCGCGGAGTGGACCGGGCGCGGGGCGACGGGGCCGGCGGCGCTCGCGTAGTAGTCGGCGGTCGATACCGGCACGACCCTGTCGCCGTTGCCGTTGGCGGCCTCGAAGACGGCGCGGGCGATGTCGGCCCAGGACT
>CATZMG010000030.1 GCA_958421655.1 uncultured Collinsella sp.
GTCGGTGGTCACCGTGAGCTTGATGTCCAGGCCGAGGTCCTCGTGCAAAATCCAGTCCACGAGCACGCCGATCTTGCGCTGGCGCTCCTCGTTGATGTCGTACAGACGAATCTCGTCAACGTCGAGCTCGTCCTTGCGCAGGGCGATGGACTTGACGATGCCGGGGGTAAAGGTGGATCCGCCACCACACAGAGTAATGATCATTGTTTACTGCTCCTTCTCAATTGCGTTTTCGACCTTGTCGCGCATCTCGGCGACCTTCATGCCAAAGATGATCTGGATATTGTTGCCGTTGCGGTTGATGCCGCTGTTGGGCACGTGGTTGATGAGGTTCTCATCGATGAGGTCCGGGTTCTTAACGTTCACGCGGAGACGCGTAAAACAGTTCTCGAGCTCCTCGATGTTGTCCTTGCCGCCAAGACCTGCGACCAGGTCGGCAATACCTGCATCGACGCCCTCTGCGGGAGCTGCGGCAACAGCGCCCTGCTTCACCGCGACAGACGCGGCGGCCTCGCCCTCGGCAACGGACTCGGCGAGCTCGGACTCCTCCTCGCGACCAGGCGTGTGGAGGTTGAGCTTCTTAATAAGGAAGGTGAAGAGGAAGAAGTACAGAGCGGCGTTGACGACTCCAAGCACCAGCATAACCGGCCAGTTGGTCTTGTCGACACCCAGGACCAGGTTGGAAACCACGATGTTGATGATGCCGCCTGCAGTCGAAGCGGGCACGGAGAGGACCTTGAGCAGAACCAGGAAGATGCCGGAAAGAACCGAGTGAACGACAAAGAGCACGGGAGCGGCAAAGACAAAGAGGAAGTCCATGGGCTCGGTGACGCAGGAGAGCACGGCGGTGATGATCAGCGGGATGATAACGGCCTTGGTCTTATCCTTGTTCCCCTTGTAAGCGGTGAAGATAAAGGCGAGACCGATACCGATGTAGGGCCACAGGTTGTTGAAGGTGTAGCTGTTGAAGTAGGTGCTATCGGAGAAGGGCTGGCCCGTCATTGCCATTTCGGCAACACGGATGGGATAGGCGCCGGCGATAACCTGATCACCCAGCGTCAGGGTGCCACCCACATCGGAGAACTGGAACGGGGTGTAGATGAGGTGGTGCAGACCGGTGGGAACGAGCAGCTTGTTGAGCATGCCGTAGATAAACAGACCGATGTTGCCCGACTCCTTAATGATGCCGGCAACGGAGGAGATGGCGCCCTGAACCGGAGGCCAAACGATGCAGAAGCCAGCGCCCATGATCCAGGAGATGATGATCATGATCAGGAACGGGAAGCGAACGCCCGAGAACATCGAAAGGGCAATGGGGAACTGCTTGTTCGAGTACTTGTTGAACACGGCACCGGTGATGCAACCGAGAATGATGCCGCCAAACACGCCAGTATCGAGTACCTGGATGCCCATAACGGTGGCCTGGCCGGTTCCGGTAAGACCGAGCATGCCGCTCGCATCGGCAAGAGAGCCGGTGGCGTTGAGCACGATGTTGTTAGCCTGCAGGAACAGGAAGAACGACATCAGGGCGATCAGCGAAGCATGACCCTTGTTCTTCTTTGCCATGGCGCCGGCGATGCCCACGCAGAACAGAATCGAGAGGTTGTTGATGATAAACATCAGCGACTGATAGACAACGGCGCCCACAAGTTGGAACGGACCGGAGCCCAGTACGGGGACCAAAGCGCAGATGGTCTTGTTGGTCAGAATAATGCCCACGATGAGCAGGATGCCGGCAACCGAGAGATACATCATCGGCTGGACGATCGACTTCGCGAACACCTCCAACGGCGCTTTGAAATTGAACTTCTTTTTTGCGGTCATAGCGGTACTCCCCTTACTTTTCCGCAAATTAAGACAGATGTGCCCTAGACAAGACCGTGAGCCTTGCCTTATATCAATCGATGTGTGGGCACGTTATGCCTAGAGACCAGGTTCTCCAAGCAGGTTAACAATGTGATATGCGAGATAACTCTTTTCGGCATCGGTAACGACAACGTTATAGATAGACGACAAGTGAGCGGCTATGGCGTCCGCGCACGAGAATGCACACGGATACGCCGTTTCATCGATTCGGAACAGCGCGTCTCCGTTGATTTGCCCGGCCGTAGGATCGAGCGCTCGCTGTGCGAAAAACTGCAGGTGACGAACGAAACGTTCGTAAGGCAGCGAGGTGTCATCGAGGGTCGTAGCATAGCGCTCAGAAACAATCGCGAGCACGTCGCGAACAAGCTGGACCGAAACAATCAGACGATCGGAGCGTTGCGGCATGGTGGCGTTGACGATATGCAGCGTAATGAAACCCTGCTCTTCTTCGCTCATCTGGATGCCCATATACTCCTTGATAATCTGCAGCGCACGGCCCGCAAGCGCGTACTCCTTGCGATAGAACTGCTGGATCTCGAGTAGCAACGGATTCTCACAGGGGACGCCCTTGCGCTCGCGCTCCAAAGCAAGGCTGATATGGTCTGCGAGAGCAATGAGAATCTTATCGTTGATGTCGGCATTGAGCTCTCGACGAAGCATCTGAACGATTTCCTCGGAAATCACGAGGTTGACGGTGGGGATGGACTCCAAAAGATGTGCCAAGCGGTCAATCGTACGCGAGTCCTGAGAAGTTCCCTCCTGCAACGCGTAGGTCTTTTCGATCGACGCCTCGTCGATGGCATCGCCGGCATGACGGCCAAAGCAGAGGCCTCGACCGATGACGATGAGCTCGGAGCCATCGTCCGAAGTGACCATTGCGACGTTGTTGTTAAAAACTCGCTTGATAACCACGGTACCCACCACAAGAATTTACTCGGAAAGCCAGACGACAGGCTCTTTAACAGCAACAGGGCCGGAAGCATGCTCACGAAGAGTCGAGTTCTCCGAACGCTCGCACACGATAACGAAGACCGTGGGATCAAAGCCGGCAGCGCGAACCACGTCGAAATCGACCTCGACGAGGGGCTGGCCCGCGTCAACGTGATCACCCTGGGCAACAAGCGCATGGAAGCCCTTGCCCTCAAGTTTAACAGTGTCGATTCCGATATGCAGCATCACCTGAGCAGAGCTGTTATCGGACATGATGCCCAGCGCGTGCTCAGTCGGAAACAGAGCGGCGACGGTACCGGAAACAGGAGCGCACACCGTTCCCTCTTGGGGAACCACGGCAACGCCATCGCCCACTGCACGGCTGCTAAAAGCGGGGTCATTGGTTTTTTCTAGATTAACAAGCTCGCCGGAAACGGGAGCGAGGATTTCGAACTCGGAAGCCGCAGTCGTCTGCTTATCCGAACCACCCATTAGGCGAGAAAAGAAACCCATGGTGACATGTCCCTTCATAAATATAGCCCAACCAAAATCAATCGAATGCACCCATTGAGACACACCCGTTCTAAGACTTTGGTTAGGCCCACGTCCGAGGGGACTCGGTAACCTTCCGCATTTCTTTTACGGGGGTTATTATAGACAAGCCCAAAGCCGGAACAATCATTATGACCGGCGAACGGTATTTTTTCTCCGATAAACGGTATTTATGCGGTACTTAGGGACGTTCCTTTTCTGCCGGCACCCGGGGACACTCCTTGCTCTGGTGCATTGGGGACAGGTTTGTTTGCACCAGGTCGGTGCAGATTAACCTGGCCCCATTGCGCCAATTTCGTATGCGCTAGATGAAGAGCTCGCATTCCTTCCGCACGACGCAAACCTTGCTCAGCATCTGGGAAACAGCGGATAGTTTGCTGGAATCAAGCTTGCGAGCACCTCGCGGACATACGGCGATGCAGCGCATGCAGGAGATGCACGCCTCGCCAGCTGCTCGTTTGGAGTCACCCTTGTCGATAGCACAAACGGGGCACGCCGCGGCGCATGCACCGCAGGAGACGCAATCCTCTGTTGCCTCGGGCGCCATGCGGTGACCTCCAGCTTGTTTATAAGGACGATTGCCGGGGATAGAGGGCTCGGACGCATCCTCAGCCAACAGCTTTTGCTGAATTTGCTGAGCAAACTCAGCAAGCTGCGCCGCATCCTGCGCATCCGGACGACCGGCAGCAAACTGTCGCGCAATGGAATGTTCTGCAATGGCCGCAACTGCCGCGATCACCCGGAATCCCGCATGCTTCGCAACGTCCTCCAGCTCTACGAGCGTGTCCTCAAACGCGCGGTTTCCGTAGACGCACACCAGAACGGCCCGCGCTCCGTTGCCGTGAACCATGCCCAACCGGTCAGCCACCACAGCCGGGATTCTACCGGCATACGCCGGCACAGAGATTACGGCCACGTCGTCCTCAGTCATCGAGACAGCGCTGAAATCTAGCCCGCTATCGGTCAGATCGACGGTAACGGTATTCTTGTCCAGTGCCCCGGCCACAAGGCCAGACACCTTCTGCGTTCCACCCGTCGGACTAAACACAATTTCGAATACGCTCATCGAGACACCCTCCCCCTACGTCTGGCAACGCGTCAAGCCGTTTTCACATCCAGCCAGAGTATACGGCACGTGGGATCCCCATTTTGGTGCATCAAGCACCCCAATGCACCAACCCTACGCTGTCTGCCTCTTCGTTTTGTATAAATTACGGTACAGATTGTATATATTTACGGGATACCGCCGTGTTCTCCCGAGGTACCCCATCCTGGCCCGTGCAAAAAACGGAGTATTCTGCAACGTGACCGCGCCAGCAATACCCCGAGCGGGCAAACCTTTAGGGCGCTGCGTCATTTTGGGTTTCGACATGGCGAGAATGACGCGCCCCTGCTCCGGAAAACGACGAAATCTGACTCAGAACGCTCGCTAGGGATATCCGAAAGCCACCGTTGGCGACGTCAAATCATATGCAGACAACTCGAACTGCAGAATACTCCAAAAAATGCACGGCGCACCCCATGGGACCCATTGCCGCATGGTAGGAAACAGGCCCACGGCATCCTCTAGATGCATTCCCGAGGAAATCACATTTGAACTAGCGATCGGATACGGCAAACAAAAAGGGCCCCGAGCGTAGTTGCTCGGGGCCCTTGGTTCACCTCGCTCTAGCGGGCGATGCGTATGTTACTTGCGCTTGCCGCCGCCGTCACCGGGGCGACGGGAGCTGCCGCCGCGCTTGCCGCCACGACTATTGCCATAGCTACCACGATTATCGCGACCGCCGGCACGGCCGCCGCGGGAGCCGGCCTGGTTGCCGCCACGCCCGCCACGATAGCCGCCACGACGCTCCTCGCGGGTATCGTCGTAGTTGCGCCAGTCATCGCGACGATCGCGGCTGGCACGCGGATCGCGGCGATCGCGCGACTCGTTAGAGCGGCCAGCACCGCTGCGGCTGCCATTGCCACGAGTGCCCTCGCGATGCTCGCCGCCACGGCCACCGCGCTCATCAAAGCGCTTGCCGCCACGGGACTCGCCGCCGCGAGTACCACGCTCGCCACGCGAACCGCGGCCCTCGCCGCCACGGCGCTCATCACGGCCGCCGCGCTCGCCATCGCGACCGGAACGACGACGATCGCCCGAACCACGCTTGCCGCCACGCGAGCCACGGCCCTCGTCCTCGCGCTCAACACGGCGACGACCGCCGCGGTCCTCGTCCTCGCGGCGACGGCGATGCGCCTCGCCCTGGAACTGCTTGGCACGGCGCTCGGCACGGTTGCCGCGCGGGGCCTGCTCAACGACACCAGCACCGCCGCGCTCCTCGGCAGCCACCTCGCGGGCCACGCTCTCCACAGCCTCGTCCACGCGAGCCTGAACGCCCTCGCGCACGCGGGTCTTGCCGCCGCGCTTGGGACGGCTCGGACGCTCACCGTCGCCGCGACGCTCGTCTCGACCGCGGTTGGAACGACCGGCCACATCACCGTAATCGTCGCCGTTGCGTTTGCCGTCGCGACGCGCCTGCTCAAGCTTCTTCTTGCTCTTGGACTTGCCGCGCTTGGTTTTCTTCTTCACCTTAAAGGCCGCAGGATCGCGCTCGGGGTCAACCGCGGGCGGATTGGGGCCCACATGCAGGTCGCCGGCCTCGTAGATGTCGGCGGTCTTGTCCATGAGCTTCTCGATCTCGTAGAACTCATCGACATCCTGCTCGGTCACAAACGTGATGGCCCAGCCCAGCTCGCCGGCGCGGCCCGTACGGCCAATACGGTGGATGTAGTCGGTCGGCTCGGCCGGCACGTCAAAGTTCACGACGTAGCGCACGTCGCTGATGTCGATGCCGCGGGCGAGCACGTCGGTTGCCACCAACACGTCGACGGTACCGTCGCGGAAGGCCGAAAGGGCACGCTCGCGCTGAGCCTGGCTGCGGTTGCCGTGAATCGCGGCGGCCTTGATGCCCTTGCGCTCCAGACGACGGCAGCAGCTGTCGGCGCGGTGCTTGGTGCGCATAAAGACGATGGTGCGCTCCGGGCCCTCCTTCTTGAGGAACTCGGGCAGCAGATTGTTCTTGGCCTCGATGGACACCGGGAATACAAACTGGTCGACGGTGTCGGCGGTCGACGTGGCGGGCGCGATCTCCACGCGTGCCGGGTCGCTCACCAGGTCGGTGATCTCGCCCACGGCCTCCTCGTCGAGCGTGGCCGAGAACAGCAGCGTCTGACGCTCGGCCGGCGTCTCGCGCACAATGCGGCGGACGGCGGGCAAAAAGCCCATGTCGAGCATGCGGTCGGCCTCGTCCAGCACCAGCACCTTGACCTCGTCCAGGTGGCAGGCGCCCTGCTCGATCAGGTCAACCAGACGGCCCGGCGTAGCGACCAGGATGTCACAGCCGTACTTGAGCGCCGCGGTCTGCGGCTTGTAGCTCACGCCGCCCACGACGGTCACGGCGACATGGCCAGTGACGTCGGCAATCTTGCTCGCGACCTCGTCGATCTGCTGGGCAAGCTCGCGCGTGGGGGTGATGACGAGCATCAAGGGACCGCGACCGTTGCCCTCGGGCTTCTTGGCGCCGCGACGGCGGTTGCGACCGCCACGCTCGCGCACGGGCTTGGGCGGAGCGATGTGCTCCAGGTTGTTCATGGTCGGCAGCAAGAAGGCGGCCGTCTTGCCGGTGCCGGTCTGAGCAGCGGCAAGCAGGTCGCGGCCCTCGAGCACCACGGGGATCGAGCCAGCCTGGACAGGCGTGGGCGCCGTGTAGCCTAGGTTCTCGATAGCACGAAGCATCTCGTCCGAAAGGCCCAGCTCGTCAAAGGCGGGCAGGCTCTCGGTAGCGGACTCGACGGTCTGGGCAGCATTGGCCTCATCGGCGGCATCGAAGGCAGCCTGGGTCATGGCCTCGCGGGCCTCGTCCAGAATCTCGGCGTCCGTGACGTCGGATACAGAATTACGCATATGTTGTTGTTCCTTATCTGCACGCGCAATGGGCACGGCATGCGGCCGCGCGGGCGTGCTTGGTAGTGCGCTAATACATACAAAAACAGGTGCGCACAGAGAGGACGTTGCTCAGCACGCTGGCGATCGCTTTGGCAGCCCTATCACGCGCCGTCCAGACGCAGCAGCTCTAAGCGATGGAGCAGATTCGCCGCCGGTTAGTATACCCGCACTCCGTATGCCCCCACGTAAACCACAGATGACGAGGCGGACGGGGCGGGCCTGGCCGATTGTCTCAATCTGTAACAGATGCAGGGCAAAACCGGGTCCAAATGTTACAGAACAAGACAGAGGGGGATTTCCGTCCAGTCCAAACCAAATCTCTCAGTCTTCCTGCAATTTCGAACATGTGGCCTATAATGTTGCTTTGGTTACGCTGTATATTGCGCAGCCATTTAATACGTCGCCCACCGGGAGCCATTAATTCCTATCGCCATATTGGCTAGGAAGCAATCAAAGGAGGTATCCGTGGCAGCAGAGACGCCTTGCTCGGTCCTCTATAACGATATTCGCTCGTTCGGCGGTCTTAAACATCTCGAGATCGCCCGAATGCTCATCAATGGAAACTCTTATCTCGGCAGTACCCTGCTCGAGAAATGCTCTTCCAACCGCTCGTATCTCACCCGTTACATCGTCCATCGCAAGCCTGACCAGTGCGCGCCCGCCATCTACAGCGACTTTACCGTCACCACGCTCCACCTTTCCGCGGCAATCTGCAGCAAGCTCGGCGGCGGCGAGTCCGCCTATCGGGCAATCGCCGAGCACTATCGCGGTCCGGCCGCCAACGAAATGATGTCGGCTCTCGCCAGCTACAAGCTGGACAGCCGCCTATATGCAAATGCCCTCAATCGCATCGACAACTTTGACGGCAATGCCGTGCGTGAGAAAAGCACGCTTTACCTTATGCTCTTTGTGGCAACGGGGGCGCTCGCCGATCCCGTTCAGGGCGTGGCCACCGTCGAGCGCTTTTGCGACAGCAAGACGGGTGGGCACTTTGGCACCACCGAAACTACCGTCGGACGTGGCTTTATGGGCAGTCTGGATCAGCCGCACGCCGTCGCTCCCAACCTCGGTCTGCTCAGGACACATGCCGACAACTGCGTCGACATGCAAATCCATCCCCTCACACGCGATCCGCGTGGCACGGTAATTGGATCCTTGCCCAAAACCTCGCCCAGCATCACCGATGTGGGCGCCGACGCATCGCGCGAACATCTTCGCATTTGGCTTGAGGGTGAGCACTGGTACGCCCAGGGCCTTGGATCGACCAACGGCACGGTGCTCGAATCGGGCGCGGGCGACGGCGATATCGTAATCGAGCCGCCGCGCGACCTACGCGAGCCCGGCAAGATCTATCCCCCCGTGGAAATCGCCAACAGCGACAGGCTCCATCTGGGTCTCTACACGACATTCCTTGTCATTGTGGACTAGCACGGACGGCGATCGGAAGACGGTCGCCGTCCGTCTTTCGTCTTCTACCTTCTGCGTCGTAAACGACAATACTCAGCGGTATACGTGGGCAGTGCGGCTATCATGGTACTTTACCGATATCCGCACTGCTCACGTATACGCGCGGCAACCCATGCCAGACAAAGGAACGCCATGGATACTACCGATAGCGCCTATGGCGACAAACTCATCCGTCTTGACACGTTCGACACCGCCGTGGCGGTCGACCCCAGCGCCGAGGACGACGCCAAGCGTCGGTTTATGACGCTTATTCTCCAGACGGCCCACCGCAACAACGGCAACATCGGACACGTGCTGCGCGCGACCAACACGAGCGGCGAGGTCTTTGCCGTCAAGCTACTCAAGGACAACGCCATCCTTTCCGGCCAAGCCCCCGACCGCTCCGCCGAGCAATCGGCAGCGCACCTGGCCAGCACCGCCGCGCTGTTCGAGGAGTACCGTCATCTGTGTACCGTCTCGCACCTGCGCGGATTTCCGCGCGTCTATGGCTACGGATCGTGCGAGGATGACCCTCTCATCCTCATGGAGTGGGTCGAGGGCACCTCGCTCAAGCAGGCGCTGCCCCTGCTTCCTCACGACGCCTCGGGCGGGCTGACCACCCAGATGGTCGCCGCCGTCGGAAACGCCGTGCTTCGTGCGCTCTTGATGACCCAAGGCCTTGTGAATCCGGTCGTCCATCGCGACCTTTCGCCTGCCAATATCATGTTCTGCACCACCAGCCGAACGCTCGAGCAGCAGATTGCTGATTGTTCCTTTGACCCCTGCCTCATCGACATGGGCTCCGCGACCATGGCTCTCGGCGACGACACGATCACCCGGCGCGCCGACATCTGGCGCTTTGCCACGCCCGCATACGCCGCGCCCGAGATGCTCACGCAGGATATCGAAGGCATCGCGGCCCTTCGCCGTTCGCCGGCAATCGACGTCTATGCGCTTTCGAGCATTTTGTACCAGCTCTACAGCGGTCGCAAACCGTTTGACTTTGAGTCGACGGACGCCGCTGCAACCGGCTCGTTCTATCTCGTAAAGACCAAGACCAAGCCGGCACCGCTCGAGCCGCGCTGCGAGGGCGATGAAGCGCTCGTCCAAATCATCATGAAGGGTCTCTCAGTCGAGCAGTGCGATCGTCCCACCGAGCAGCAGATGCTCGAGGCGCTCTCGGCATACCTCACCGATGCCGAATCCGAGGGCCGCGAAGGCGCGGGCAGTGACGCCGCAATCGACATCGACTCCGGTACGCACCTTAAGGTCGACGTCGCCGGCGAGCGCGCGCGAGAGATCCTGGAGCAGGCTCGGCACGATGCCATGACCCGCCGCCGCTTTATTATCGGTGGCGTCGTTGCAGTCGTTGCGGGGCTCAGCGTCATTGGGGCGGCGACCCATGGCTTTGGCATCCCCGACTACCTGAACGGCATCCGCGGTTCGCTTGACGACTACACTTGGGATCAGCTGCAGGAGATCTCGCTCAAGATTAAGGCCGCCGAGACCCGTAGCGAGGCACGCGAGATTGCCAAGCGCTATCATCTGCTCGATGACAACGGGCATATCCCCTATCCGTGTACCAAGCGCGTGAAACTCACCAACGGGCTGGAGGTCGGCGCGCAGCTTGTGGGCATCCGTCACGATGAGCTTCTGGACGGGACGGGCAAGGCCGGACTGACGTTTATGTTCGACGCGGGTATTGCCGAGCGCAACGCTGCGTCTGAACCGCCGAGCGCCGGCTGGGCAGATTGCGAGCTGCGGGAATGGCTCGACGGCGACGGCCTTAAGCTGCTGCCCAACAAGTTGCGCGCACTCATTAAAGGGGTCAAGAAGGTCTCGAACAATGTGGGCGCCGCCAACAGCGCATCGTGCCTGAGCGAGTTGCCCGCAACCCTTTGGCTGCCCGCCATGGTCGAGCTGTGCGGTACGCAACCGTCCGATTCGTTTGCCAAGGACTATCACTACCTGGCAGAAATCTACAACGGCGAGGGCAAGGAGTATCAGCTCTTCCGCGAGCTCAAGGTGAGCCCGTATTCCACGAACGAGACGATGGTCCGCCAGTGGAAGGGCAAGGACACCTGCTGGTGGGAGCGCACGGTGAGCCCCGACTCATCGGAGACCGAAGGCACGCTCTACATAAACCGTGTGGGCCACGACGGCGACGTCTTTACGTACGCAACGCCTGCGGAAAAGCCAAACAAGCTAACCTGTGTGATTCCCGGGTTCTGTATCTAGGCGGCGGGCGTCTTGCCGTGACGGGACCCCTCCCCGGCAAATGTCTCGATCTGTAACACCAGCTCGGCAGATACAGGTCTAGATGTTACAGAACGAGACAAACCCCAACCCCGCGAGACAACATCTCAATCTGTAACAGTAAGGGGTCAAAAACCTCTCTAGATGTTACAGAACGAGACATTTGAGTTGACCGCGGATGGTCCGTCTCGATCTGTAACAGTTAGAGGTCATTTTCACTGCTAGATGTTACAGATTGAGACATTAGCTTGCCGAGAACTTCGCCTCATAAATGTGACTCAAGTGCGTCGATGTTTCCTTGCCAATGTTGCGCAACAGGAGCCCTTTCGGCGGTCGTAACGTACGAATTGTCGTAGGTACCCCTTCAACGATTGGGAGAAGAAATGACAAAGTACGCACCTAAACACTCGGAAGTCTCAGGCGGCGCCAAGCCTCGCCCCACATTCTCGGGCCACAAGGCAACACGACTCGCCGTCACCGCGGCAACCACCATCGCTATGACCGGCTCGTCGCTGCTCGCGCCGTTCTCGGCATTTGCCAACGATGTGAGTGATACCACGGCACAGGACGCGATCATGTCCCCGCTTGCTGTCCACGCCGGCGAGGCGGCAGGCTCCGCAGTAAAGGCAGACGCCCAGAAGATTGCCGACTTGCAGGCTGCGATCGACGCCGCAAAGGCTGCCGAGGCAGACGCCAAATCCGACTACGACACGGTGGCTGCCCCCTATACCGAAAAGCAGGCGGCACGCGACAACGCACAAAGCACCTATGACGTCTCCGTCTCCGATAATTCGCAGGCAGAGGCCGCCGCGCGCGCCGAATATGCTCGCCAGCTCGATGAAAGCGTCAAGGCGGCCGACAGCGCCAGTGCCACGCTGAAGGATGCCCAGGGAAAGCTCGATGCAGCCAAGACCGACGCCGAGGACAAGTCGAAGGTCCTTGACGCCGCAAAACAGGCGGCAGCTGATGCGCAGGCCAAGCTCGAGGCAGCCCAAAAGGCAGCCGCCAACGCAACGCCGGAGGAAATCAAGGTCGCCGAGCAGGCTGCCGCAGATGCGCAGGCCGCTCTGGATCAAGCAAAGGCTGCGAAGGCCACTGCCGATTCCGCGCTCGCTGACGCTCAGCAGGCTCAGAGCGCCGCGCAGAGCGCTTACGACGAAGCGGCAGGCACGCTGGCTTCCGCTCAGCAGGAAAAGAACGCCGCGGATGGTAAGGTAGTCGCGGCACAGACAGCGTACGACAGCGCACAAGCCGATTTGGCGGCCGCAAAGGCAGGCGCCGAGGGCCCGGAGTATGACGCCGCCCAGGCAAAGGTCGATGCTGCCCAAAGCGCACTCGACCAGGCGAAACAGCAGCAGGCGACTGCCGAAGCAGGCCTTTCTCAGGCAAATAGCGACGTTGCATCCAAGCGGGACGCCCTCACCGGCGCCGAAAGCGAGCTCGAAGCCAAGAAGCAGACAGTCGCAGCAGCCGAACATGATGTAACGGCAGCCCAGACGAAAGCCGATGCGGCGCAATCGGAGTTGACCTCGGCGAAGCAGGCACATGCTGCCGAACTGGAGAAGGCAATGGCCGCTCAGAAACAAGTCGACCAGGCAAAAGCCGAGAAGGAGCAGGCAGACAAGGCGCTCGAAACTGCCAAGGCAAACCAGGAGGCCGCCGATCAAGCCGTTATCGATGCACAGAAAGCATACGATACATGCAAGGCAGCAACCGATAAGGCAACGACGGCGGAGGCGCAGAGCGTCATCGGCTTCTACCAGTTCATCGGCGCCAACGACGCTGCAAACATCATCTATAGGCAGAGCGATAAAAACCCGACGACCATTGGCGATAAAAAAGACGGCACGTCACTCGACAACGCCAAGCTATCGTTTAACAAGCTGCGCGAGATTAACGAATACCGTGCAAGCGTTGGATTGAGTGAGCTTAGGGTGACGGCCGAGCAAATGGCAATCGCTCAATCCGACTCCAATTACTCTGACAAAACGCTAGGTCACTCAGATTACGCCAATTGTGAAAATGCCGCCTGGAACTTCAGTACTAAAGAAAACATCGCGCACCAATGGGTCGATGCTGAAAAGGAGATATTTGACGAGGCTGCGGCGAAAGCCGGCCTTGGCAACGTTGCCCCCAAAGATGCTTGGGATACTTTCTGGAGCCACAAAACCGAATTCGAAAAGCAAGGGGCAGACTTTGGCACCGTCGGCCATTATTTGAATATCGTACAACCTAACGCCAAAACCATGGGATACGGCATCAACTCGCGCGGAACCCTTTGGCCGTATGTGTTCGTCTTGGAGATCGACAACAATTACGGTTCGTACGAAAAAGAATACTCGATCGATGAACTCGAGAATCTCTTTGATCAGTATCAGCTGAGCCTCTCCAAAGCCAGCGATAACCTTGCCGCCGCAAAGACGAACCTTGAGCAAAAGCGCAGCACGGCGGCATCGAAAGCCGATGCCGTAAAGGCAGCTGAGACCCTCGTCGCTCAAAAGCAGGAAGGCATTGTTGCCGCGAATAGCGACCTTGCCGCCAAGAACGACAGCGTAGCAAGTGCCGCCGCCGCTGTTGCCCTAGCAAAGCAGAATCTCGCCAAGGCAAACGGAAAAGTTGCCGAAGCCGAAAACCAGGTCAAAGCCGCCCAAAGCAACGTGGCGACCGCAGAGCAGGTCGTCAACCAGAAGCGCGCCGAGCTTAAGGCATCGCAAGAGCAAGCCGCTCAGAGTCAGAAGAAGGTTGATGACGCCAAGGCAGAGACTCTCGTAAAGCAGCAGGCTCTGCAAGATGCAAAGAAGGAACTTGCCAAGTATTCAGCCGATGTTGCTGCGGCTCAGGAGAAAGCCGATGAGGCCCATCAGGCGCTTGATGAAGCCACGGCAGCCCAGACGTCTGCCCAGAGCGCTCTCGAAAAGGCGAAGCTCGACGGGGCTGCCAAGAAGCAGGCCCTCGACACCGCGAAGGACAACGCCGAGGCCAAGGCGGCGACCGCGGAGCACGCCACAAGCAATCTGGCCACGGCGGAAAACGACTTTGCTTCAAAGAAGGCCCGTGCCGACGCCCTGAGCAATGCAGCCGATAATCTTGCCACCGCCGAGGCGGCCAAGAAGGACGCCGACACAGCAGTGACTGAGGCCGGAGTCGCCCTTGGTGCGGCAAACGACGCCATCGCAAACGCCGAACAGGCGGTCGAGAATTCTCAGGCCGCATCGGACGCCGCTGCCGCTACTCTCGGAAAGCTCAAGTCCATCAACGTCGAAAACGGCATTGCTACTGGCTCTGACGCAAACGCGAACGATACGCTCAATGCCCTCTTTGCCAAGTGCGTCGCCGCCAAGCAGGCAGAACATAACGCAAAGGCCGCACTTGATGCCGCTCAGGCAGACCTTGATGCTGCGACGCCCGCCTACACCGAGGCTCTCAACGCCTACAACGAGGCAAAGGCAAAACGCGTTGCCGCCGAGCAGGCCCTGAAGGACGAGATCGCTCGTCAGGAGCAGGAGGCGGCGAAGGCCGAGCAGGCCAAGATCACGCAGGCCGCCGCTAAGCCGGTTGCTGGAAAGCCGTCTGCCGGCAACGCCAAGACGGCCGACAACTCGGCGCTTCCCACCACGGGCGACAATGCTGCGCTCGCCGGTGAGACGTTTGTCATCGGAGGTGTCGTGCTCGTAGCCGCCGGCGTCTTCCTGACTGACAAGAAGCGTCGTCAGGAGTAAGGATTTCGGGAGGACGGCTTCTCCTCCCTCCCACCGCTTCGCAAACCCTGCCCAACATGCGCCGGGGCGCCCATCACGCGGGCTCCCCGGCGTTTTACGTTGTATGCCCGGGGCATCTGCTCCGAGATTGTCTCGATCTGTAACAACTAAGACCCAAACATCGGTCTTACTGTTACAGATCGAGACGTTCGGGTTACCCTCGAATGGTTTGTCTTGATCTGTAACAGTTACTCGGTAAAACGGGGTCTAGTTGTTACAGATCGAGACATTAGTTTTCGGCCGATTTCTATGTCTTGATCTGTAACAGTTAGAGGTCATATTTCCCTGCTGGATGTTACAGATTGAGACATTGAGTTTCCTGCCAACTGTTTATCTTGATCCGTAACAGCTATGGTTCAAAAACCGATCCAGATGTTACAGATTGAGATGATTGGCTGGGGCGGACCATCGGTCAACCAACTACCCTCATCTGTAGCGAGATGTCATACATTTCTTTCTGTACTAGACACCCCCGGGGGGTATGGGTGTATAGTATCGGCAGGTTAACAATTCCAACACCAAACAACAGGAAGGAGAAGCCATGGCTCAAGATAAGTTTGACGTAGGCGGCATGACATGCGCCGCCTGCCAGGCGCACGTGGACCGTGCCGTGAGCAAGCTCGACGGCGTCCAAAGCGTCGCGGTCAACCTACTCGCCGGTTCCATGATGGTCGACTACGACCCCGCGCAGGTCTCCCCCGACGATATCTGCACCGCCGTCGACCGTGCCGGCTACTCGGCCTCGCCCGTCGATGCGGGCACCGGTGCCGCCGGCTCAAACGGCAGCACGCAAGCCAGGTCCGGCGCCGCCCATATGGAGTCGCCGACCAAAAAGTTGGAGGCCGCCGCCTCTGCCATGCGCACCCGCCTCATCGTCTCGATCGTTTTCCTCATCCCACTGTTCTACATAGGCATGGGACACATGCTTGGTTGGCCGCTGCCCGGCATTTTCACCGACCATACCCACAGCATGACGCTCGCCCTCACTGAGCTCGTCCTGCTCATCCCCATCGTCTATGTCAACGACGCGTACTTTATCAATGGGTTTAAATCGCTCGCACACGGCGCGCCCACCATGGACGCCCTTATTGCCGTGGGCGCCACCGCCTCCATCGCCTGGTCGCTCTACGCCATGTTCATCATGGCCGACCAGCTTGCCGCGGGTCAGGTGCACGAGGCAATGATGACGGGCATGGACAATCTGTATTTTGAGAGCGCCGGCACCATCCTGTCGCTCGTCACCGTGGGCAAATACCTCGAGACGCGCAGCAAGTCCAAAACCGGCGGCGCCATCGAGGCGCTCATCGACCTGGCGCCCAAGACCGCGACCGTCGTGGCAGAGGACGGCAGCGAGACCACCGTCGACGTCGACAGCATCCTTCCCGGCCAGGTCCTGCGCGTGCGCCCCGGCGAGTCCATCCCCGTCGATGGCGTGGTGCTCGAGGGCAGCTCGGCCGTGGACGAGAGTGCGCTCACCGGCGAGTCCATCCCCGTGGAAAAGACCGCCGGTGCCACCGTCAACGCCGCCACCGTCAACCGCACCGGTTCGTTTTCCTTCCGCGCCACGCGTGTGGGCGCCGAGACATCGCTCGCCAAGATCATCCAGCTCGTCGAGGACGCCAACGCCACCAAGGCGCCCATCGCCCGCATGGCCGACAAAGTCGCCGGCGTGTTCGTGCCCGTGGTGTTCGCGATCTCGGCCGTGACCTTTGTGGTGTGGATGGCATTGACCGGCAGCGTGAACGAGGCACTCACCTCCGCCGTGGCCGTGCTGGTGATCAGCTGTCCGTGCGCATTGGGCCTGGCCACGCCCGTCGCCATTATGGTGGGCACCGGCAAGGGCGCCGAAATGGGCATTCTGTTTAAGAGCGCCGAGACACTGGAGAACCTGCGCAGCGTGGGCACCGTAGTGCTCGATAAGACGGGCACGGTCACCCGTGGCAAGCCTGCCGTGACCGATATCGTGGTAGCCACGCGCACTGACGGCTCGCCCGCCATGAGCGAAAAGGCGCTGCTCAAGCTGGCCGCCGCGTTGGAGCGCTCGAGCGAGCACCCGCTGGCCGAGGCGATTATGGCCGAGTGCGAGGCGCGCGGAATTGTCGCGCGCATGGTCGAGGACTTTGCCGCCGTGCCCGGTCGTGGCGTTACGGCACGCGAGGGGCAGAATGTCATCGCCGCCGGCAACGTGCGTCTGATGGACGAGTCAGGCGCGAAGGTGCCCGCCGGCCTTGCCGAACAGTTCGCCGCCGAGGGCAAAACACCGCTGTTCTTTGCCAAGAACGGCGAGCTCGTCGGTACCATCGCCGTGGCTGACGAGGTCAAAGAGACGAGCGCCGAGGCCATCGTCGCGCTGCGTTCGCTCGGCGTCGATGTGCGTATGCTCACCGGCGACAACCGCGTGACGGCCGAAGCAATCGCCCGCCGCGTGGGACTGAACAGCAAGCAGGTCATCGCCGACGTCCTCCCCGCCGACAAGGAACGCCACGTGCGCGAGCTGCAGGATGCGGGCAGCAAGGTCGCCATGGTGGGCGACGGCATCAACGACTCCCCCGCCCTGGCGCGTGCCGACGTGGGCCTTGCGATCGGCACCGGCGCCGACATCGCCAAGGAAGGGGCGGATGTGGTGCTCATGCGCAGCGACCTCATGGATGTTGCGCGAGCCATCGAGCTTTCGCGCGCCACGATTCGCAACATCAAGCAAGACCTGTTCTGGGCGCTGTTCTACAACGGCATCGGCATTCCGCTCGCCGCGGGCGTGTTCTTCCCGCTCACAGGATGGCAACTCTCGCCGATGTTTGGCGCCGCGGCCATGAGCCTGTCGAGCGTGTGTGTCGTGTCCAACGCCCTGCGCCTGCGAACCTTTAAGCCGAAAGTGGCAAAATAGGCTCACCATTACGTCCATTTAGAACGGGTTTTCCAGGTGCCCGAGATTGGCCTGAAAGAGGAGCGATGCGTACTTTGGTACGCGAGCGACGGCTTGAAGGTCAAGGTCGGGTGCCTGGGAAAGCCGACACAACAGAGAGGAATACCCATGCGTTACACAATTAAGACTTCCGGCCTCATGTGCGGCCACTGCGACGCCACCGTCGAGACGGCGCTGCTCAACGTGGCCGGCGTGACCGACGCCGACGCCGATCACGAGACCCAGACCGTCCAGGTGGAGTGCGCCGACACCGTGACTGCCGAGCAGCTCGCCGCCGCTGTCGAGGCCGCGGGCGAGAAGTTCCACGCCCTGTCCGTAACCGCCGCATAGCAGCTGCCGCACCAACAGGCACCACTGTCGGCTGACATAGCCGCCCAGCAACCACCGCTCAACCAGCCCTTCAGAAGTTGCGGTGAAATAGTTCCTGTTTTAGCGCTCCAAGCCCTCAATCAAGAACTATTTCACCGCAACTGACGGGGGCATCCGAAAGATCGACCAGAAACGAGGACCCGCCATGATGGCAGACCATAAATCGGTGACCCGCATGCTCAAGACGGCACGCGGCCAGATCGACGGCATCTTGCGGATGGTCGATGAGGACCGCTACTGCGTCGATATTTCCACGCAGCTCATGGCCACACAGGCGCTCCTCGCGCGCATTAACGCCGATGTGCTCAAGGCTCACATTGAGGGTTGCGTGACCTCGGCAATTGAATCGGGCGACGAAGACCTCAAAGCCGCCAAGCTCGCCGAGATCGAACGCGTCGTCGACAAGCTCTCCAAGTAATTGGGGCATTGGGGACAGACTTCTTTGCACCGTCTTGGTGTTCCGGGGACAGGTATGTTTGCACCACCTTGGTGTTCCGGGGACAGGTATGTTTGCACCACCTTGGTGCAGATTAACCTGTCCCCCTTGCTCTAAATCGGGTATAAAAGCGTGCAGTATATCGAACGAAAGGCAATTTGCATGAATGACTTTATGAAGGGTCGCAATGGCGCCGACGAGCTCACCATCGTGATGGGTTTTGTCGGCATCGTCATCGCAATGATCGGATCGATGGCCCGCATCCAGTGGCTCAGCTGGATTGCCATCGCCGTCATCGTGATTGGCGTGCTGCGCGGCCTGTCCAAAAATACCGATGCACGTCGCAAGGAGAACGAGGCCTTTGTCGCTGCGACCGCCAATGTCCCCGGCTTGGGCAAGTTCGTCGCCAGTTTGGGTGGCGGCGCTGCAGCGGCCAGCACCTCACGCGCGGCCGGCACCAGCAAGGAGGACTTTGAGCGTGCCAAACGCACGGCTAAGAAGATGTGGAAGGGCCGCAAGACCACGGCATACCTCAAGTGCCCCAACTGTGGCCAGATGCTCTCCGTCCCCAAGGGCAAAGGCAAGATCCGCGTCACCTGCCCCAAGTGCCACGCCAAGATGGAAACGCGCTCCTAGCGCCCGCACGCGGGACAAATAAATCAGGTTTGTTTGTCCCAAATCTTAAGTATTTGTTCGATAAAAAAGCCGAGGCCTCGTGTTGAGACCTCGGCTTTTTGTATGCGGCAACGGAGCTGTCCCTTTGTCTCGTCTACGCCACGCCGTCGCGGGCCAGCTCCTCGGCAAGCGCTTCGGCTGGCATGGCCATAATCGCGTCGAGCTCGGCGTCCACCTCGGGAATACGCTTCACCTTGAGCTTGCGCACCAAATCGCCACGGCACATCACGTGCGTCGGCTCACGCAGGGCACACAGATCATCCAGAGGATTCTTACGCGTCACCAGGATATCGGCTGCCTTGCCACACTCGATTGTGCCGGTCTCGCCACCCAGGCCCAGTAGCTCGGCATTGACCTGCGTAGCCGTATGCAGTGCGAAGGCGTTGCTCACGCCCACGTACTTGGCAAAGTAAGCCACCTCGCGCCACATGTCGTACTGCGTCACGAACGGGCAGCTCGAGTCCGTGCCCAGGCCCACCTTAACGCCGGCTTCCAGCGCCGCGCGAGCGCTCTCGATAATGCCCGAGCACACGATGTCACCGTTCTTCTTTTGCGTGTCGGTCGAATGGGTCTTTTCCGGATCGAGCAGTACAAACGGCAGTGCGGGGCTGATTGTGCAGGTCACGCTCGGCGCGCGTCCCTCGAGCTGTGTTCCCGCGGCGCCGCGGTACAGCTCCAGGATCTCGGGGGTCATCGGAGCGCCGTGCTCGATTGTGTCGACGCCGGCCTGAAGCGCGGCCTTCACACCTTCGGTGCTCTCGACATGGGCCATGACCGGAAGGCCCATATCGTGCGCCGCCTTGCACGCCGCCGCGGCAACCTCCACCGGCATACGCAGCACGCCCGGCTCGCCCACCTCGGTCGCATCGAACACACCGCCCGTTACGAACAGCTTAATGACGTCGGCACCGCGCGCATACAGGTCGCGCACCTGTTCGGCTGCCTCGGCGGGACTGTTTGCCACCTGGGCGAACAAGCCCGCACCATGGCCGCCCGGCACCGTGACGCCCGTTCCCGGCGCCACCAGGCGAGGACCTTGATACTTGCCGGCGTCGATGGCATTACGAACGGCGATGTCGGCAAACAGTGGGTCGCCCGCGCCGCGCACCGTGGTCACGCCGCTTGCCAGTTGTTGTTGGGCGCTGCCCTTAAGAATATGGCGCACGATGGCGCGCCCCACGGGATTATCGAGCTTCTTCATCAGCGCGCCTGCATCGCCCGCCGAAACCGGCTTGCCCGAACCGCACAGATGCACATGCATATTGATGAGGCCTGGCATGAGATACGCACCTGCCAGGTCGATGACCTCGGCACCTGCAGGCGCCTGCGCCACAGCACTCGGCCCCATCCACGTGATGACACCGCGCTCAACGGCCACGGCCATGTCGGGCTGCGGCTCCATATGTTCCGAACCATCTAGGATGGTCGCATTGATAAACAACGTGGAACGATCGGCAGACGCCATATCGAGCTCCTCCCTCACGATTAACTTGAACATTTGTCCATTATCACCTAGTCCCGTTGGATTACCGCAGACGCATCGGTTAACGGAGGGAAGAGGGGATGTGGGGGACGGAATACGTTGCAGTCCCACCCCAGCGACACCAGGGAAATGTCTCGATCTGTAACAGTTACGGGCCCAAACAGCCGCCAAACGTTACAGATTGAGACAAAGTCAGGGCAGCAGAGCGACACCAGTAACATCCCCTACTCCCACTCCTGCTCGTAGATGTTGAGCGACTTTAGGTACCGCCCCTGGGCGCCCATGATGTCGCGGACCAGACGCAAGAAGAAACTGATGCACAAGGTGTCAAAGCCATCCTGCAGGTCCTCCGGATGCACCGCACCAGGCCCATCGACCGCCGTGTCACTCAGGCGTGCGATGTCATACAGATAGAGTTGTCCCGCCGTCAGCCAGACATCGTCGACGCAGGCGAGGCGCACCGCAATCGCGCCGTCGCTCCAATGCTCCTTTTGCACGATATGCGGGTCGTAGACATCAAAGCGACGGTCGGTGCGCGTATCCTTCAGCGCAACCATGCCGTTCGCAGGATCCTTGTCCAAAATGCCAAAGCGCGAGAAATACTGTGTGTCGCGTACCTGCTCGAGCCGCTTGAGCGAGGCAGGCGAAAGCAATGTCGGCGGCTCTTCAACATACAGCTCGAGCAACGTCTTGCCATGGCGATAGGGGCGCTCGAAGAGCAGCCAATCGGTAAATGCCATGTTGTAGGCCATGATTTCGTTTTGCGAAGGCTCGGTGCAATAGCTGAGCCACGGGTCGACAATGATCTCGAACTGTTCACGCGCCGGCTCCAAAAACTGGAACTTCCGCAGCATCCAAAAATGGGCCATGTCGGCAATATCGTTGCCGACGGCTTCGGCCAGCTGCGCTCGATCTAAAGCGTGATCAGTCATGGCATCCTCCTCAAACTGATGGACCTCAATTTGAGCTTACGAGGAGGGTGGGCAGTCACGACCAGCGCGGGCAAAATAGGCCTCCGGCTGCAAACCAGATGCTGACCAAACACTTGACGAAAAGCTTGACCGAAAATGCGCACTGGAACAAAACCGCAGGTAAACATAGGCGGCCAACCCGCCCTTTTGAGCCAAGCGCCCCCGGCCACCACAGAAACAGCAGAGCACCACAGCTCAAGAAGACGCCGAATGGACACTCGCGCGTCGACAAACGAACGAACCGCTCGCAAAGAGTGTCCCCAACGACTAGACAAAAATGACCAGTCATTGGGGACGTTCTTAAATGACTACTTTACAGCTCCAGCGCCTCGGCGACCTCGGCAGCGCAGGCCAGGGCGTCGGCCATGGCGTTCACAACGAGCGAGCTGCCGTTGCGCGCATCACCGGCAACATACACCGGCGCGGCATCCGCGGCGACGCCGTCGACACGCGCCGCAAGATGCGAGTCCTCGGCGGCCATCACAGGCAGCGGACGACCAGCGGTGGCAACAGGCACGCCTACCGCATCGAACACGCCATGCTCAGGACCCGTAAAGCCGCAGGCGATGAGCACCAGCTGCGCCGGCACCTCGTGCTCGGAGCCCGCGATGCGCTCGGGCTTGCCAGCCGACCAATCCAGATCGACCACGCGCAGGCCCGCGGCCGCGCCCTTCTTGTCCAGCAGCACCTCGAGCGTATCCACGCCCCAAGCGCGCATCTCGCCGCCCATGGCAGCGATGGCCTCCTGCTGGCCGTAGTCGGTCTTCTTAACGTTTGGCCACTGCGGCCAGGGGTTGCTCGCCGCGCGCGCATCAGGCGCCGCCGGCAAGAACTCAAACTGGCGCACGCTGCGCGCACCCTGACGTACCGCGGTGCCCACGCAGTCGTTACCGGTATCGCCGCCGCCAATGACCACGACGTCCAGGCCGCACGCGTTCACCACGGGCTCTCCGCCATCGAGCACCGAGACGGTCGAAGCCGTCAGGTAGTCCACGGCGTACACCACGCCCGGGGCATCAATGTTCGCAGCCGAAAGCCCACGCGGAGCACGAGCGCCGGCAGCCACCACGACAGCGTCAAAGCCATCGAGCTTGGCTGCCACCGCAGGGTCCGTCACATCTGCGCTCAGCTCAAACACAATGCCCAGCTCGCGCATGAGCGCCACGCGACGCTCGACCACGGACTTCCCGAGCTTCATGTTGGGAATGCCATACATAAGCAAACCGCCCTGACGGTCGTCACGCTCAAACACCGTCACGCGGGCGCCGCGACGCGCGAGCTCCCATGCTGCCACCAGACCAGCAGGACCGGAGCCCACCACGGCGACCGTGGGTGCGCCCTCCCCCGCCGGCTCAAAGCGACGCGGGCCACCGTTTGCCCATTCGTGGTCGCTGATCGCACGCTCGTTGTCATGGATCGTCGTGGGCTGACCGTCGACCGACCCCAAGTTGCATGCGGCCTCGCACAGCGCCGGGCACACGCGACTCGTGAACTCGGGCATGGGCGAGGTGAGCGACAGACGCTCGGCAGCCTCGTCCCAGCGGCCGCGGTACACCAGCTCATTCCACTCGGGAATCAGGTTGTGCAGCGGGCAGCCGCTCGGGCGTGCCTTGCCAAAGCTCGCGCCCATCTGGCAAAACGCCACGCCGCACATCATGCAACGGCTCGCCTGGGCGCGACGTGCATCGTCATCGAGCTCCACGTACAGCGGATCAAAATCATGGCTGCGCTCCTCCACGGGACGAAGCTCGTGGGTCACGCGATCGATATCAAGAAAAGCACCGGGCTTACCCATGGCACTTACGCCTCCTTCTTGGTCGAAGCAACAGAGCTGGCGGCGGCGGGCACAGCGCCAGCGACACCACCCGCCACATCAAAGCGAGCGACATCGGCGGCGTCGGCGCGACCGGTCACAATGTCAAACGCCAGCTCCTCGGCCTGCTCATGCGTCTTGCCGACGGCCTCGGCGGCGGCGACAATCGCCAGCACGCGCTCGTACTCGGTTGGAATGACCTTCACAAAGTGCTTGCTCATCGTCTCAAAGCTGTAGAGCAGCTTAATGCCGCGCGGGCTCTGCGTCGCGTCCACGTGCTCCTGGATGAGCTCGCGAATCTGCGCCAGCTCACCGGCCGTCGGGGCTTTAAGCTCAACGCTCTCGTGGTTCACACGGGCATCGAGCGTGCCGTACTGGTCAAAGACGTAAGCCACGCCGCCCGTCATGCCGGCGGCGAAGTTCTGCCCGACCTCGCCCAGGATGAGCGCCAGACCTCCCGTCATGTACTCGCAGCCATGGTTGCCGCAGCCCTCGACCACCACGGTGGCACCGGAGTTGCGTACGCCAAAGCGCTGGCCGGCCAGGCCGTTAATGAAGCCGCGACCGCTCGTAGCGCCAAAGAACGCAACGTTGCCCACGATGATGTTCTCGTCGAACTTGTAGGTCGCATGCGGGTTGGGGCGCACCGACACCTCGCCGCCCGAAAGGCCCTTGCCAAAGTAGTCGTTGGAATCGCCTACAAGCTCTAAGGTCAGTCCTTTT
>CATZMG010000031.1 GCA_958421655.1 uncultured Collinsella sp.
GGCTTGAGCTGACCGGGAAGTCCGAGGGCCTCACGCTCACCGACGGCACGATGGAGCTGCGTGCCGATTTTGGCCGCATGCTTCCGCGGCTCAAGCAGGGTCGTCTGCAGCAGGAGCTGCTGGTGAAGGCCGCGCGCGCGAAAGGCGTTGAGCATCCGTGGGCAGTCGATGCCACGGCAGGTTTTGGCGAGGATTCGCTGCTGCTGGCGGCCGCGGGCTTTACCGTCGATCTGTATGAACAGGATTGCGTGATCGCGGCGCTCCTCAAGGATGCTTTGGATCGCGCGGCAGATGATCCGGCGCTTGCGGCTGCCGTGGCGCGCATGCGCTTACATGCGGGCGAGGATAGCATTGCCGGCCTTCGCCATACAGCCGAGCTGATCGGGCAGGGCGAGCTCACCGCTCCCGACGTGGTGTATCTGGACCCCATGTTTCCCGAGCGCACCAAGAGCGCGGCGGTGAAAAAGAAGTTTCAACTTTTGCACCATCTGGAGCAGCCGTGCGCCGACGAGGAGACGCTGGTCGAAGCTGCGCTTGCGGTGCACCCGCGCAAGGTCGTTATCAAGCGACCGGTGAAGGGGCCGCTGCTTGCCGGCGTTAAGCCGAGCTATCAGCTTGTGGGCAAGGCCGTTCGTTACGATGTTTTGGTGCCGCCGCGCCCGTAGCTTGTGCACGATGGCTGGCGCTTCGCCAGCGCCGTGCCGATGCGGGGTCTATTTCCAAGGGTGCGACGTCAGGTGCCAGCCGCCGCAGTATTCGCATTTGTAGCAGGCCAAACCACGCCGTCCGCGGTTTTCGCAGTCGGCCATAACGGCCTCGGCTTCGGCGCGTGTGTCGTAACGGTTTTTGCGTTCGCACGACTTGTAGCGCCAGGCTTCATCGCGCTCGGCGTCTAGTGCGTCGCGGCGCTCGTCCTCGCGCGCAAACAGGTCGCCCATATCGCCGCCGGTGGCAGCGCCCAAAAACTCGCTTTTGGCTTTTGACCAGGCGGCTCGCTTTTTGCTCCCCATCTGCTTCGCGCTCCTCTCCAAACGTTGGTATCATTGCTCAATCAAAGTGATACCAATAAACGTGAGGTCGCCGCGTGATGATCAGAAAAACCCTCGATACCGACATTCCCGCCGTCATGGCTATCTATGACGCGGCCCGCGCCTTTATGCGCGCGCATGGCAACGCCACGCAGTGGCCCGAGGGCACGCCTTCTGCCGAGCAGCTGGCTGCCGATATCGCCGCCGGTGGCAGCTATGTGTGCGAAGTCGATGGTCGCGTGGTGGCGACGTTTGCCTTTTTACCGGGCCCGGACGAGTGCTATGACGTAATTGAGGACGGTCAATGGCGTAGCGACACTCCGTACGCCGTGCTGCACCGTGTGGCATCCGACGGCACCGTGCACGGTATCGCGGCCGCGATGTTTGCCTTTGCCAAGGAGCGTGCCGATCACCTGCGCATCGACACACATCAGGACAACCTGCCCATGCAGGGAGCCATTGCCAAGGCCGGGTTTAAGCGCGCCGGTATCGTATATGTGTCGGACGGTACGCCGCGTGTTGCGTTTGACTGGCTGCGCGAGGCGTAAGAGCGACGCCTCATATCAATAATTCATGCGAACGAAACTGGCCCAGGTGGGGTCATTTTCGTTCGCTGTGCTGATTTGCAAGCCGGCTTTCGCAAGGCGCGAACCTACGAAAATCGCCGCGCGGCAACGCGGGGCGATGAGCTCGGTCGGGGGATAGGGCCCGCTTCGCCCGCCGGCCCGTAAATTGTATCATCCAGTGTGGAACGAGGGTGCCCGTTGCCGCGTGCGATGGGCTTGCAATAAGAGGAGAGCCATGTCGAAGCAAGCGGTCGCTGGAATCTTGGCGCATGTCGATGCCGGCAAGACCACGCTGGCCGAGGCCATGCCGTTTAACGCGGGCCGCATTCGCAAGCGCGGCCGCGTTGACGATGGCGACTCGCATCTGGATACGAACGAGATTGAGCGTGAGCGCGGTATCACGATCTTCTCGTCGCAGGCTGTGCTCGACCATGGTGACACCCACGTTATGCTCGTGGACGCTCCCGGCCATGTCGATTTTTCTGCCGAGGCGGAGCGCACGCTGCGTGCCCTGGACTACGCGATTCTGGTGGTAGGCGCCAACGATGGCGTACAGGGGCACACCGAAACCCTGTGGCGCCTGCTTGCGCGCTATGACATCCCGACGTTCATCTTTATCAACAAGATCGATTTGGAGAATCCCGGCCGCGATGTTTTGCTGGCACAACTTGGGCAACGTCTTTCTGAGGGGTGCCTGGATGCCAACGAACTGCTGGCGGGTGGCGCCGTTCAGGAGGACGCTGCTGCGTTGGACGAAGCGGCGCTCGAGGAGTTTCTTGAGGCGGGTGAGCTTTCCTCCGCGACGCTGTCGCGCATGGTTGCTGAGCGCAAGCTCTTTCCCTGCTTTGCCGGCTCGGCGCTCAAGGACCAAGGTGTGGACGAGCTGTTGGATGGTATATGCGCGCTGATGCGCGAACAGGCGTGGCTCCCGGAGTTTGCCGCCCGCGTCTATCGCGTCAGCCGCGGGGACCGCGGCGAGCGCTTGGCTTGGGTTAAAGTGACCGGCGGCACGCTGCATGCCAAACAGGTGATTAACGGACGTTCCGGTGCCGAGGCATGGGAGCAGAAGGTCGATCAGGTACGCATCTATAACGGCGAGAAGTATGAGCTTGCCCAAGAAGTTGCTGCTGGCGGCATTTGTGCCGTGACGGGCCTTGCGCACGTTCGCCCAGGGGACGCTCTGGGCGCGGAACCCGCGTGCGATGCGCCCGTCATTGCGCCGGTCCTCACCTATACGGTGCTTCCGGGCGAACACGATGTCCACGCGGTGTTCAAAGCGCTGACTGAGTTGGCGGACGAAGATCCCATGCTCGGCGTAGGCTGGAACACCCATCTTGAACAAATACATCTGCAGCTTATGGGGGCGGTGCAGCTCGAGGTCGTGCAGCGGGTGTTGGCCGATCGCTTTGGCCTTTCGGTTGCGTTTGAGTCTGGCGGCATTCTCTATAAGGAGACTATTTCGCAGCCGGTCGAGGGCGTGGGCCACTTTGAGCCACTGCGCCACTATGCCGAGGTGCATCTGCGTCTGGAGCCGTTGCCGGCGGGTTCGGGCGTGCAGTTTGGCACCGTGACCTCGACCGATGAGCTCGATCTTAACTGGCAGCGTCTGGCACTCACCAACGCCATGGAGCGCGATCACCTGGGCGTGCTGACCGGCTCGCCCATCACCGATGTGCGCATTACGCTCACGGGCGGCCGTGCGCATGCCAAACACACCGAGGGCGGCGATTTTCGCCAGGCCACGTACCGCGCGATTCGCCAGGGGCTCATGCAGGCGCGTGAGGCTGGCGCGGCGGTGCTGTTGGAGCCGTGGTACCACTTTGAGCTCGAGGTGCCGGGGGAGTGCGTGGGCCGGGCGCTCTCGGATGCCACGCGCATGGGTGCCGAGTACGAGCCACCGACGATGACGGGGGACCGGGCGAAGCTTGTGGGTCGCGTGCCGGCATCCGAGGTGCAGGACTATGCCCTGGAGGTAGCTGCCTACACGAGCGGTCGCGGGCATCTGTACCTGGAGTTCGCCGGCTATGCGGCTTGCCATGATGCCGAGCGCGTAATCGAGACGGCCGCCTATGAGCCCGAGGCCGATCTGCCCAACACGCCCGACTCGGTCTTTTGCTCTCACGGCGCTGGTTACACGGTCAAATGGTACGACGTACCCGCCGCGGCGCACGTAAAGATCGATCCCGCCACCTTCCGCCCCAGGCGAGCAGCAGACGCCGAGTTTTTCGGCCACATGTGACAGAGGGGCAGCCCCTTTGTCAGATTCAGTTGGTATAACTCGGTACAAGTTGGTATAACTATTACCAGGGTTTGCCAATCCGAGGAGGCCGACATGAACCCGAATCCCTTTAAGCCAACGGCAGGCAAGCGGCCTCCGATACTCATCGGTCGTGAGTCGGTCATCGAAGATTTCGAGGAAGGGCTCGATAACGGCGCCGGGGCGCCGGGCAGGCTCATGCTCATTACGGGAAACCGCGGCTGTGGCAAAACGGTTCTCTTGCGGGAACTGCAGCGTTTAGCTAGCGAGCGCGGATGGGCGGTTGTCTCCGATTCCGCTTCGCTTGGGCTGTGCGGCCGCCTAGCCGATGCGCTTCGCTCGAATAAACCCGTTGTGACGTCAATGGAGTTCGGTCCGTCGTTTGACCGGATGTCGGTCGAGGCGGCGCGGGCAAAGGGCGAAACGTTGCAAGGGCTGGTCAACGAGCGCCTCAAGAAGCTCGGTCCAGGCAAGGGCATACTGTTTGCGATCGATGAGGCACAATCGGCGTCTATCGAGGAGCTGGCGGCTCTTGCCGTTCTCTATCAGCAGGTGCTGGGAGATCAGGATGCCACAGGCCTGTCCGATAGCGAACAGCGCGGCCTTGCGCTGGTGTTCGCCGGCTTACCCAGTATGGTTGACGATCTGCTCGAAGAGCCGAGCGTGACGTTTTTGCGGCGTGCCCAGCAGCGTACGTTGGGGGCGATCTCTTTGCCCAAGGTACGCGATTCGTATATCCAGACGGTCAAAGACGCTGGTCTTTACGTTGACGCGGAGACGGCGGACCTTGCGGCGCGCAAGAGCATGGGGCATCCCTACATGGTTCAGCTGGTGGGATATTACATGTGGCGGTCTGCTGTCCGGCGTGGCTCGCAGGTCATCGAAAGGCGCGATGTCGAGGATGGCCATGCGGATGCCGTCTCCGAGTTCTATGAAGCGGTTGACGCGCCCCTGTATTACGGGCTGCGCAGTCCACAGCGCCTTTTTATCGAGGCCATGGTGGTTGACGAGGGCAAGCCGACGCGCATGGCGGATATCATTGAGCGCTGCGATCGTACCCAGAGCTGGGCGAGTAAATATCGCGCAAGCCTGATTCGCGAGCGCGTCATCGAGGCTGCCGGATACGGTCTCGTCCGGTTTACCGTGCCCATGCTGGGCGCGTACATTCGCGATCGAGTTTTATGGCATGAGTAGGGTGATAAAGGTGACGGAACAGAAGATGAGCCCGCAGGCTATCGAGGTGCGTGGCGCGCGCGTTCATAACCTTAAAGACATCGATATCGATATTCCGCTGGGAAAGCTTGTGGGCATTGCCGGCGTGTCGGGTTCGGGCAAGAGTTCGCTGGCGCTGGGGGTTCTTTATGCCGAGGGCTCGCGTCGCTACTTGGAAGCACTCAGCACCTATACTCGCCGTCGCCTAACACAGGCCGAACACGCCCAGGTGGACGAGGTACTGCACGTGCCGGCGGCGCTCGCGCTACACCAGCGTCCGAGCGTGCCGGGCGTGCGTTCCACTTTTGGCACCATGACCGAGCTCAACAATAGCCTGCGTCTGCTCTTTAGCCGGTGCGCCCATCACGTGTGCCCGCATTGCGGGGCGCGTGTGGAGCCGAGCCTTAACGTGGCTGCGGGCCTGTCGCTCACGTGCCCCGCATGCGGTCGCGAGTTCTACGCGCCGGGTGCCGAGGACCTTGCCTTTAACAGCGGCGGCGCGTGCTCTACCTGCGGCGGCACTGGTGTCATGCGCGAGGTGGACGAGGCGAGCTTGGTGCCCGACGAGTCAAAGACTATCAACGAAGGCGCGGTGCTTCCCTGGGGCACGCTCATGTGGGATCTGATGAAGCAGGTGGCAGGCGAGATGGGCGTACGCACCGACGTGCCGTTTAACCAGCTCACGCCTCAAGAGCGCGACATCGTGTTTCATGGTCCGGCGGTTAAGAAGCACATTCTCTACGTTCCCAAAAACGGCGAGGGCGCCACGCCGCTCGATTTCACCTATTACAACGCCGTCTATACCGTCGAGAATGCGCTCGCCAAGGTCAAGGACGATAAGGGCTTAAAACGCGTCGCGCGCTTTTTGCGCGAGGGAGCATGCCGCGATTGCGGCGGCACGCGTCTCTCCGAGGCTGCGCGCCAGCCCCAGGTGCGTGGTATCAATCTGGCGCAGGCCGCGGCCATGACGCTGGGCGAGGCGATTGAGTGGGTGCGCGGGGTGCCCGCATCCTTGCCGCCCGAGATGCAGCCCATGGCGACGGATATCTGCGATTCGTTTTTGGGCGCGGCCCGTCGTCTGGTCGATCTGGGCCTCGATTACCTCTCGCTCGACCGCGCCGGTGCCACGCTCTCCACGGGTGAGCGCCAGCGCGTGCAGCTTGCTCGCGTGGTGCGCAATCGATCGACAGGCGTGCTTTATGTGCTGGACGAGCCTTCGATTGGCTTGCATCCTGCCAATGTCGACGGCCTGGTGGGCGTGATGCGCGATCTGGTGGATGACGGCAACACCGTGGTTGTTGTCGACCACGATACGCGCGTACTGGCGGAAGCCGACTATCTGGTTGAGATGGGTCCCGTTGCTGGAGCAGGCGGCGGCAATGTGATTGCTGCGGGCACGGTAGACGAGGTCGAGCAATCGCGGGGCAGCCGCATCGCTCCGTTTTTGCGCGCAGAGCCCAAGCGCTTGCGTCCGCAGGTGACTGACGACGACATGTTCGATCAGGGCCATATCCGCATGGCAACCGAGGCCATCCATACCGTCAAACCGCTCGAAGTCGATATCCCGCGCGGCCGCCTTGTCGCGGTAACGGGCGTTTCGGGTTCGGGCAAGACGACACTGGTGCTCGAGACGCTCATCCCGGCACTCAAGGCGCAGGCAGCTGGCGAGCGCCTGCCGGGGCACGTGCGTTGGGTCGATGCCGAGGGTATTGCCCGCGCAAACCTGATTGACGCTACGCCCATCGGCGCCAACGTGCGCTCGACGGTCGCAACCTATGCCGACATCCATGATGAGCTGCGCCGCGCCTTCGCCCGTACGCCCGAGGCCAAGGCAGCCGGCTACAAGGCGGGCGCCTTTAGCTACAACACCGGCGCCTTGCGCTGCCCTACGTGTGACGGCACGGGCTCGATATCGCTCGACGTGCAGTTTTTGCCCGACGTCGAGATCGTCTGCCCAGCATGCCGTGGTTCGCGCTACGCCGAGGCCGCCTCGCATATCCATCGCGAGGGTAAGGACGGGAGCTTGCTGACGTTGCCGCAGCTCATGGACATGAGTGTGGACGAGGCCATCGACGCCACACTGGGACTCAAGAAGGTTCAGGCGCGCTTGCAGACCTTGCACGACTTGGGCTTGGGCTATCTCACGCTCGGTGAGCCCACGCCGGCGCTTTCGGGCGGCGAGGCACAGCGCCTTAAGCTCGCGAGCGAGATGGGCCGCGTGCAGGATGATGCCGTATTCGTGTTCGACGAACCCACGATTGGCCTGCATCCGCTCGATGTTCAGGTGTTGCTGAGTGTGTTTGACGGCCTCGTTGCCAAGGGCGCCACGGTTATCGTGATCGAACACGATCTCGACCTTATCCGTAACGCCGATTACGTGATCGACATGGGCCCGGGCGGTGGCGACGCGGGCGGGCAAATCGTCTGCGCCGGTACGCCGGGCGACATCGTGGCCTGCTCCGCAAGCATCACCGGCCGCTACCTATAGACAATGAGGCAAAGGGACAGCCCCTTTGCCTCATTGATGCCTATTTCACGCATTGAGCCGCGAGATAGTCGCGGAAGAATGGCAATTCAAATGCGACGAGCCCTCGTCCTCGTTCCCCGATGATGCCGGCATCTATCATTCGGCGTCGGTAGCGGGAGACCTGCTGCGGCGAACGCTTAAGGCGCTCGACAAGGTCGGCGGTGGTGGACTCTTCCTCGTCATCGAGCATGGCGATGAGGAATCGCTTGTCCTCTGCAGTGAGTTCCCGATAGGTTGCCGCGAGGATTCGGTCGTCCATCTCGTCGCGCGCGATTTTGATTCCCAGGTCAAAGTCGCGTGACGAGATTTCCTTCGAATCGCTTGTGAGATCCCAGGCACGGTAGCCTACGAGTTGCAATAGGAAGGGAAAACCAGAGATCGAGCGAACGGCTCTATCGATTCCCTCAGCATCTGCCAGGCGATCGTTTTCCTGGATTGTGCGAATCAAGGCCTCGCGTACGTCATAGTCGGCAATGCGACCCAGATGATATTGTTGGGCGCGGCGAAGGAACGAGACCGTCTTGTGGTTCAGCAACGTCGAGACGTTGTTGGGAAGTCCCGCCATGAGCAGGGCGACGCGTTTCCCATCGGTCACAAAGTGCTGATACGTCGCTGCGAGCTGAATCATTTCGTCGAGTGTCGGGTCCACCTCGTCAACCGTGACGAGCAGACCGGTGCCTGCCTCGTTGAGCTGGTCGATGATGTCGCTCATGCGATAACGCCAGGTTGAGGCATCGTGAACGCGATTGACCTCGATGCTGCCGAGCGGTGCAATTCCGAGACCGGTGACTTCGAAGTTCTTAGACGGGTCGATAAGATGGCCGGCGGCGCGTTTCGCCCCGAACTCGATTTCCTCAAGCATTCCCGGGAGCGCGGTCGTCTTTACGGCTATCCAGCCGTGGGATTCCGCCCTTGTCGCGAGCGACGACATGAGAGCAGTTTTACCGGTTCCACGCGCGCCTGAGAAGATCGAGGTCAATTCTGGGCGCCTGCGCTGGCTCAAGAAGGCACGGTCCAAATCCCGAATAATCTGTTGTCTGCCAGCGAGATGGGCAGGAACCTCACCAAAACTGGGGGTAAACGGGTTCTCGAGATATTTCACAAGGCTCTCCTTTCACACCGCCGTTTAACTTCATTTTACTTTAGTTAATTCTGATTAAAAGTGAGGGCTCTTTATCTAGAGCATCAATTAGGCGTGTGTGCCATCGGCGTGGCGCTTGAATGTGACAAAGGGACGGTCCCTTTGTCACATTCCCGGAAAGCCTGTTTGGCGCAGGGCTTCGTAGAGGACGATGGCGGCGCTGTTGGAGAGGTTGAGTGCGCTGATGCGGTAGTCGTCCGGGTTGACGAAGTTGCCGCAGATATCCTGTTGAAGGATGGTCTCGTGGCTGTCCTCGGTATGCCCGAGCGATTCCTCGTGAGCTTCCCAAGCCTCGGCGTTATCGAGTGAGTCGCAATCGCGCAGCATGGGGATGCGCTCGCAACGCTCGGGCGCCGCGGCAAGCAGTGGCTCGGGAATGCCCGAGCTCTCGCTGCCAAAGACCAAAAAGTCGCCGTCGCGGTAGGTGCTTTGCGCATAGGTACGGCGCGCCTTTTTGGTCAGCAGATGCAGGCGGGCATCGGCGGGGGAGAGACCGTTGCGCGCAAGAAAATCCTCCCAGCCGGCATAGGTCGTCACATCCAAGTTTTGCCAGTAGCCCAGGCCGGCGCGACGTACCGTTTTGTCGTCGAGCGAAAACCCCAGCGGCTCAACCAGATGCAGACGGGCGCCGGTGACCACGCAGGTGCGGCCGATATTGCCCGTATTGGCCGGAATCTCGGGCGCATACAGCACAATGTTGAACATGAATCTCCTTGGCTCAGAACGAAAAACCACCACGAAGGGGACAGGCACCTTCGTGGTGGTTTGGCGGTTACGTGGGCGGAAAATGCCCGCTTGGATAAACCTAGGCGCGGTGCCAGTCGGTCAGGCAGGCATCGAGGGAGGCGATGAGCGCATCCTTGTCCATGTGACGGCCGATGATGCACAGGCTCGTCATACGGTCGCCCGTCTCGTCGTCCCAAATCTGCATGATCTCGGGGTTCTCGTTGATGATCTTCTGCTTCTCGCCCTCGGGCGCCGAGTCGACAAACAGGCCGTTCTCCATCAGGCGCATCTGGTGGCCGGCCTGCTCAAACATGTAGCACATGTCCGGATCGCCGGTCTGCCACAGCGGACCCTTGACGCGGATGACCTCGTCGGGCCACTCCTGCTCAACAAAATCGGTGAACTTTTGCAGGTCAAACGGCTTGCGGCGCGAGTACACAAAGGTCTCGATGTCGTACTCGAGCACCTCGGGGTCGTCGTGCTCCTCGGGATGCTCCATGGCCTCGATCCAGGCGGCGGAGTTGTAGGCGCGCATAAAGTCGAAGCGGTCGGTGTCGAGCAGCTCCTCCATGGGGACCTCGCCGTTTTGAGCCTCGACAATTACGGCGTCCTTCTGCAGGCTGCGCACGATGGCCTTGAGCTCGGCGATCTGCTCGGGCGTCACGGTATCGGTCTTGTTGAGGATGAGCGTGGAGCAGAACTCGATCTGCTGGATGAGCAGGCTCTCGATGTCGTCCTCGTCGATATCCTCGGCCAGTAGGTCGCGACCGCCGTTGAACTCGTCGTACATGCGGGCGCAGTCGACCACGGCCACGATGTTGTCGAGCGCGAGCTTGGGCTCGCCGCCCACCTTGGCCTCGTCGCAGAAGCTCGAGATGGTGTAGGCGATGGGGATAGGCTCGCAAATGCCCGATGCCTCGATGATGATGTAGTCGAAGTTGCCCGAATCGGCGATGCCCTGCAGCTGGTTGGCCAGGTCATCCGAAAGCGTGCAGCAGATGCAGCCGTTGGTGAGCGGGATGAGGTCGTCGGTCTCGGAAAGGCCGCCGTCGGCGATGAGGCTGGCGTCGACGTTGATCTCGCCGATATCGTTGACGATCACGGCGGCGCGGATGCCGCCGTCGTTAGCGAGGATGTGGTTGAGTAGCGTGGTCTTGCCGGCACCGAGGTATCCGGTAAGCATGATGATCTTCACGGGTTTGTTGGGCATATGCCCTCCTTTGTTAGACATGGCTTACAGTTGAATCTTATGCCAAACGCCTGCTCTTATACCCACGCGCCGGCAAATAACACAAGCTACTCCCAGGCTCCCCATACATCGGGGCAATAACCGACGGTGGCCTTTTTGCCGTTGCGAACGATGGGCTCGGCTAGAACCTGCTGATTCTCGAGCAGCTTGTCAAAGCGCTGGCTGGGGGTGAGGTGCTGGATGAGCGCGAGCGTCTCCTCGTCCTTGGCTTTGGGGTTGAGCAGCTTGTCGATGCCGCCGACCGCCTGCATCACGCTCGTGAGCTCGCCTTTGCTCATCTCCTTTTCCTTAAGGTCGATAAACTGCACTTTAATGCGGCGCTCCTTAAAATAGCGCTGGGCCTTCTTGGTATCGAAGGACTTTTTGGTGCCAAAAATCTGGATATTCATATATTGTTCCGCCGTTCTAACGAACGGCGGTCACCTCGACGCTGCAAAGCCATCTGATGGGCAATCTGCCTTTCAATCGTCGGGCGCGGGCAAAAGCCCAGCGCCCTCCTCTTTCAAGGCACCTTGCCTCATCAGCTGGCTTTTCGCTGACATTGATAGAACATCGAGGTGACCACCGCTGGACTTATCGAATGAAGTTGGTCGTTGCGTGATCTGCCTCGGGTGCGTTGATACCGGCGGCCTGTCCTGCCTCGATGCAGCGCAGGAGCCAGGCCATGTTCTTGCCGATGTTTCGCATAGTGGCAAGGCCTTCGGCGTCCCCATCGGCGTCGCCGGGCACGCGGCCAAACACGTTGTTCCAGTAGGTGGAAGCAACTACGGGCATTTGCTTAATGGTGAAGTACTTGTTGAGTACATCGAACGTGGTCGACGTGCCGCCGCGACGGGCGACGGCGACTGCGGCGCCGGGTTTGTGCTCAAAGGCATGCCCGCCTGCATAGAAGGCGCGATCGAGGGCCGAAAGGATGCGTCCGCTGGGGTGCGCGTAGTAGACGGGCGAGCCAAAGACAAAACCGTCTGCCTGCTCGGCGGCAGCGATGAGCTCGTTCACTACGTCGTCGTCAAAGGTGCAGCGACCGCTAAGCTTGCCGCACTGGCCGCAACCGATGCAATCGCGAATGGGCTTGGCGCCCAGCTGAAACGCCTCGGTATCAATGCCTTCGGCATTGAGCTGCTCGGCGACCTCGGCGAGTGCGCGGGCGGTGTTGCCGTTTGCCTTGGGACTGCCATTGACCAAAAGAACCTTCATCACAAACTCCCTCTGCTGTCGGTGACTTCTGCGGAGGATTATCGCACGAGAGGATAGATGGCGTGGGGCGCGATGTGAAACGGCTTGTGTTTCACATCGCGCCCCACGACGCTAGTCCAGCTTGGTGCCCGGTACTTGCGGTGCCTCTTTAAGCAACGCTTTGAGCTCGTTCAAAATGGAAACGGGCTGACGGTCGACGCCGTCCAGATGGAGCGTGGCCACGCGAATGGGCGGCTGATATTCAAGCGAGCCGATGAGCACGGGAGAACCCAGGAACCGTTCGATTTCGTTTGCAATCTCGTCGATTGCCTCGGGGCCAAGCTCATCGAAAAGTGCCACGAACGTTGGTCCCGTCGAGCGGAACAGGTGACCCTTGCCGCGCGAACAATCCATGAGGCAGGCGGCGCTTTCGGCGAGCACGCGATCGCCTGCATCGAATCCAAAGCGGGCATTGACCTCGGCGATATCGTCGACCTTAATGGCAATAAAGCCTGCCTCGCGCGCCACGCGGCGCATCTCTCCAATAGCGTTGACCAGCGCGTGGACATCGCCCAGACCCGTTACCGAGTCAGTCGTATCCGCTAGGCTTCGGTTGATGATAATGCCCACGTACATGTTAGGCTCGGTATCGGTGCCGTCCAAGCGGTAGCCCGTGCAGTCGCAAAGTGCGTACGCTCCGGTGGCATCCATTACGCGATACTGCATGTAGTGGAAGCGCCACGTGCCGTTTATCACCATGTCGAGCTCGGCGCGTACGTTGTCGCGGTCCTCGGGGTGGACGCGGGCGAGCCACATATCGACCGAGTTAAAAGGGTGCTGGGAAGGCAGGTCAAAATCGCGCACGGCGTTGACCGACCATTGCGATTCGCCCGTATCGAGATTGAGGATAAACGGATAGCGCGTCTCGGAGCTCATGGAGATCGCTTGGAATACGCGGTCGTTGCACGGAAGTTGATCGACGATTGGGCGTTGCGGCGCGTCATTGTTTTCCGGTTGCTGTACACGATGCATAAGCTTATAGCGATACATCTTGCGATCGGCATCCATCGTCATCTGGCGACGTGTGTCGCCAGCAAGTGGATCGACGCGCGAGCAGCCAAAGCTAAAGCTGGCGATCATGGGCGCCTTGCCATCTGAGCTCGCCTCGATCAGCCCGGCACGTACCTGCTCCAAGCGCTGCTCGAGTTCGGTCTCGTTTGCAGAGAGCGAGATAAGCACAAACTCGTCTCCACCGATACGGAACAGCATCTCATCATGCTCCATGGTTTCGGAGAGCGTGCGGCAGATGCTCAGAATATAGCGATTGCCTTCGGCGTGGCCAAACCTATCATTGCAATGCTTGAGATGGTCGATGTCAATATAGGCGCAGGTGAAGGGGTCGCCTTTGCGCCAGAGTTGCTCGACGTGACGGTCGAGTCCGCTGCGGTTGCCCAAGTTGGTGAGCGGATCGATATAGGCGTTGCGTTCAAGCAGCTGGCGCTCTTGTTGCAGGATAGCATGCGTCTTTTGCAGTTGCTCACCAACGGCGCGTAGCTCAGCAGGCAGCGCGGCAACATCGAGTTCGGCGGTCGAGATGCCATTCGCAAGTCGCTGAAGATAGGCAATAATCAATTGCTCACCCAGGCGATATGACTCGTTCATGATGGATAACCTCCTTGGGCGGAACAATGGTTTGTATCATATCCCCAATTCGGTTTGAATTGGGGATATAAGTTAGCCAATGGGGACAAATGCTTCCTTCGACGGTGGTGTTTTGCGCGCGAGCGTATCAGTTGTTATTGCCACCATCGAGCAATGCCTCAAAATCCTTCGCCGGCATGGGGCGGTAGTAGAGGAAGCCCTGAGCGTAGCGGGCGCCCATTTGTCGTAGCATGTTCGCCTGCTCATTTGTCTCGACGCCTTCGACTTCGACGGGCAGATGGAGTGACTGCGCCATTTCGAGCATCGATGACACGATTTGCGTGCTGCGGCCTTGATCGCGGTCGGTGGGTACAAAGGCGCGGTCGAGCTTGATGACGTCGACGTTGACGTTCTTGAGCATCGCGAGCGTGGACTGACCGGTGCCAAAATCGTCCATATAGGTCGAGAAGCCGCGGGTGTGCAGGTCGGCCGTCAGCTTGTCCACGGCCTCGGACTCTCCCGTATAAGCCGTCTCGGTGATTTCGATACGCATGAGCTCGGGCGGTAGGTTGTATTGGGCGGCAAGCGCCCCCATATGTTCGGCAACGTCGCAGGCAAGGATATCCACGCGCGACACATTAAGCGAAACCGGAACCACGCGAAGTCCTCGATCGATGCGCTTGCGCAGCCACGAGGCGACACTCTGCCAAATGTGCTTGTCGAGCGTCACCACAAAGCCGCTTTCCTCGAGTGCGGGGATAAACGTTGCGGGCGAAATGAGAGAGCCGTCCTTGTCAATCCAGCGGGTGAGTGCTTCGGCGCCAATAATCTCACCGGTTTCCATATCGACCTGGGGCTGCAAGTGGTAGGTAATACGACCGTCTGAGAGCGCGTACTGGAATTCGGTCAGCGTGCGGTGGAACGCGACTTCGCGCTCGTACTCCGCGGGGCAGAAAATGGCAATGCGCTCCTTAAAGTCGTTTTTTGCGCGTCGATTGGTAAACATGGCCTTCGCCTGCGCATCGATGGTGATCTCCTCATTGGAGTCGATGCGGTAAACGCCCATGGACGGCCAAAAACCTACGCCGTCGTCGTGCTTGGCTACAGCCTCGCGCACGCGCGCATAGACTCGGTGAACGAAATCGTGCTCAAAGGGTATGAGCAGACAGAAGTCGTCTTGTCCCCAGTATCCCGCGACACCCATGTCGGCGTTCTCGATATCCTTGAGCACCGTGCCCACATCGGCAAGCATACGGTCGCCTTCGGCCTGTCCATACCATTCGTTAAATAGGCGCATGTGGCCCATGTCGACGGTGGCGATACACCAAGCGCCGTCGCGCCTCGCCTCGATGAAGGCATTGGCACGGCGCATAAACTCGCTGGGTCGGCAGAGGCCGGTGAGCATATCGATGCGTTCGGAGATTGCGCTTTTGCGCTCGACCTCGGGTATAGGGAGGCTGTCGTTGGGGACAAGCCCGCCAGCTGTGCGAAGGCGACGGTCGAGTTCGCACAAAACAGCAGATGTTTGGTAGTCCAGGCGCTCGTAAAAGACCGGGGCGACAATACAAACGGGAGTGATGGTGCCGCCCGCGATCTGAACGGGGGCAAAAATGGTCTCTTTTAGACGATGGATCAGGAGTTCAAATGCCCCGTGGTCCAAAGCGTTGCTGAGCACGACGAACTGGACACTTCGTGAACGGAAGACGCGACTCCTACCGCGGGTGATCGACAGCATACGGCCTGCGTATTCGGCAAGCATGCTGTCGACCGCCTCGGCTCCATAGAGCTCGTTGAGCTTCGTCGTGCCGCGAACGCGCACGGCGATGAGCCCTGTTTTGCAGTGGTCACGGCGACAGGCATCGATAGCGTTGACCAGCATACGTTGCGTTCCAAGCCCCGTGGCGGCGTCGACGGTCTCGGCAAGGGAATGATTGACGAGTTCGCCGACATAGAGCGAGGGCTCGTTTTCGTCCCCATCGATGCGAAAACCGCGAGCACGGCAGAGCACGTAGTCGCCTGTGGCGTTACGTACACGATACTGCATGACTCGATGGTGCTTGGAGCCGTTATAGACTTGGTCGATGTCGTCGGTAAAAGCCTCAAGGTCATCGGGATGGACGCGCGTTTTCCAACAATCGCGACAGTTGTCTATGTGCTCCGAAGGAAGTCCGAGATCGCGCAAAGCGTTTTGTGACCAAAGGGTGCGATGTTTATCCAAGTTCTCGATAAAGAAATAACGGCCTTCGTTGAGCATCGAAAAGGCGTCGAAAATGCGATCGCTTATTTCGAAGTCGTCGGTGTGGATTTGCGAGATATTGCGCCGATCAAGGTGTACGGCATGACGTAGCTTGTAGTCGTACATGCGATGGTCGGCATCGAGCGTCATGCGATTGGGGGCCTCGCCCAGGGCGGGGTCGGCATGTGACACCCCGTAGCTAAACGAGTGGGGCATCTCGGAATCGTTGTTTTTGAGCAGGACCGTTCGGCAGTGTTCCAGACGTTCGGCGAGGTCGTCCTCGGTCGCAACCGTAGACAGGATGGCAAACTCGTCGCCGCCTATGCGAAACGCCGCCTCGTCCACCTTCATATACAGCTTGAGATAGAGGCTTACCTGCAAGATATAGCGGTTGCCCTCGTCATGCCCAAAGATGTCGTTGCAGTGCTTAAGGTTATCGATGTCGATAAACGCCATGGTCACGGGCAGTTCCTGCTCCCAGATTTCCTCTAAGGAGTGAGCAAAGCCGCCGCGGTTGCCAAGTCCGGTAAGCTGGTCGGTAAAGGCGGTCCTAATCAGATCATCCTGACGCTCGAGAAGGTCGCGAACGGTCTTTTCGAGCGTTTCGGTGTAATTGCTGACAGTATCCATGTCGTAAGCGGCTTTCTGAGGTCGGGCGGATTGCGTCGGGCGAGCTCGTTGTGCACACGCGTTGTTGTCCGGCGCTTTGCGTGTATCCAGGCCCCGCCTTGCTGCGTTGTTGGGCTACTTTACCGGCTAATGTTCGCTGTTGATAACTACTGCGTAGTATAAACAACAGTACACAATTATATATGGGTGCACATGCTGTGGGCGGCCATTATTCGACAAACGGCAGCGCGACGATGCGATGTCCGATAAAAATGCGACTGAGACGATATATGTTGACGGGTATACTTGTCCCGTTTTAAAACGCAGGAACGGAGATGGTCGCATGGCACAGCCGGATACGACGCGCACGGTGGGGCTCGCACTCGAGGGAGGCGGCTACCGCGGTATGTATACGGCAGGCGTGCTCGACGTTTGGATGGAGCACGGTTTGACCTGCGACCATATGGTGGGTGTCTCGGCGGGCGCGGCGTTTGGCTATAACTTTAAATCGCGGCAGATCGGGCGCGCCATTCGCTACAACAAGGCCTATTGTGCCGACAAGCGCTATGCAAGCGTGACAAGCTGGTTGCGAACCGGCGACATGTTCAATGCCGATTTTGCCTATCACGAGGTGCCCATTGAGCGCGATCCCATCGACCTGGAGACATATCGTGCCTGCCCCATGCGGTTTACGTGCGTGTGTACCGATATCGAGACGGGCAAGGCCGTCTACCACGACCTGCCCTATGGCGACGAGAGGGATATCGAGTGGATCCGGGCATCGTCGGCGATTCCTGTGGCGACGCGTCCTGTTGCCATTGAGGGCCGTAAGTACCTGGATGGCGGCGTGGCTGATTCCATTCCCAGCGCTTGGTTGTTTGCGCAGGGGTATGACCGCAATATCGTGGTGCTCACACAGCCGGCGGGCTTTGTGAAGCAGCCCAACAGTGTGATGCCCATGCTGCGGCGCGTGTTCCGTCACTACCCGGAGTTTGTCGCAGCGCTTGAGCATCGGCATGAGGTCTACAATGCCACGCTCGATGACCTGGCGCGTCGCGAGGCTGCCGGCGAAATCTTTGTGGTGCGGCCGAGCGAATCGGTGAAGGTGCCGTCGCTGTGCCGCGAACCGGATGAGCTCGAGCGCATCTACCAGGTCGGCCGCCACGATGCGGAGGCGACTTTGCCGGCGTTGGAAGCGTATCTGGCGGGGTAGGGCAAACTGCCGTGGACTCGGCGGAAAGCGCATCCCGGAATGGAGGTCCAAACTGGGATGCGCTTTCCATTGCTGAAGATATGAGGCTGCGGATCAGCTGCTCGGCTTAGACTTACGCCTGCTGCCAGGTGTCGACAAGCTCCTTGGCCGCGGCGCAGGGGTCGTCGGCACTGCAGACGGCGCTCACCACAAAGAAGCCGTCGACGCCGGTGGCCTTAAGCTGTGGCAGGTCGGCCGTCTTGACGCCGCCGCCCACCACGATGGGCACGGGGCTTGCCGCGTGGAGTGCGGCCAGATCCTCAAAACTTTTGGTGATGATGGAGCCATCTGCTGCGCGTCCGCAGTCGCGCTTGGTCTCGGTCTCGTGGAGCGGGCCGATGCCCAGGTAGTCGACCAGGCTCATGTCGGCGGTCTTGACGTACTCGAGCATCTCCTCGCAACGGGCTGAAAGGCCCACGATGGCATCGGGGCCCAAAAGTTTGCGGCAGACCTCGACGGGAATATCGCTCTGACCGACGTGCACGCCGTCGACAGCAATGCCCTGCTCGCGTGCGGCGAGTACGCAGTCCAGGCGGTCGTCGATCAGCAGGGCGACCTGACCGGTCTTGCCGGCCTGTGCGATTGCCTGCGCGGCGTCGCCGGTCAGCGCGATGATCTCGCGGGCGCTTGCCACCTTGGAGCGCACCTGGATGCAGGTAAAGCCTGCGTCGAGCGCCTGGGCCACCACATCGCTCACGGGACGCCCCAGCGTGTTTTCGGGGCCGAGTACCAGATAGGCCGAGATATCAAGGTTGTCGCGGATGCTCATCGTGCTTCCTCCTGCTTTTTGATCTGTGCTTCCATGCGCTCGAGCTTGCCGGTCATGTTGTCGGTAAATCCGGGTCGAATATCGGCTTTGAGCACGACTTCGGTGCGGATGCCCTTGCTCGCCAACACAAAGGTTGCGTCGCGCACGACCTGCATGACCTCGTCCCAGTCGCCCTCGATCTCGGTGAACATCGAGGTGGTGTGGTTGGGAAGGCCGCTCTCGCGAATGACGCGCACGACCTCGGCGACCTCGGCGGACAGTTCATCGCCGGTGCCGCACGGGGCGATGGCCACGGCGACGAGTGTGTTCATGCCGGCATTGGTTGCGGGCTCGGACATGGCTTATGCCTCCTCGAGCTCGAGTTGGTTATCGGCAATATCCTGGGCGGTCGCGCGGTAGAGCTCGTCGATAAAGGCGACCTTAAAGCTTGCCGGGGCATCGGCGACAGCGGCGGCACGCGTGCCGGCAACGTTGTAGACGGCGGTGCCGCAGATGGCTGCCGTAAACGGATCGGCAGCGCAGGCGTACACAGCCAGCACGCCACCCTGCGAGCAGCCGCAGCCGGTGATCTTGGACATGAGCGGACTGCCGCCGTGGGACTTGGCCACCGTCGTGCCGTCGGTAATCAGGTCGACTTCGCCCGAGACCACTACGGCTCCGCCGGTGTAGCGGGCGAGCGCCACAGCGGCATCGCGGGCGGCGTCGACCGTGTCGGTGGTATCGACACCGCGCACGCGGCTCAGATCAGCTGCCTCGCCCTCAAGACCCCACAGGCCGGCGAGTGCGATGATCTCGGAGGCGTTGCCGCGCACGATGGCAGGCTTGTACTGCTTGAGCTCGTTTACCAGCTGGGTTCGCAGGCTACCGATGCCCAGGCCCACCGGATCGAGCACCCAGGGCTTGCCGGCGTCGTGTGCCGCCTTGGCCGCGCGGGGAATCGTCTGCTCGTAGATGGGGAAGAGCGTGCCCATGTTGAGATAGATGGCGCCGCCGCCGGCAACGAGCGCCTCGCCCTCGTCGGGCAGATAGACCATGGCGGCCGAACCGCCCACGGCGAGCTGAGCATTGGCGACAAAGTCGATCGTCACCGTGTTGGTGATGGAGCCGGCCATCGGATTGGTGGCGCGAATCTCCTCCACGGCCTTGACCACATTTTGCTTAAGCTGTTCCGAATCAATCACTGCACATGCCTCCTTGGCATAGAAAAGGGGCGCTGTGCATAGACAGCGCCCCTGTAAAGGCGGCATGCTCCCTACGCCAGCATTAACTGACAGGTTCAAAGGATTGGGCCCCATGCCCTCTCAGCCTTGTGGTTTGCACCGCCGGCACTCCCGCATCGAATCTGTTGTTCCCTATACTAGCGCACCTGCCAAAAAGGGACAGGTTTATTTTGGCAGGTCGTTACAATAGGTAGGACCGATACGAATGGGGGCCTTATGATTAAACTTGTGCTGACCGATATGGACGATACGCTGATTCCAGCCGGGCATGACGGCGCCAGCGACTACGCCATCGAGGGCATTCATGCCATGCAGGCGGCGGGTCTGCACTTTGGCCCGGTTTCGGGTCGCCAGCCGTCCGCGATGGGCTGGATGTTCCGCAATTGCGTCGAGTGCTTCTCGACCGGCGCGTTCTGCAACGGCCAGGTAATGTTTGTCGACGGTCAGGCGGTCGCTTCGCGCGCGACCGACAACGCCGCCCTTATGCGTTTGGCTGACTACTTGGAGCAGGAGACCGACGATACGTATCTGAAGGTCTACAGCCTGGGTGATGACTTTTGGAATAACGATGCCTACTGCGTGACGAGCGATCCCGAGCGCGTACGCCGCGCCATGGAGTCGGGCGGCAACGCGTGGCTCAAGGGCGAAGAGGCCCCGTGCCGTCCCGTCGTCGATGATGCGCCGGTGTTTAAGGCGAATATTTGGAGTGCCCGTTCACGTGAGGAGCTCGTGGAGCTACGCGAGCGCGTTGCCGCTGAGGTGCCGGAACTCTCGCTTGTGTTTCCCAACAATCGAGTGCGCCTGCTTGACATCCTTCCGGCCGGTTGGGACAAGGGCTGCGCTGCACTGGAGCTGGCGCGCGCTTTGGGCCTGACGACCGATGAGGTGGCCGTATTTGGCGATTCCGATAACGATCTGCCCATGATCGATGCCGTTCCCAACTCCGTTGCAGTCGCCAATGCCAACGAGGCCGTCACGGCTGCCGCGCGCTGGCATATCGGCGCTGCGGCAGACGATGCGGTTGCCGGGGCTCTGCATCAGATTGCCGCCTGCGCCGCGACGGGGGAGATGCCGCCGTTTATGCGTCAGATGGATGCGACGGGTTTCGACGTCACGAACGTCTAGGGAGAAAGCCATGAAGCTTCAGCAGCTCAGGTATGTCGTCAAAGTTGCCGAATGCGGCAGCATCACCGAGGCCTCGCGCCGGCTCTTTGTGTCGCAGCCTTCGATTACCGCATCAATCCGCGATCTCGAAAACGAGATGGGCGTGCACATCTTTGAGCGCACCAACAAGGGCGTCATTGTGTCCGAGGAAGGCGAGACCTTCTTGGGCTACGCGCGCCAGGTGCTCGACCAGGCCGACCTGCTCGAGGGCAAGTACAAGGGCGCGTCCGAGCAGGTGCCGCACTTTAGTGTGAGCTGTCAGCATTATTCCTTTGCCGTTAATGCGTTTGTCGATGTGATCCGTGAGTTCGATGCCGCGCGCTACGACTTTACCCTGCGCGAGGAGCAGACTCACGAGATTATCGAGGACGTCGCGCATATGAAGAGCGAACTGGGCATCCTGTACTTATCCGAGCACAATCGCGAGGTTATCGAGCGCATGCTGGCGGCCAACGAGCTCGTGTTCGAAGGACTATTCTGCGCCACGCCACACGTCTTTGTGTGTGCCGACCATCCGCTGGCGGGCCGCTCCAGCGTGACGCTCGAGGACCTGGAGGACTACCCGTTCCTGTCCTACGAGCAGGGCAGCTATAACTCGTTTTATTATTCTGAGGAACTGACCTCGACCTTTGAGCGCCGCAAGAATATCCGTGTGCGTGACCGTGCGACGTTGTTCAATCTGGCCATGGGCCTCAACGGCTACACGGTGTGTTCGGGCGTGATCAGCCATGAACTTAACGGCCCCGGCATTATCTCCATTCCGCTCGATGTAGACGAGTACATGGAGATCGGCATCATCACGCGCAAGAACACGACACTTACGCGCTACGGGCAGGCCTATATCGAAGCGATTCGTCAGCACATCTAGACTGCTGCGTTCTGCACGGGTCAAATCTCTTTATTACAGTCCCAACTGATATAGGAAGCATCTATATCAAACTGTTATAAACGCATATTTTACGATGGCCATATGAGCGCTCATACTCTGTCCCAGTAAAGCAACCAATGCAAAGGGAGATATCTATGAGCACTTCGATTCAACCGAACGCGCCGTTTCGCGCCGATATCGTCGGCAGCTTTCTTCGTCCGCAGGCCGTAAAGGACGCCCGCGCTGCCTATGTGGCAGGCGCGCTTGATGCCGAGGGGCTTAAGGCCGCCGAGGATGAGGCCATTCGCGACCTGGTGGACAAGCAAAAGGCCGCTGGCCTGCAGGTGATTACCGATGGCGAGTTTCGCCGCAGTTACTGGCACCTCGACTTTATGTGGGGGCTCAACGGCATTGAACGCCGTACCTCGCGTACGGGCTATATGTTCCACGACGAGGAGACCACGGCCGATACCGCCGTGGTGACCGGCCCCATCAGCGGCGAGAATCACCCCTTCGTCGAGCACTTTAAGTTTGTCAAGGCACTTGAGGGCGAGGGCCACGTTGCACGCCAGACCATCCCGGCGCCGATTCAGACGTTCTCAGAAGTCACGCTCGACCGCTGCGATGGCCAGCAGGAGAGCTTGCGTGCTGTCTATAAGACCGACGAAGAGCTCGCCGACGCCATCGCGGCAGCATATCGCACCGTGATTGCCGACCTGTATGCCGCTGGCTGCCGCAATATCCAGTTTGATGACTGTACCTGGGGTATCTACTGCGACATCGACTTCGTGGCAAAGACTGGCATGAGCCCGGTTGATCTGCAAAAGGTGAGCGAGCTGGGTGTGGCGCTCAACAATGCCGCCATCGCGGGCAAGCCCGACGATCTGGTCATCAACACACATGTATGCCGCGGCAACTACCACTCCACCTACGCTTTTGAGGGCGGCTACGACCCCATCGCGCCGTACCTGTTTGCGCATGAGGACGTCGATGCGTTCTATCTGGAGTTCGATACGCCGCGCGCCGGTGGTTTTGAGCCGCTCAAGTACGTTGCTCCCGGCAAGAAGGTGGTGCTGGGACTGGTCACTACCAAGGCCGCTGAGCTCGAGAACGAGGACGTTATCGTCGAGCGCATCCGTGAGGCTGCAAAGTACGTGCCGCTCGAGAACCTGTACCTGTCGCCCCAGTGTGGCTTTGCCAGCTGTGAGATTGGCAACAAACTGACCGAGGACGAACAGTGGGCAAAGATCGCGCTGGTCAAACGTATTGCCGAGCGCGTTTGGAAATAGCGGTAACGTTCGCAGGTGACGGCGCGTGCGAGACATGGCGCATCGCGTACAATGGTTCGGATCGTATCGTTCGGGCAGGTTATCCAATATGCCCGATCGCCCTTCCATTCGAAAGGACATCCATGTCCCAATCCTCGACGCCCGCCGTCACCGATGCCATCTACGATGCATCGTCGCTTGGCCGCCCGCGCATGTTTTTGCTCGGTCTGCAGCACCTGTTTGCCATGTTTGGCGCCACCGTGCTGGTGCCCGTGCTCACCGGTCTCTCGGTTTCGGCGACGCTTTTGTTTGCCGGCTTGGGTACGCTGCTGTTCCACTTCTTGTCGCGCGGTAAGGTGCCGGCATTCTTGGGCTCGTCGTTTGCCTTTATCGCGGGTTATGCCGCCATTGCACCCAACGGCGAGGCCGAGCTTTTGCCTTACGCTTGCCTGGGCGTTGCCTGCGCCGGCCTGCTCTATCCGGTGCTGGCGGCGCTGTTTCGCGCATTTGGCGCCAAGCGTGTCATGCGCTTCTTTCCGCCGGTGGTGACCGGTCCCATCGTCATTTCCATCGGCCTGATCTTGGCGAGCTCTGCCATTGCCAACTGCCAGACCAACTGGCTTGTTGCCGTTGTCGCTGTGGCC